>JACJVW010000002.1 GCA_020637435.1 Candidatus Woesearchaeota archaeon
CGAAGATCTATTTACGCAGTTGATACTAGGGCTGCAGACATCGGCTTTCATGCTGCTCGGTAAAGTAGCGAACCCTGCGAACGGTGACATATATCGAAACCTCGAGGAAGCGCGCCGCACCATAGACATATTGATGATGCTTGAGTTCAAGACCAGGGGAAACCTTTCAGAGGCCGAATCCAAGACGCTGGCAAGCATAGTACAGCAGCTTCAGATCAATTATATAGAAGAAGTCAAGAAAGACCAGGGTCAAGAAATTCCCCAAGACAAACCAAATTAGATATCTTTAAGGATATCTTCCATCTTTTTTTCGATAGCGGCTATCTTATCATCAATTTTTTCTAGATCTCGTTCCAAAGCAGACACATTATGGCCGAATTCTTCCGAAGATACCTCCTCACCCGCTGAAAACACTTCTCGTTGAGCCTCGACCAGTCTCTTATGCGCACTGATGTCAGCCATGACAGGACCCATAGTAATAAGGGGTTGTCCCTCGTCTTCAAGGATGTTTTTCTCCCCGACCATTGGAGGTGCCGGTTCTTCTTTTACTTCAGGCTCAATTTCTTCCTGCTCAGAACTTAATGCGGGCTCTCTCTGACTCTCTTGAATACTTTCTTCTAGCGCGAAAGGTTGCAATTCATCCTGTCGTTGCTCTGGTGACTCTACTTCCACAAAGTTGACATCGACATGTTCCTCTTCAACATCCTCGGAATATGATCCAATATCAGATTCTGTAGGCTTTATCTCTTCAGAAATAGGGGCTACGGTCTGCGGTTCTTCTACTGCATCGAATGAAGGAATCTCCAAATCAGAGAAGTCATCCATCTTTTCATCAGAGTCATACATGCTCTTGATGTCATTTAGAATCTTCTTAGGTTCGTCCACGGCAATACCCCTTTTTAAGACGTAATGCAGTTTAGAGGTATTTAAATGTTTTCCTGGAGTTGTGTAAATATATTAGAAAACAGATCTGTTCAAACAAATCTTTAACCAAAAATATCGTCCATTTCATACTTGTTGAGTTTGGTCTTATTAAGCAGGCTCATCACTGATTTTCTTTTCCTGCCGCTAACTTCATCAAGCATGTACTCTTCCTGGTCTTCGTCCATATCTTCAGCCCAAAGGTCGTCGCTCATGGTATCACTGAAGAGGGGTCAATCCCAAATTATTTATAAAGCTTTCGTACTAATCACTACTAGTTAGTCACAAAAATATAAGCAAGGTCATGAAGAAACCAGCCGCTATAGGGATAGTGAGATTATCATCGATCTTGATATCTTTGTATTTGATATCGATACCTTCCAGGAGCATAGCGAACAATGAAGCGATGAGTGCTGCGCTCAATCCGACAAAGAAGGACGCTACGATGGTAGCAGCGAATGCCCCTGCGATGATCCCTTCCAGAAACTTCCTGCTGTTGTATGGGTACTTAAGGTATCCGTACGGACCGACAAGGCGGGATACGCTGTCTCCAAAGGCAAGGATAAGGATGGATGCTATGGCTATATCCTTCGTATATAGCGCCGCGGCTATTCCTGACCCTAAAAGATAGAAGAACAAGCCTTGCGCAGGCATATTCGCCATCTCACTTGGACGCTGCAGATGGTCAAAAAAGAACTGCAGAGGTACCTTCTTGCCATGCTTAAGCCTTTGGCTGAGGAATAATGCGACTAAAGAGAAAAGAAGGATGATCCACGCATTTATGATTCCATGGAACAATAGGATAGCCAGTAGAAGACCTAGCACAACATGAACGATCTGTCTTCTGACTTCAAGCGCCGTAATCATGGAAACCTAAATGCCTCTCCTGCATACCTGCCCTGCTCACCGAGCTCTTCTTCGATACGTAAAAGCTGATTATATTTGCTGATTCGTTCGCTTCGGGAGAGTGCTCCGGATTTAATCTGCCCTGCCTTGATACCGACAGCCAAATCTGCGATGAACGTGTCCTCTGTATCTCCGCTTCGATGACTTACCATGATTCCCCATTGTTTTTCTTTGGCGAATCTAGCCGCGTCAAGCGCTTCAGTGATACTACCGATTTGATTCACCTTGAGTAGCAATGCATTGCACGCTTGCTGCTCGTCTGCCATCTTCATTCGTTGAACATTAGTTACAAGAAGGTCATCTCCCACTATCTGTACCCCTGAATCTGCTGTTAATGCAGCATAAGAATCAAAGTCATCCTGTTCAAATGGATCTTCTATACTAGCGATGGGAAACTGTTCAATCAATTGTTTATACTTTGTGCCAAGTTCTTCTCCACTGATTTTCTGGTCATCCACGAAATAAAGACCTTCTTCATAGAATTCACTTGCTGCCGCGTCAAGACCAAGCTTTATCTGACCCTTATACCCCGCCTTGTTTACAGCCTCATTAAGGACATCCAGCGGCTCTTTCACAAAGGTAAGGGGAGGTGCAAATCCACCCTCGTCACCTACATTGATAGCATCCTTGCCATATCTTTCCTTAATAAGCTCCTTTAATGTCTGATACACCTCAGCGCCCATACGAAGAGCTTCATGAAAATTCTTGGCCCCTACTGGAAGCATCATATATTCCTGAAATGACAAACCATTTCCGGCATGCTTACCTCCGTTTATAACATTAAACGATGGCACAGGCAACACATAATCTTCATTGCCAAACAGGCCCCCAATGTACCTGTACAAAGGTAGACCCGTAGAAGCTGCTCCTGCTTTGCATACGCTCATGCTGACAGCCAGGATTGCATTCGCTCCAAGTTTTCCCTTATTTGGCGTGCCGTCAAGTTCATTCATCAGCTTATCCAATTCCTGCTGGGCTGTGCATTCCTTACCAACAAGCAGCGGTGCAATATCCTCATTAACATGCCGTACCGCTTCAAGAACACCTTTGCCGCCAAATCGATCTCCACCGTCACGAAGCTCTACAGCCTCATGGATACCCGTTGAAGCCCCACTAGGCACAATGGAACGAAACACACCATGTTCAGTATGCACTTCTGCTTCAACCGTTGGATTTCCTCGTGAGTCCAAAACCTCACGTGCATGAATTTTCTGTATGATTGCCATTTTTTCACCCTATGTAACTAACTTTATCCTTTTTGGTTTTCTCTTTTTTATCAGAAAGTTCTAGAAGCATATCTTGTTGTTTTCCAAGCTCCTCTTCGTATCTTTCTATCTCTTTGTCCATCTTATCCATCTTTAGCTGCATCTTGCACCTCTTCTGGATGATGAGAAGTATATCCTTTGCTCCCCTATAGCCTATGAACAGGGGATGCCCACAAGTCTCGACCAGGAGGGATACGGACTTAGCATTGATGATATCTGCCATGCCTGTAAGTAGTCCGGTGACACCCATTATAGGACCGACGACGCCGTATATCTTGTCATTCACCTTGCCAAATTTCTTGTATTTATTGATAAGATCTCGATCATTACCCGTGATATAGACATCCGGATTCTCAGGGATATCAGGCAGATCGATCCCTCCGGTCGTGATGATCTCTTTCGTGTTGAACTGCTTGACTGTCCTGAGGATTAGCTCAGTAAACGTATAACTGGAATGTTCATCATTAGGCTGCGCATCCCCTGTCAGGATAAGCAAGTCCTGCTTGACATGCTTTCCAGTCACATAATATAGTGAAAGTCTGGGTAGATCTACCAAGTGCTGCTCATTCACATACACACTATTAGGAAGGTGATAGCTATGATAGGTCAACAGCTCCTTCGCCTTGAGTTCTGTGATAAGATAATCGGCAGCAAGTTTACCTACATTTCCAATGCCCGGCAGTCCCTCTATCAGGATAGGCTTGTTCAGTTTAGGCATCCTACTCTTATGCTGCGTTATCTTCCACTCTTCCATAACATCATATCCGAACATCATTCCTTAAAAATCTTGTGGCCTTTATGTCCTCTCGATGTACAATACAAAGTTTTTATCAAAGATGCCCAGCAAGTCTCATTCAGCAAAATCGCCAAATATCCCACACATCTTTGATAAAAAGGAGCATCGAGGGGACATAAAGCAATGCAATCACCACGTATACCAAAATACAAAGTTTTTATCAAAGATGCCCAGCAAGTCTCATTCAGCAAAACCGCCAAATATTTCATACATCTTTGATAAAAATGAGCATCGAGGGGACATAAAGCAATACAATCACCACGTATTCCACAATACAAAGTTATTATCAAAGATGCCCAGCAAGTCTCATTCAGCAAAATCGCCAAATATCCCACACATCTTTGATAAAAAGGAGAATCGATAGCGAATAAAGTACAACGGCATCAATGCATTCTTACCCGTCTTTATGCTTCCGCATCGATACCCCAATTATCAGTCTTAAACAAGCTTTAAATAAAGGAACCCTCGTCTTCATCTTATGATAAAAGACATCCTATTCAATCAACTCAATTTTGATATCCCCAAGTACATCGACGCTAATGTCTTCTCTGAAAAGCAGGTCAGAGTGGAACTAGACAAAGAAAACGTCTCTGTTTCCAAAGACACAGATTCAGGACTCAAATTCCGACTCTGGGACGGAGACAAATTCATCGAAGAAGCAACCTCCGACCTTCAGGAAGTTCAGAAGATTTTCGATAATCTTAGCGCTCAGAAAGTGACTGGCACTCATGAGCTCAAGGTTGACACACAAGTGCACGAGCAGGACTACACTCCAGAGGCATACACGCCTATAAGTGACATCCCTGCACTTACACAGGAGCTTAAGACACTAAGAGCGAAGATACTTTCTTACAATGAAGATATTGTAAATGTCCGTATCGTGGTTCGAAATTCCGATGAAGAGCATATATTCAGGAATAAGTACAAGAAGCTTGAGCAGCATATCCCCATCACCGTCGGTGTGCTAGTCGCGTATATCCGAACATCTGAGGGGGCTACAAAAGAGGTCTTCAAATCATTCTGTTCTCCAGGGATGAGCATTCTTGAAAAGATGAAGTCAGGCCTCGACGAATTCTTCATCCGCATCGAACAGATGAAGACTGCCAAGAAACTGCCTGGCGGCAAGTATAAAGTGGTACTTTCACCCAAGATTACAGGACTGCTCGCGCATGAGAGCTTCGGCCATGGTATGGAGGCAGACACTCTGCTTAAAGGAAGGGCACTTGCAAGCAACTATCAGGGCAAGCAGATAGGGCCGTCATTCGTGAGTATCGTTGACAACCCCGATCTTCCCGGACGCCATGGAGCCTTGCACTTTGACAATGATGGCAATGTGGCCAAGAAAACCTATCTCGTGAAGAACGGAGTCATCGACACACCCATCGCAGACTTGTACTCAAAAAGCATGCTTGAGCTTGAACAGTCCTGCAACGGAAGATTCGAAAGCTTCGACCATAAGAATTACACTCGTATGACGAACACTTTTTTCGAAGAAGGCGAAACTCCAGAAGAGAACCTCATCGCGTCTGTTTCAGATGGAATCTATATCATCTCTTCCAGCGGCGGTATGGAAGACCCAAAAAGTTGGGGAGTTCAGATACAGGGATGCTTCGGTCAACGCATCAAGGACGGCAAACTCATTGATGAGTTTTACGATGGATTTGCGATAACCGGTTTCTTACCAGACATCATAGGTCAGATCTTTGGAGTCGGCAACAATCTGGAGATTGAGGACATCGGGTTCTGTGGCAAAGGTCACAAAGAATGGGTACGCGTCTCAAGCGGCGGTCCCTCTCTTGGTATAGGAGAGGTGGTGCTCGGATGAGAAAAGTCTTCCAAGATGCGAAAGCCAATGGATATATCAAAGCATTCACGCTCAACATAACGCATGAGGAACGAAGAAATCTGTACTTTGAACGTGATCTCAAACCTGAATCAATCCTTCATGCAAAAAACAAGAAAATTAATGCTACCATCTTTAAGGACACGGAATCTGGTTTGGGGGAATACAGTTTTTCACTTCGTCCTGATGCAACCGAAGAAGATATTAAGCAGGAACTTAAAAGTGCGATAGACCTTATCTCCACTTCAGTCAGCAAACCGTATAATCTGCCGGATGATAAAAATACAGATGACAGTGACATCGATTACAACCTATTCTCCAACGCATATCTAATCGAAGACATTAAGAGCGGTAATGTAGATGATCTTGTCACAACGCAGACAGGTGTGCTAAGAGAGATGCTGCACGGCAAGCCTATCATATGCAATGCGCTTGAATTTTTCTCAAAATCAGTTACAATAACGCTTCAAACATCCTACTGCAAAGACAAGACATACATCACCACTTCATGCTACATGGAGTTTGTTCTCACCTGGCAAAGTGAGCAGGGCGAGACAGAGCATATAGTCTATGAGAAGATCGATAAACCGGAAACATTCGACTTTAAGGCGTGCTTTCGCGAAGCGATCCTCTCTGTTGAAGACACCAATAGAGCGGCAAAAGCTGTAGACTATGACGGGCCAGTATTGCTTTGCGGAGCTGCAAATTACAATTTCTGGAAGCCTGACCTTACGATGAATGCGGTCATCGCTCATTGCAGCGCCCGACTATCCTACTTAGGTGTGTCTTCATACAAGATAGGAGAACCAGCTGTACATTCAGAGAATGACCGGCTCACCATCTTTACCAATCCTCTCCTTCCTGAGAATAGCAGCTCTGGTCCGTTCGATCAGCAGGGTGTCACATCACGGCGTATCTGTCTGCTTGAAGAATCAAGATGCGCTGCCTTTTTCGCTTCAAAGCAGTATGCCGAATATCTGAACACTGAAGCAACAGGCGGGTTTGGCGTCATCGAGATCCTTCCGGGTACTGCACCCATTACCAGACCAGAACGCCACATTGAGATAGTCTCTTTCGCGTCCTTCGTCCCAGACCAGGTGAGCGGAGATTTCTCTGCCGAGATACGACTAGGATACATTGTTGAAGGCAAAAATCGAAAACCGTTCAAAGGCGGTCTTTTTTCAGGCAACATCTTTGAGCTCGCAAAGCATTTGCACCTCAATGATAAAGTGATAGAGAAACCGGGCTATATGGGGCCGGATATGGTTCTTTTCGATAATGGAAATATCGTGGGCCTCTAGCCCCAGAATTGGTCTAGAGATTGCTGCTTTTTGTTGAGCACAATCTCATCAAAGTTCAGGTTCAGAGCCTCAAGAAGATCATCACTTACACCCTTTAGCTGTTTCTCCACGTAGTGGTCATAATCTATCTCATAGTCTTTCATAAGCGATTCGTGTTTGGGACCGTCTTTAGTTACGACGTATCTCACAAGCCTCCCGGAAAAACCCGGTACTTCTCTTGCAGCTCGAACATGAGGTGGTGTTGTCTTTGTGTACGCAGCCAATGGTTTGGTTATCTTCTTCTTGTAGATCAATTGATCATCAAATTTACCGTCGCGTAACTGGTCGACATGGTCCCTTATGTACTCCTTAAGTTCAGTAGTAGACCTGCCTGAGAAAAGTAATTTGACGATCTCGGTCTGAAAGTTCTTTGCAAGTTCTGTCCAGTCTCCGCGGACAGCTTCCATACCCACAAATTGGAGCTTTTCAGTTAGTTGGTCATATCCAACATATCTTTTCTTTGTCGCGATGAAAAATCTTTCGTAAATCTTCTCCATCTCGATATGAAGATGATTGTCTTGCCCATATGTTTCCTTCACCCAGTCTTTGAAAAAAGCATTGAGGGCATTCTCAAGCGCCTTTCCAAAATTTTTTTTCTCTTCTAGACTCTCAAACTTACGGTTCACATGCACGAAAATACTATCAGTGTCTCCATAGATCACGTCATAATCCTTGGTTTCTATGAACTGTTTGGCTTTTTTGATGATTTCCCTACCAAAAGAGGTGATGGCTTCACCCACTGATTTGCTGTAATACCTGCTTCTCGGACTTGCCATCGCTCCATAAAATGAATTCATAGTGATCTTCAGAGCATAGCTCTTGTTCTTATCCTTCGCCTCCTTTGCAAGGTCCCGCTCCACATACAATTTCTTGATCAGTTCTGGAAGGATGCCTGTTTGACGAAGGAAAGATGCCTGATTAGGCGCTACGATTGGGCCCGCTTTGCTTATGGTAAAAGGATCTATATTAAACGTCATGATGATGGATGGATACAATGACTTAAAATCAAGCACAAATACATCTGAATAGAATCCCTTCATGGGTTCGATGACAAATGCACCTTCTATAGGTGTATTATCATCCAGCGCCACCATCGAAGGAGCGACCATACCCCGGTCATGCAAACGTGTAAGGTACATAATATCTAGCGTAGCGATTGGAGATTTTACCTTCATGAATGGAGTGTTCGTGATGATGGAACGTTGCTGCATAAGCTCAAGCAGCTGTAGCTTGTCGCAGATCTTCTGGACAAGGATACTATCTTTCATATTGTAGTCCATCAGTTTTCGGGTATTCTCCATATACATGCGTTTTATTGCTTCAAGCTTGTTCTCTTCCTCTTCAAGGTCAATCTTTTCATCTTTCAATACAGCTTTGCTCACAGTATTGAGCTTGTAATCCTCATAGGAGAGAAAATTTGTTTTCAGAAGATGGATAGCGTCAACGATCAGTACACCAGGACACATCATCGTACTATCACGGAAGAAATCAGTGCTGATACGCAGATGGCAGTAGCCCTCATGGTGCGAGAATGAAAAATCGATGTTGTATTTGTCCATCCTCTCTTTTATGACCATAAAATCAAAATCGATAACATTCCATCCAATTATTACGTGTGGCCCGTAGCGCATGATCTCTTCTTTAAGCCGTCTAAGCAGTTCTTCTTCATTCTGGCAGACGATGACTTCATAAATACCGGACTCCTGAGTATCTTTGTTCTGGATCTTATCTGTATTGACTATTACTTTGGAGAGATCAGCATTATGCAGACTCACCATGATTACCTCTTTGTCAGGAAGCGTCTCTATGTCAAGGTAGAGCCTTTTTAGGGGTGTCATCGCATCCGCAAGCGTCAGATGGTTATCGATAAGATAGCGGTGGTCCGGACTCACATCCTGTTCGTACAAGGGTACATCAGTCTGTTTTGCAAGTCCCAGAAGATATTCATAGACCTCCTTGCTCGTTATCTGCAACCTTAGGACACGCTCCTGGAACCTGTTCTGCAAAGTCTTCTCATCAGGAAATACATGGTGGCTCGTGATACCCAATTGTTCATAGTCTTTCTTCTGCAAATACATAGTGTAGGGAACAAGTACCGTCTCGCTTGCCGTGCTGCCGTCATCCATGGCTTTGTACAGTGTGATCCGGATCCCTTCTTCCACTTCATCAGCGAGTATCTGATAGATAAACATAGTATATAAAGAAAACGACAGCATATATAAGTATACTGAAAATAAAGCTCCCAGAGCGGCTAATTTAAAGGTCTAGTGTGATATGACCATACCAAACTGCTCTATAGCGTTATATATCTCTTCTTTTACAGATGACACCATATCCTTAGTATTTGTCCGTACATCGATGAAGAAATTTGATTGGCCTTTTGACACAAGTTTTAGGACAACTTCACCATGATTTATACTCACGCGGTCAAGTATCAATGTCTCACCGAATGGAGATTTGGTGAAAATGAATCCTTTTTCTTTTCGTTTCGCGTCTATAGGTAGCCTGCACGCCATAAGAACCTGTTTGCCAGTCACTTGTGCTATAGTATGGTCAAGATCGATGTCAGGTGCACTTATGCGAAGCATTTCCTTTGGTAAGCTTGGCATAAGGATATCTAGATGCTTAGCTAGGCCATTCATGTCAAGGAACGCAAGGTTCGCCACTAGAATTCCGTCAGGTTGATAGTGCTCAATCAGTTTCATGACATGCCGGTACTCATTAGGACCAACGATGTTAGGAGTTCGAAGATACAGAGGTATATGGTGTTTACCGCAGATATCTTTCACATCAAGTATGTCTGGTTGATAGATATCATAGTAGATGCAATCTACCTTAAGCTGGACAGCTTGCATCACTTCATCAACATTCTTAACATGTACATACAGTTTTGGTCTGGCAATTTCATTATTTCTAAACGATTCCACCAAAGGAATATCCGGAAGCGTGACTGATACAGCACGTTCCTTAACTACTTTTAGGATAAGGTCATCTGCTGCCTTACGTATAGCGTATTTAAGTTCAGTAAAGGAGACGTATTGACCAGTCTCCACAGAGGAATCCCATGCATTTACATAGAATGGATGATCGGTAAATTTGATATGTTCTGCAAGTGTATCCTTGGTGATAGGATTATTTTTCGCGGGAACAAGAACACCCGCTGTCTCTGAGGTCACTTGAACACCATTGAAAGATAAGACTACCTGTAGATGTTCGCCGGCCCTTCCCTGAAGATGCATATCGACAGGCAGACGCTTGACATCAATCTCTTCCTCTGACTCTGCTATTTTGTAGACTTTATTCCCTGCAGTGAAATGTGGAATATTCAATTGTATAGTATCATCTTTTTGCGCACGAGTTACTTTATGTTTATCACAGATGAAGAAATTCAGCTTGTATGTCGCCGGTTTCTTGTTTGTCATGATAAGTATCTGATCACCTTTCTTAAGTTCAGCCTGCAGGGTCAATCCCGACTCGCCAATCACACCGAGGTAAATACCCTTCTTCTGACGCAAGTCTGGCACATGGTGACTGAACATTCCGTCTGAGATCTTTCCTCTTGCTATAAGTTCTATGCGTTCCACCGTATCTTTTGATGCTTTATTGTCCATCAACTTTCTGTAGCTGTCGACAAGGACAAATTGTTCGTACGGTTTTCTGGTAGTGTCCGCAATAAGCATGTAGTCGATAGAATCATGTGTCAAAGCATTGATATGCTGATGAAAACTTACTGAATACAGATCAGGTATATTTCGCAACGTACCTCGTTCAACACCCAGAGTTCTGTCATGGTCCCGATAATAGTGCACAGGAAGATTATGTCTTATACGTGAATGAAGATAATATTTCATATTCGTATGCATGGTGATGACGAATCTGAATCGTTCAGCAGTAAGTAGTTCATTTAGTTCTTTGTGAGCAATCTCAGGAGAGACAATAATATGCGTGCTCTGTACATACTTCAAAGATTCCCGGGTAAGCAGTTGCGAACCAAGATTCAGTAACGTGATAAAACCTGCAGATGAGAATTTGCTGGAAAGCGTTAGAGAGCCTGTGCATATTCCCTTGACACCCATATCAAGCCACTGCTTAAGGAGTTTCTTTTTATCATGATAATCCTCATCGCGCATGCCACAGATATCGACAAAGACTTCAACATCGTGAAGAAGTAGTAGTGGAAGGAGATGTTCATGCTGTTCTTTAAGAGGTAGAAGTACTGCATCTACTCCACCAGCGATGGCAGCTTTTGTAGTCGCTTCATCATAGACGGTAACAAGTAATCCCCTTTTCATGTAGTGAGCCTCTTTCTGTCCCTTTTTAGTAGTAAGTGTTATAAAGAAAAATGAGAACGCGTTTATAAAGGTATCGAAGTTAATTACTCCGAGATAGTAACTTTAATAGTTCGGTAAGCGATGCTGTTTTTCCTATCGCCGCACGCATCTCGCCAGCACCTTCAAATCCCTTAAAGAATAATTGACCCTTCATCCGAAGATAGGCAAATTTCTCGATACCGTACTGTTCTGCATATCTGAGGTATTCAGAATAGGTAGTCTTTATGTCATCCAGGGTAAGCTGCTCCACATCCTTTCCAGCGAAAATATTGGGATTCCCCATAGCTGCACGGCCGATCATCACATAATCAACGCCAGTCTCCTCGATCATGCGCCGAGCATCTAGCATGTTTCTGACATCTCCACTTCCTATAACTGGAATACGTACCTTTTCTTTGATCTCTTTCATGATCTGCCAATAAGCATGTCCGCTGTAGCCTTGGGATGCTGTCCTCGCATGTATTGCTAGCGCATCAATCCCAGTACTTTCCATCGCAACAACAAGCGACAAGATTTCGTCATGGAGGGGGTAATCAATGCCTATGCGTATCTTTGCAGTTAGTGGTTTCTTGGTCGCTCCACGCATCGCAGTTAGCAGTCTTACTACTTTTTGTTCTTCAAGAAGCAGCGTCGACCCACAACCCTGCTGCATGACGTGCTTATCAGGACATCCCATGTTAAAGTCGATGACATCAGCATATGGCTCTAACAAAGGAACTGCCTTTGCTAACACGTCTGGATCCTGTCCAAAAAGCTGGATAGCTACCGGTCTTTCCTCCTCACAAGTCTGTATCATGTCAAACGTAGCGTCATTACCCCTGATGAGTGCTTCCGCACTGATAAGGCCTATGCAGACCATAGCCGCGCCCCGCTCTTTGCAAAGTCTACGAAAGGCGATATCATTGATATTCGCTAAGGGAGCGAGAATAAAGCGTGATGAAAGTGTTGGATACATCCTTACTCTTTTCGTGCAAGGACAATCTCTATGATGGAAACTCTGACATCTTTACCCTCATTATTCTGGAAACCTTCAGAATCAATAGTGATGCCCTTGACGATAATCTCGCCTTCAAGAAATCGTTTACATGCAACTTCAGCCACATCGACAGCCCGGGAAATGAACTTTCCCCTGCCCTTAAGGATGACCTCTTTTGCATGCTTGGTGGTAAACTGCATGACTACAGCAGTAACATAATTCATGAATGGTTTGTTGCCCACGAATATTGAGTTATCTGCAGTCATACTAGACCCCCCGTGTAATTGCTTACTCTAGACCGCCTTTGACAAGTCGGGTAACATAGCCTGCGATTGTATTCTTCAGTTTCTTGCTGCTGATATCTGCGTGCTGCTCTACCAGCATTCTATTCTCTCTGAAGTCTTTTTTATAGGTGCTACCATACTCCTCAAGGAGCTCGTGTGTGATTCGTTTAATCTGCTTAGTTTTGATTCGGCCCATATACTTCACCGTATGTTTTAGACTAGGATACAAGTTTAGTTTAAAAATCTTTGGTTCTAAGGCATTCCTAATTCAAATATTGAGGGTTTCAGCTCTCCACAACTTTTTAGAACAACATCATTTCTTCCTATCAGACCTAGCAAGATTTTTATAGCTGTCAACATCAATGTGAACAATGGGTTGGATGGACAATGTAGGGGCAATATTCTCAAAAGAAAGAAGATGCTATCTTGACCTGCAAAGATATGCCAATCGTTCCATGCTTACGGAAACCTTCATCCATATTTTGAAGAAGAAATACAGTTCTCACATCATCCTTGATGCTATCAGATATTGGATGAAGAACAAAGAAAAAAATACTACTGGAAGAGAATACAGCGAGAGAACGGAAAAAGAGCTTGAAGAGATTCTGCGAAACCCGCATCTCATCGATCGTTTTGCATGATAATATCCACCGATTTCTGGTGAAACTTAAGGAAGGTCTCCTTCTCTGAACCGTACCGGGCATATTCGACCAATCTGGATATCTCCATCGCCTTGAGTATCTCTGAACGTTTAAGTCCTTTTGTTTCCAAGAGGCGCCTCAAAGAACGTTCTGTCAACGCTGAACCAGTACCGTAGGTGCAGCTGTAGAAGTGTCGGATGCCTAGACTCAAGTGACTGTATGCATCCTTGTGTTTACCCTGCTCGAATAATGCAAGAGCGCGATCAAGATATTCCATGGACTCTTTGCGGATATCCCTAAGCGGTTGCGGATGTTCCTGTTCTTTAGGTTCTTTCCTTAGATATAGTATCACCAACCCCACACCCACAATAAGTAGAACAACAAGCGACCATGCTGGAAAACCACCAAAATCAGGCCTGTCCAAGACTTCACCTGTAGTCACATTGAAGAGGACAGGCTTTTTCAGTTCGGGGTGCATGAAGTGCGCGCCTTTCGCATCAAAACGCAACGAGTAATTGCCCCAGTCCTCTATATGTTCACGTAGATCGTCATTGTTTGCGGATGGATATGTCTGTATCAGCTTAAGCAGCTGCGCATCCGTCAGCGAAACCTCGAGTTCTTCATCCTCACGAAGCTCCGCTTTCTCTCCTGTCTGTGGATTGACAAATTCCTGGGTTACCTCCCCTGCTTGGCCAAGTTGAGGCTGTTGCGAAGGTTGGAAACCCTGATCCTGAAGCATCTGCTCCAGTTGCTGGTACTCCTCTTGTTCGGTAAAATTCTTTGTATCCAGCATCTCTGTGACAGATCCATTTTCCATCTTGCCCTGCAGTGAATGCTGCTCACCCGATTGCGGATCTGTGTAATTATAGGTGAAATCACCTGTTGAGTTAGTAGATGTCTCTACCTCTTTTTGATCGAATACCTTATCCTGATGCGAGGCATACTCTTCAGTGCTTTCCAATGCTTCCTTAAAAGCCTCTTCTTGTGCCAAGCGACGCTCCTGCTCTTTTTGCAGAGCTTGTTTAGTCGCACTGGTATCCTGATGCGAATTCTGTTGCGCTGCTGCAGTTTTCTTCTGCGCATCAGTTTGCTGCTCATACCGCTCCTGCATCTCCTGCTGCGCCTCCTGGCGTGCCTGTTCCTCTTTCGCTATCTGCTGCTCAACTTCTTCCTTTGATGGTTGCTGTTCTTTCTGTTCCTGCTGCTGTTGCTGTTGTTGCTGTTGCTGCTCATCACAAAGGAACACCTGCTGGATGCTCCTGTTACCCGGAACCGGTTTACCGGTAACTTCGATGGTCAATGACTCACTCACTACCTCATCGACAATACCCAGGTCAGGATTCATAAAATGCATATGCGTAGCTTCTATCTCATAGACCCCGGGTTCATAGAAAACTATGGGTAGATTGACATTGCTCTGTCTAAGGTCCAGGACACCGCTGGTCGAAGCTGGCAATTGCAACGCCATGCACGCGATATCGACTCCTGATGCTCCATCCGTAGTATTATCGACCACGAATACATCCAAAGCTCTATTATACGTGTTAGACACCTGGTATGTTACATAGAATGATTGCCCTGCTTCAACCTGCAAGGGAGCCTGCTTGACCACACTCAGTTCAGCATAAGCGGCAGGGATCATCATGACCATAGCTACCATCAATATACTGTTCCATCTCATTGTAATATCCTAAGTTTTCCATAACGAAGATACAATTCGATTATCAATAATATCAGGGCGAGACCTATGAACCAGTCTTTGATACTCGTAGGTTCTTTCTCCCGCTCTATCTTCTCGGAAAGACCTTCGTATATATCCTGAAGCGTCTTGTCGTCGACGGCACGGTAATAATCTCCGCCAGTCTCCTTCGCTATCTGTTTAAGTGTGGATTCATCTAATTCAGCATACTGAGGTCTGCCGAAAAAATCATAACCGATGACCGTTGGCGCATCTGAGCCCATCCCTATAGTATAGACCTGAATCTCATTGTCTCTGGCAAATTGGATAGCTTCGCCTACAGAGATCACCCCAGAATTGTGGACGCCATCGCTAAGCAGGATGACCAGCTTCTTCTTATTGGGGATGGAAGTGACCATATCGATAGCAAGCGCAAGTCCGTCTCCTATCGCTGTTCTTCCGTCCTTCGCAGTTATGCTTGAAAGCTTGTCGATAACCCTGTCTTTCATCTGCGTAAGATATGAAGCAGTGGTAGCCCCTGTCTCGAAAACGACAATACCCACGTGGTCCATGGGTTCCAGCTGCTCTATCAGCGTCTTTGCGGAGACCTTAGCGGACTCTATCCTATTAGGTTTGTAATCTGTAGCCTGCATGGAACCGCTTACATCAAGAGCAAGGACTACATTTACACCTTCCTTCTCCTGTTCCAAAGGGAGATGAGGGTCTGCCAAAGCCAGCACCAGTGACATGACAATCACGAAAAGCAACACAAAAGTGATATGCTTCCTTACAGAGAACCTCTTCTTCTCCGCAGCTTTTTTGAGCAGACCAACCTTAGAGAAAGCAAGAGCCGACTCTCTTCTTTTTTTCAGAAATAGAACATATCCCAACAATAGTATTGGTAGAAGCAGCAGTGCGTAAAGGAAATGTGGATGAAGAAATGTAAGACTCATACCACATGCCTCCTATGGAAATATTTTCTTAATGCAACTCCATGGTCCTGGTCTGTGCGCAGAGGGATGACATCAGTCTTTGCACACATGAAGAGTCTCTCCACCTTCATGTGTTCCAGATGGGACAGTCTCTCATACTCTTTACGAAACTCCGGATCGCTCGTATCCACCAGAATCTGCTCCCCTGTCTCTTCATCCTCAAGCTCTACATAACCTACATCTGGCAGTTCTTGCTCATGCGGGTCTTCTATCCTAAGCGCGACCACATCGTGCTTTTTGGCTATATGCGAAAGCTCCTTGCTGTATTCGTGTGCCAGGAAATCACTGACCAGAAATATGATGCTCCGCTTTTTCGCGATATGCATGATAAATCTTAAAGCAGCTGCAATATCCGTATTTCTTGACGAAGTCTCATGGTACAGAGCTTCACGTATCAGACGAAGCACATGCTTCCTGCCTTTTCGTGCGGGAACATATTTCTCTACCTCATCAGTAAACAGCATCAGTCCCACATTGTCATTATTTTTTAGAGCGGCAAACATCAGTGATGCGGCTATCTCGACCGATGCCATTCGCTTGTCTTTATCACTGCCAAACGAGAAACTACCGCTCCGATCCAGAACCAGATATACAGTCAAGTCCCTCTCTTCTATGAACTCCTTGACGTAGGGGTGGTCCATCCTGGCAGTAACATTCCAATCGATCGCACGCACATCATCACCTGGAACATATTCCCTAACCTCAGAAAACTCGATGCCACGCCCCTTAAAGACCGAGTGATATGCACCCTGCAAAAGTCCCTGCACAAGTCCACGGGTGGATAGCTCAACCTTGCGAACTTCCTGCAATACTTCCTTCATTTGTGATACGACACTCCGTTATTTATCATGCACGATCGGTAGATCTGTTCTATGAGCAGAATTCTCACCAGCTGATGGGGAAACGTCATCTTTGAAAGAGATATGACCTCGTCAGCATGCTTCCTTCCTTCTTCGGAAAATCCAAGCGCTCCTCCAACACAGAAAGCGATGTGCTGTTGTTCCAGCAGCAGTTTTTTCATATGAGCTGCAAATGTAACACTACTATACTCTTTGCCAAGAGGGTCAAGAAAGATACGATACATTCCCTCGGTGCTCTTAAGCACCCTTTGTGTCTCAATCAGCTTGACTGCATCTTCATCCTTCGAGACTCTTTCATCCTTAAGCTCAAGAAGCGACATAGTATAGTACTTTTGCAGTCGCTTATAGTACTCATCAAAACCCATCTTTACAAAATCATTCTTGAATCTGCTGACACAGCATATAGTAATCATGGTACCTTAATCTTCTCCAATATCTGGGTGATGATAGCATCAGATGTCAATTCTTCAGCCTCAGCCTCATATGTCAGGACTATCCGGTGGCGAAGTACATCATAGGCTATGTCCTGCACATCTTCCGGGATGACATATCCCCGATGATGCAGCATCGCATATGCCTTTGCAGCCACTATCAACCATATGGTCGCTCGTGGACTTGCCCCGTATTCGATCATCTTATCAAGATCAAGTTCATATGCCTTGGGATCCCTAGTGGCGTCGATTATATCAGCTACATACGAGAAGATCTGCTCATCGCAATAGATATTCCTGCAGAATTCCTGCATCTGCATAAGCCGTTTAAGCGGAAGTACCTTTTTTACCGTCAGGAGAGCATTCGTAGTATACCTTCGCATGATCTCCTTCTCATCTTCCTTATGGGGATAATCCACAAGCAGTTTGAACATAAATCTGTCAACTTGAGCCTCCGGAAGGCGATAGGTGCCTTCCGTCTCGATAGGATTCTGCGTAGCAAGCACAAAGAACGGACGCTCCAGCTTGTATGTCTCACCCGAGATGGTCACCTGTTTCTCCTGCATCGCTTCAAGCAGAGCGCTCTGCACCTTAGGCGGCGCTCTATTGATCTCATCAGCAAGAATAAATTGCGCAAATATTGGTCCTTTTTGCGTCTTGAACGCATTCTCCTTATGATTGTATATTTTTGTACCTATGATGTCCGCTGGAAGCAAGTCTGGAGTAAACTGGATTCTTTGAAATGACGCATCCAGTGTCTCTGAAAGCGTCTTGATCATCTGTGTCTTCGCAAGCCCAGGGGCACCTTCAAGGAAGACATGCCCGCCAGAGATAAGCGCAATAATCAGCTTGTCTATCACATCGGTCTTTCCGACGATCACTTTCTGCATCTCGGCCCGAACCTGTTCGATATCTGTAGAATATTTTTTCGCCTGTTCACTTAGCGCGGAAATCTCTTTATCCATGTACACACCCTGCAAAAAAACGCCAAAAAGTCATTTATATAATTTGTGGAGTATTAAACCCTTTTACATGTCCTAAGTTCTTTCCTAGTTACAGATGAGCCAACATGTTATGGTAGAGTAACATAAATAATATAAGCAGGGAATGCTCCCTCTCACATCATGTTGGGGATACTTTCACGAAAGATGAGCGACAGTCTCGCACAGCCTTTTAGGAAACAGACTCGGCTATTCTCCGAGATAATTTCTTATGGTCAGAAGCAGGAGATGGAAGTGTTCGTCTTCTCTCCAGAAGACATCCATAATGACTACGTGCTTGGCTACACCCTTACAGAAAATAAGTGGACGCCCAAAACATTCCCCATACCAGCATTTGTCTACGACCGGGCATTCCTCAACAAAAAAAGCAGCACATTGATCCAGAAGCAGCTGCGAAAAAGGTCCACCTTTCTAAACCCTGCAGGCCTGCATGAGCTCTCCAGAGATAAACTCATGGTAAGCAGACTACTGCAGACAGGAGCTGTAGAGTATGACGGCATGCACCTCATCGACGCCGACCATTTCTATCTAAAGCCACGATATGGGAGCAGGCCTACCCGTGCTATCAAGGTCATAAAAGAATCCATGTACACCGTGGTATACAAAGTACAGGATGAAGAACGAAAATGGATAGACTGCATAGTCGAAGACATTCCAGACGATGAGCTACTCGAAGTCATCCAGGAAGTGACTCCTGATTATGGCTACATAATGCATGAGCATATTGAATCGGTACAGGTTGACGGTTTCCAGACCATGTTGCGTGTTCTAGTACAAAGGGGAGCGCATGGCATTCCGCATATTACATCCATCACAGGCATAACTACCGACTCCTTCCATCGTGAGACTATCGGATGCGAACAGATATTCAGCCAATTCATTGACCCTACACCAGTAATGTCTCAGGTTGCTGATACTGCACAGCAGACGCTCAAGAAGCTGGAGCACAGATTCAAGAGCCGTATAGCTGAGATAGGATTCGATATGATTGTGCAACCTGATGGAAAATCAAGGATTGTTGACATGCATAGCATGCCTGCCAGGTTCGGTTCTCACATGATGACCAGTCCTCAAAGATCGTACCTTGCGCTGAAGACCTCCATTCAGGCACCAGTTGACTACGCCCTCTACCTATCGAAATCTATTTAAACAGACCTTTGTTCTGCAAGACTACCTAAAGGGCTTGTGGTCTAGTGGCTATGACATCGCCTCGACAAGGCGGGAGTCCCCAGTTCGAGTCTGGGCAGGCCCATATTTTACAATAAAGGGGTGTAAAGTATGAGAGGATATACGAAATATTTCAATATCATCTCGATAGTGCTGATTTTTTTCGTCATCTTCGCTATCATCTGGAATTTTCTTACTCCTATCCTAACATCTTTCATAGTCGCATATCTCTTCTTTCCCTTTTACAGATGGCTCAACAGACATATTAAGAATGAAAATATCTCAGCATTCCTTATCTGCATCATCCTGGTAATAATTTTCATCCTGCCTTTCGCTGCTCTTATCACAAAAGCCACCGCTGAAGCTCAGACAGTCTATCAATTGACTTCAAAGACGCTTAATTCGACACAACAGATTGAGTTCTGCAAGAACCGCAACTCAGCCGCTTGCGCTTTTACCTTCGGTATAGAAAAACTTGGCGCAAATGAGCAGCTTAAGAACATCATAAAAGACAGTATGCAAAGCATCTCCCAATTCATAGTGCAGAAAGGGGGCGATCTTATCACCCAATCAGTTTCTGCTGTACTCAGTCTTTTTATCGTGCTCTTCATGACATTTTATCTCTTAAGAGACGGCAAATCAACATTGCTCGAGAACTTTCCAAAATTTATGCCACTTAAGTCCAAGCACAAAAAGACCATTGTGGCCAATTTTGACCGTATGGTACGCGGTCTGTTGTTCGGTCAGCTCATCATAGCTGTGGTGCAAGGATTTGTGGCAGGTGTAGGGTACTTCATTTTTGGGGTGTCAAGCCCGGTCTTCTGGGGACTCTTCACCGCTTTCTTCGCGTTGATACCTGTCATAGGTACAGGTATTATCTGGCTCCCCATCTCTTTGGTGACCATGCTTAATGGCTATCTTGCATCTGACAATACACTTATTTTGCAGGGCATAGGATTGATGATCTATGGATTTCTTCTCATCTCCACCATAGACAATGTGATCAGACCCAAAATATTGGGAGACAGAGCCAATATACACCCGGTCATCGTTCTGCTCGGCGTCTTTGGAGGTATAAGCCTCTTCGGATTCATCGGATTCATCATAGGCCCGATACTTCTGGCCACATGTCAGCTTCTCCTTAAGATATATTCTGAGAGCATGTGATGTGCCGTAATCCTTAAATAGACACTTTCATCCATATCACGTATGAAAATTGATCTTCATCTGGACAAGACGCTTGAAGAGAACGCAGGCATCTACTTCGATAAAGCCAAGAAGCTAAGAAAGAAACTTGAGGGGGCACAGCTAACTATCGAAGAGACAAAAAAGAAGATGGAGAAACTGGAGAAGGACTTGCCTACAGAAGAAGAGATAGAAGTGCAGAAGCATCGCGAAAAAAGATGGTATGAGAAATTCAGGTGGTTCTATTCATCCGAGGGTTTTTTGTGCATCGGCGGAAGGGATGCCACAACAAACGAGATTCTTATCAAGAAACACACAGAACCACATGACATCATCTTTCATACAGACATGGCAGGATCCCCGTTCTTTCTAATCAAGACAGAAGGAAAAGAGGTCTCAGACGCCACTCTAAACGAGGTTGCTGATGCTACGATGACGTTTTCCAAAGCATGGCAATTAGGACTGCAATCTGTTTCGGTGTTTCATGTCGCGCCTGAGCAGGTCACTAAACAGGCACAGACAGGGGAATTCCTTGGGAAAGGCGCCTTCATGATCAGAGGAAAACTTCACTATCACGAGAGCAGGCTAAATCTTGCAGTAGGAATGTATGATGATACCATTATGGCCGGACCAAAAGAAGCTATCGATTTGCGATGTCCGGAGTCCATCGTACTTACCACAGGTAAAAGCAAAGCCAGTAGCATCGCTAAAGATATTAGAAGAAAAATAAAAGTCCCGTTGGATGACATCATCCGTGTGCTTCCAAGCGGCTCCTTCGCTTTAACGAAAAGAAAGTAGAGCAAAACATATATAGCATTGAGTCCTGACCGATTATATGCCGGATACGCGCACACATGTATTCCTCCGAAAGGATGAACTTAAGGACGCATACGGTACCGAATCTAAAGAATTCTACATCGCCGTGCTCGGAGAATTCCTGCCTGACATCGACACATTATTCGGTCTGCATCCAAAATTGCGACATCTCAATACACCTGATGCATACAACCCCATAACAGGGCACCATGAACGTATCCATGAAGACGCATACAGGTTATCTGATATTCTAAAGAGGCATGAACAGCTTCATCCCTTGTATACGATAGCACACCACAAACAGGATGATGATTATTTCCATACGAACGTGATCATGCCTGCAGCAAGAGAATTAGCTCGTTCGTACCAAACGCTTGATAAACGTGGCAATAAAGGTATCGATATAGCTCATGGAATTGTTGAGATCACTCTTGGGAACATAATTGAAGAAAATGAGCCAGACATCACACGAATTATCCAACATACCAAGTCACTTCCATCCTATCTTACAAGAGATTGCGCCAAGACGTTGGCAGACTTTTATCAGATGCCAGGTCAGTGGAAATCGTTCTTTCATGTGCTCACCGCTTCCAAGATGATTGCGACAAAAGGTATGCAGTCAAAGAGCCTTGCGAAACTTTGGATCAAGGGAATAGTGCAGAATGTAGGCGAAAAATCGGTGTTTGAGAAACATCACAGTTGGATGGAACCTATACCCGAAATAATCGAGCCTATTTACGGACATGTGTCATTAGATAGTCTATATGCCAATGGCCCTCTTGACGAGATGCTTGACAGCTTTATGGACGATGCCAAAGAACTTTGTGAAAAAGTCGACAATAAACTGAGCAGAAGACCAGGCAGACTTGTTAGGACTCTCAAAGACGCACCGCTTAAAATATTTCAGCTCTACAAATCTGGACTTCGTCCAGAGTACTAGCAACCAAATCCGCCATCGACTGGACATACTCCAGGATTCTTCACAATTACTTCGCCAGGTCCATCACCGGTAGCGATGAATCTGCTCGAATTAAACCGCTCATGCGGATGCAGCCAACTTTTGGGAACTTCACTCCATTCATAATAACCCACATTGAGTTGTTTCACAAAAATATTCTCACCCGCAAGCGTAGCACCAAGTTGTTTTGATGTCATGCATGATTCACTATAGCAATAGACAACAATCTCAGAAGACTTATCCAGCGCCTGGAATTCTAGGAGTATATCATCCAATGCCCTTGGAGACCCCTCTTTATTGCGAAAAACAGGTATATTGATTGCTGTGGCGATATGACCCTTCTCATACTCTTCATATGAACGCAAATCGACAATAGTTACCGGTATTCCCTTGTCAATCATATACATGAGCTGATGGGGACTTACCATCGTGTCTGAACTGCTCATATACCAGTTATACATCCGTATCTCTTTAGGCGCATCTATCATCTTTGATGCGACAATCCCAGCGCTAAAACCTGCTATCGTTGCTATGATGATAACAAATATGAACATGATTGCATTGACATTTTTGCGTAGACGTCTTCCCATGGTAAAAAGAAGAGAATGATATTTTATAAGCCTATGCCAGAAGCTGAGGAGCGAACGCCAGCATAGCACCCAGACCTAATAGCACAGCTCCTCCAATCAATTTGCAATACTTTGCATACTGATCCCCTATACTGGTGTTTACAGCGAATGCAGCAAGACCGAAAATAACAAGATCATCAAGCATGAAGAAGAAATCATACAGCAGGATATAACCATAATATTGCCAGGTACCAAGGTTACTGATCGCTAATACATGGGTAAAAATTGCAGGTAGAGCGGCGCTACACGCGAATTCTATAGAATTGACTATGAAAGCGAGTACAACGATGCTACCCATCGTAGCCCAGGTAAGAGGTGCATGCACAATCTGTTCCATCTTATTCATTGTCTTGCGCTTTGACTGGACATCTCCAACTTCACAAGTAAGTGCACCCTTTGTCTCGATGAACTCCTTGATGTTTAGGATTCCTACTCCAAGCGCTCCAAGGCCGATGATTATGGTCAAAGGTCGAAGAAAACCGATAATCAAAAACACATTCAACCACGCAGTCATGAACAGGAAATAGAGGATTCCTGATGCCGCGACGAAGGTACCTACCAGCAGCCAAATCTTCTTCCTGTCCTTGATGCTCATGATCAGAGATATCAGATACACAAGAACCCACATAGCACATGGATTAAAACCGTCAACAAATCCAAGGACCACTGCAAGCATTGGTAGACTAAAATCTACCGCGTCCACTTCGCCGAAATACGGAAGAGTAAAGGTGGTGCTTATCTCCCTGGGTTCCGCATTTAAGCTAGCTGGACCAAGAGCCTCTTCTTTGTTCTCAATATAATCCTGCAATGCGCTCTCTATCTTTGGCCCGGTTACTTCGCCGTATCCGATATTGGAGTATGTCCCAAAGAAAGTTGCAGGGACACCCAATCTATCAACATCAAGACCATACTCGACTGCATACTGTCGAAGCAGTTCCGACTGGTCAGGATCAGAGGTGTCATGGTAGATGAAGTTCACCTGTGGATAGCGATCCATAAGCTCCTCGTTGAACACTTTCTGAGCTTTACAGTGCGGACAGCTTGGATGATGGAAGAAATGGAATTCAAGGTCAGAATCTGTTTTCTGTACAACCTGTTCATCGCCTCCGGAAAAGATCAAGAATACTGCAAATATAAACAGGACAATATAGAGATAGCGTTGGAAAGGGTCATCATAGACCTTTTTAGCATGTTTCTTTACTGACCTCCACATGGAAGAGAAGCATGCGGCGTACATTTATAAACATATCTTTTGTTAGAGTGTTTAGGGTACAGTCAGTATATTCCGTTCACTTAAGAAGAGGTCCCACTTTTTCCGACACTACTGCCCTCTGCCAAGGCTTGAGCATATCCAGTGACTTGGTAAGTGTAATCTGCTGCAATTGATCCTTATTCATAAGAAGATGTCCTGGAAGCTTAAGTTTTTCGGCTATGCTATTCCTTGTGTTGGTCAGCTCCTGGAGAAACTGACGTTGTTCCTTAGTATAGCGCTTCTTTTCAACAGGCTCGTCGGGTACTGGTTTCGCCGTCTCTATCGCTTCGTAAAATTCTTTTCCACGCCTGCGTACGATAGGGTGCACACCACGCATCTCAAACCATTGTTTCAATGTTGGAGGACGTTCTGCAAGCTCAATCATTCGTTTATTATTGATCACGAAGTGGATAGGTCGATCAACCTTCTGTGCTAGCCGCTCACGGACTTTAAAAATCTGCGCAAGCCTCCCCCTCTCTTTAGGACCAAGCGCTTTTGCCCCTTTAAGATCGATAAACGATAGGGTTCTCGTGAACAGTTCTGCTTCATCGATCGCCGCGCACTCAACCTCTACCCAATCCATCCTGCCTAACTCCTTAAGTTCATCGATCAATTTTTGCTTAAGCTTATGAAGATAGAGACAGTCATTGATAGCATACTCAAGCATATCTTCCTTTATCGGTCTTTTCGTCCAATCTGCCATCTGGAACTTCGTCTCCTTCGCTACACCAAAATAAAGATTGAGCAGATGCGCAAGCCCTACCTCTGTCTTTCCAGTAAACACAGCAGCGATCTGTGTATCGAACACATTTTTAACTCTGCAAGAGAACTGAGCATTAAGTATCCGTAGGTCGAAAGTATGATCATGCACTATCTTGACATGATCCTTGCTTTCAAGAAGTTCTTGAAACGCCCCTAGACCTCCAGTAGCGATAGGATCGATAATGAAATGATGCCTGCCATCCGTCACCTGTATAAGTGCCAGATACTGACCATAACGGTGCAGATTGTTCTCACACTCAAGATCAAATGCAATCTCCTTTGACCGCATGAGAAGCGTCGTGACTTCCTGTAATTCCTGCTTTTCTGTGACAAATGTGAAATCTTCCATATACGAACACATATAAAATCGATTTTGTTCTGGCCCGGTATGTTTTTACCGACAACAATAGCCGAAGGGAAAGCGTACTATAAAAACTTCACTGAATTCGATGTAGTTATCATAAGTGGAGACCCCTATTATGACCATCCTTTAAGTGGCACTGCACTCATTGCACGCCTTCTTGACAAAAAGGGCTGGAAAGTTGGCATAATTCCCCAACCAGAGCAGGAGCACGAGTACAAAGCCTGCGGTTCTCCCAAGTTCTTCTATTGCATCACCTCAGGCCTGCTTGATTCTATGTTGGCTAATTATACACCAATGCTTCGCAAAAGAGACAACGTCTTAGTCCCGGAAAGGGCCCTCATCACCTACACGCAAGAAATTAAAAAGCTGGATAGAGGCTGCAAAACCGTCCTCGGTGGAGTGGAAGCAACCATACGCAGGTTTACCCACTTTGACTACAAAGAAAATGCACTGCGACGAGGTATCCTTAATGACAGCAAGGCAGACTATCTTCTGCATGGAAATGCGGAACGGAGTATTCTATCCCTCTTGCACCTTCTACAAAAGACCAAAGTTCCATCAACACAAGCCATATTAGACATTGAAGGCATCGCGTTTCGCATCAAAAAATCTGAAATTCCCAGCCACACTATCAGATTACCCTCATTCGAAAGCTGCACAGAAGACAAGTACAAGTTCAATCTGTTAAGTAGAATCATTCATCTCATACCGGAGAAAAACTATGTCGAACCTTGCGGTAAAGGTTATGTCATGCATACACGTCCTGCCCACACCTTAACAGAGAAAGAGATGGATTTCATCTATGATGTCCCATTCACTCGAAGACTGCATCAGGGAACCAAAAACCTGGAAAATACTCAAGATATGGTCAGTTTCCTGCAGAGCTCTGTGCCTATAGCAAGAGGTTGCTGGGGTTCGTGCAATTTCTGTATTATCCCTCTCGTACAAGGTAAGGAAATCGCAAAAAGAAGCGTCAAAAGCATAACAAATGAAATTGAGACACTCTACAAAAATGGAGTGACTAAAATTAATGACCTGACCATGCCAACCCTCAACATGTACGGGTCAAAATGCAAGTTATTTAACATCAAAAAGAAAATATTCTCGACTATCATAGAAGAAGAAATTACCGTATATGACAAGTCAGCATACTGCAATCAGGAATGCGCAGGATGCTCTGAGCGAGTCCTTTCAGACCAACTCATTAAGCTGCTGGAAGAAATAGCCAAACTAAACAATACCTATTCTGCATCTTTGGAACTGCGAAGCGCTATACGCCATGATGTTATTCTGGAGCAAACTGAGCTCTTTGAAACCATCATGAAGTTCACCACCAGATTAAAGATTGCTCCTGAACATGTGGCCGACCAGGTGCTCAAGCAGATGAACAAGGCTGACCAAAAAGCCTTCAAAAAATTTCTCAAGCTCTATGACCAAACGAACAAAAAACAAGGCACCCAAAAGAACCTTGTTCCGTATTGGGTAGTAGCTCATCCAGGCACATCGGACAAAGAGATGAAATTGCTCCACGAATTTTGCAAAGAGAACGGATTATTCACCAACCTCACACAGGTATTTACTCCAACACCTGGCACACTTAGCACCGCAATGTACTTCACTGGTCGCCACCCATTATCCAACAAAGAAGTTTATGTACCAAGAACTTTCAAAGAGAAAAAAGTGCAAAAAAATATGATGACCGCATCCGAAACATCCGGCAATGATGTGACCGGTTAACGGTCTCTAAGCTTTGCAAGCAATCGTAAAAACTCAATATACAACCACACAAGTGTTACCAGCAGTCCGAATGCTCCGTACCACTCCATATGCTTAGGTGCTCTGTGGTGAGCCCCCTTCTCAATAAAGTCAAAATCAAGGACAAGATTAAGAGCAGCGATGACCACAACAAAGAGACTGAATCCGATTCCCAATAGACCACTTTCGTGTATGAAAGGAATGTTAAACCCAAAAAAGCTGCCGACAAAACTAATCATATACACCACAAAGATGCCACCTGTAGCAGCCATCAGACCTATCTTAAAGTTTTCAGTTACCTTCACAATCTTAGCCTTGTAGATGAACAGCATCGCGAACATCGTACCAAACGTAAGTCCTACAGCCTGGATGACTATGCCTGGAAACATTATCTCAAAGAAACTGCTAATCACGCCCAACGCAACACCTTCTGCAAGCGCATAAAAAGGTGCCAGATAAGGTGCCAATTCATGTTTAAAGGCAATAACTATAGCCAAAACTAACCCAACAATGATACCACCATAGTATAGCCACATCACTCCTGACGAGATTGCTGCGGCGCTGGTCTGCCAAGTAAATGCTGCGGCAAATACCAAAAGCAACAGCAGTATAGTTGTCTTATTGACTGTTCCATCAATAGTCATATGACCTGTACCATGTGATTGTACATTCGTAAATGTATCAGCACGTAGGGTTGGATTTGAAGATCTCATATTTGGTCAAGTAATAATTGGTGTTTATTAATCTTGTGAGATGCTTACCATCAAAAAATGCTAAAGAGTAAAAATTTACTAGGTCAATCAGAATGTTCATTTCTGGTGCATAAGCATTATAAACTCTCTTACCACGTGCATAGATAATGAATCTAAATGATATCATTTTCCAGGGTAGAACAGGCAAATTCAGAAAATATTTGCCGACATTATCCTACTACATCATACCATTGCTGCTGCTTGGATGGATAACCTATGGTATATTCTTTAACCCCATAAACCTTTATGACTCAGGTAAATATACCGGTCAGTGGTCCATGTACCTACTAGCGTTCATTATGATGGTTCGCCCACTAGCAGTACTACTTCCCAAGCTTAAGATTTTCTTTGCGTTTAGTTCTATGAGAAAAGAGCTAGGCATCCTCACCTTCTACTTAGCATTACTCCACTCAATCGGGTATTTCTTCGCATTTGACTTAACTCCAGCTGATATTTTTAACCCGCAGGACATAATCGTTTACGGATTCATTAGCCTACTTATCATGCTGCCATTATACCTGACATCAAATACATTCTCTTTTAGAAAACTCAAATACTGGAAACAGCTGCATCGATTGGCTTACATCGCAGTCATTTTTGCCCTAATTCACGTAGGCAAGGCAACAGGAGACATTATCTGGTATATACTGGTAGCAGTATTTATTGCACTCAAGATTGGAGAATTCTATAAGCTGCATACAAACCAGAAAACAATAAACCCAAAATCAATCTAAAAATGTACCTTTGCTTAGTTTACTGGGTCCATGAATATACACCGGTAGACCTCTCATCTGAATAATGTCTATGACCCTATCCATAAAATGTCTTTGATCGGCATTAGTGATACCTCTTTCACCAGGTTTTGCCTCATAGAAATAGTTTCCTCCAAGATACTGGTCCCCATCGTGATTGTCAAATGAACAGCCATAGAGGTGTATTTCACGCGCCCCCATTATCTGTGCCGTTTGCAAGGATAAACAGGCACTGGTTCCACCACCAAACAAATCCTGCTGAGCTGGATGTACAGCATCCTCCAAACTTGTTGTAGGTTCTTCAAAATAAAAAAAGGTATGGGGCTCCCTGGGTGGTGGCAGACCTCTAAACAAATGATTGTATACAAATCCTGCAGCATCTTCAAGTCCTGAGGTTTGCAAACTTGCTTCATAAGCATCTACCAGTGTCTCCCGTACCGCATCATCATACAAATGCTTAGAGTATACTGCTGACATTGAATTCAGGATAAGAGTCATATCGTGTGGAAACCATGTTCTGGTATGGGCACTTTGATGACCAGACAAAAAGTAGTCAATTTTAGCATCAAGTTGGGATGCACCATTTACTGCGATAGTCAAGTCCTCCAAAGAACGATACAATTCTACGCTTGGAGCTGAACCTAAGATGGCTACAGATTTGCCCCGCGCAACATCCCTTAGACGTTGAATCATACTATGAAAGAATTCAGATTCATTTATAAACTACCTAGTAGGTAATCAAAGTAGAGCCTGTTTTGCAAGGCTGTCCGCCAAATCATTGTACGCATCGCCTGAATGCGCGCGAACCTTGGTGAATCCTACTTTTATGGTCTTCATGTATTTCTGCATACGCGTATGGTAGTCCATCGTGAATGTGTTGTTACGTTTCCAGGTGCCCCTTGCCCAACTCTCAATCCCCGTATAATCATAGTGAATCATAATTTCATTAATATCATGGTTTACACAATACTTCATTACAGCAAGCACACCACTTAGCTCACCGTACACCTGATGCAAAGCCACGGCATCCTTGTTATGACCCTTCTTGCCAACCTGCTCAATAATTTTGCCGCGCAGTAAGATAACATACCCATAGCTGTAATCTTTTCCATTGAAAGAACCATCCACATACGCCTCATACGGAAAAATATAGACATCCTGTACATGCAGGCCAAGGAACTCTTCAGCTTCCTCGCGAGTCTTAAAACTCTTGTATCTGGCATCTGGATAACCCTGCACCTTTTCCTTGCATGCATCCCAGGATTCGTAAATTGCAGGAACCTTTCCCCTTCCCTTAGCGACCGCATAGAATTTCAAGATAGTACCTCAAATATCCTTGACCTTCTGTTTGATAAATCTAAAAACATTGGCGAACGCATTTGCTCTGCTTGCGACCATGCTCACATTGAGTCCTGATGCCTCCACAAATGCGCCGATGAGAGCATCTCCTTCCTCCAAGATCTCTTGAGGTGACGCCCCCTCAAGCGCTTCGAAGAGAATTGCCAGATATCCTTTCACGATAAGCGCATTTGCAGTCCCCCGTACATGGATTCCTGTTTCATCCTTCGATACAATTATGTATACCTTTGATACACATCCGGGCACTTCATTATGCTGCTCCATAAAATCAACAGGAAAATCAGGAAGCTCCTTCCCTATCTCTATAAGATACTCTAGCATCTCCCGCTGGTTTTCCATCATCTGCAGCTCTTCCTGACGAGTTGCGAGGCGCTCTTTGATCGGCATACAAGTTGGTCAGAATCTCTTTTATAAATAATTTAGCTATATCTTTTATAAATGGAATTTGATTCCTTTCATTCTGCAATGACGACATGGGATACAGAGTTATCAGACTTGTTACAGGATAGAGATGACATCAGCAACGCACTACAGATTTCTGAGCATCAGTACAAATTCAGGACCCAAACCTCTGAATGTTATGTGATTCCAACAGAAGTGAAAAATAATGAGTTCAGGGGAAAATTCCATTTTGATGAGGGAGTCTACTCTGCAAGACTGGCGCTTGAATATACACGAGGCATGATAGGTACTGAGTATGCCACAATAGGGGATGATGGGAAATGCACTTCCACCCCCATAAAAGAGAATATGGTTCCGTTGCGTCTTCGCAGTTTTGCTGAAGATATCGTCGGAATAGAGGGACCTCAAGGAATAAAACCGGTCGTCTTCGCCTTTGATACGAATAATGGGACTGTGGGCATGTATCTGCGTTTCGACAGCAATACTCGTCCAGCACCTTATTTCCTTACGGGTGCGGATTTTTCCCCATACATCAGAAACCTGCACACAGCTCATAAAAGAAACACAAATCGTTCTTATTCCATACTTAATCAAGATGTCGGTGGAAACCTTGAAGAGAAATTCGATAGATTCGTCATAGGTCAAGAAGATGCCAAAGAGACACTCCTCATCATGATGAAGAGGTATCAGGCATATCTGGCGAGCAGGAATAGCGACCAGCCGGTAAAGAAACCCAATACACTAATCGTCGGACCAAGCGGTTCAGGTAAGACACGTCTTATGGAAGTCATCCGGGACCATGTCTCACATCTACCTATAAGTATGGCCAAAGTAGGTTCACGAACTGCACAAGGGTACATAGGTCAGAACCTTCACACGGTCTTCCAGGATATCTATGACAAATCAAAATCCCGTTCACCAACAGGCATCGTATTTCTAGATGAGATAGACAAACTTGCATTGCAGAGAAATGGCTTTGGAGACAATATCCAAAATGAAGTGATGGGTTGGTGCGATGGTGATTCAGTCAAGCTCAGTGACGGATATATGAACACCGATCACATACTATTCGTAGCAGCAGGAGCATTTGTAGACAAACAACCAACGCTGAGGAATATAGTGCAGCCAACTGGCCGGTCAATGTCAGAAGTGGTCCATGAGGATCTTGTGCAATATGGTCTGCATACAGAATTTGTAGCAAGATTCCCTATGCTAACTGCAACCCAATCCCTTAGTGAAGATGATTTTCTGCGCATTCTTCGCGATGATTACCTCACCCCTTTCAGCGACTACAAGAGCATTCTTTTCGCAGAAGGTTACGAGCTTGATATTGCAGATGATCTACTTGAACACCTGGCAAAAAATGCGGTTTCAGAAGCGAACGCCCGTGGACTCAATCTTATCGTTGATAGACTGATGAAAAAGATAGTTTTGCATCCGGAAGAGCACACCCGTGATGGCATTATCCGTCTCAACCGCTTCAGTCTTAAACATGTTGGAAAAGGTGTTCAAAGATAATCAATCTCAAGCTCAAGGCTCTGGGAAGTGGGCTGCTCTTCAGTTATCGCAGGCACATACCATATTCTTTTCAATTCTTTGGCATACCGCTTCAGTTTTCTTCTTGAAACGATGAATCTTTTCTTAGGTACATCTATGAAAATTTCGTGCTCCTTGAAGAGGTTCTTTTTTATAAGTTCGGTTCTTTTTGCTTCAAGATCGACAGAAGTGTTGATCAGCCTTTCCTGATAGTCGAAACCCGGCTCCAGGCCTTCAATATACAACACACCCCTGATAAGCAACCCATCTTCAGTCACCTTATCCACAGGAAGAGCTACATTTTTAGCCCTATTCTTCATTCGATTGCCAACCTGAATTGCATCTTTAAGTTTGGCTGTGCAAAAATGCGCGCTCAATCCCTTCGTCTCAGCATATCTTGCCATCCTTAGTGCCATATCCTTGCTTCCTTTGACACCATAGGAAAGTTCGTCCTTGGGTTCATGCTCTTCTGGATTTAGCTTATAGTGACTCACTTGGGTATCCGAGAGTTCAAGTTCATTTAGATTGATGAAATCCAGTTTATCTGAGATGTAATCGATAAGATGCATCGTCTCAACATCCTTTCCAGGCAATGCGGGTATCTCGACACCCATTGCCCAATCAAACTTTAGGGCAAGTTCCATACGGCCCCACCATTTCTCATCATCAATATCAGGGTGAAAACGAATCTCATCAAGTCCTGCTTCATATAACCTGCTAAGGTTTTTTTCCGTAACTAATTGAAGCGGAGTATACAAGTGGATATGGAATCGTTCACCAAATTCTTTCTTGAGAAGTTCAATATAGTCGCAGACTCTATTGACATTCATGAGCGGATCACCACCGGTGATACCTGCCCCTTTCGCTTCAGTAAGCTTTGCTTCCTCAAGGAGTTCCGTAGGATTATCCGGATCAGTTATCTGCCATTCATTGGCATAAACCACATCATGACCAAACTTCTTCTCGCTTACAGGACAATAGTAGCAGCTCTGGCCGCATTTTCCTGTGATAAAAAGTACCAGCTTCCTTCCCTGGACACACTGCGCACAGCCCTTAGGCAGATTTCCAGTGAACCAGGAATGCCATTTTGTCTCTTGCACCATATGGTCCATAACTCTGGATAGATTTAAAAGGATTGTCCCAGAATTAATATAGTACTTGAACCTAACAGAGAATATGCGCAGAAGGGGAAAGGATGAACCGTTTGATTGGAAGCGGTTTATAGTTGTCATTATAGCCATAGTGGTCATCCTGCTCTTAGGGTTTTATGCAGCAATCCACATCGATATCCTTACCAATGATCAGATTCACATCGATCTTGAACCGCGCATCGAAACATATGCGGTTCAGAACGATGAGAGAATAGTCTTTAAGAAGAGCCTGGAAGTGGACAATTTCTGGCTTTGCGATTCTTTCTGCAACATAACAACCTATGATACTGCGACCAATAAAGTGCTGTCATTCGAAGAGTCGGAGGCTGCTCATCTAGAGCATGTTATCAATGTCAAGATGCAGAGTCCAAAACCCGGAAAGAGATACATAATCACAGAAACCTCTTGCTACAATAAGCCAACATTTCTTTGCCCAAGCAATGCTGAAGTGCTGCATGACTCCGCCATGACCGTACTTGAACACAGATATTCAGACACTCAGGAGACCATGAAATCAGAAGTTGAGACTAAGTTTGCTGAATTCAGTTACAGAATAGCAGAATATGAATCCCAGGTCTACCGCATCGCTAATCTCACAAAAGACTTGCCTGTAAGGTATAATGCGAATCTCACATTACTCATAAAAGAACTTGACCAAGCAAGATATACAGAATCTTTAATGATGGAACTCTATGATGAAGCTGCATTCCAGGAGGCGTTAAATCTAAAATTGCAGGTTCTAAACGTGACTTACGTCCAAGAACGTCGTAATAGGGTTGAAGAGCTCATCCGCATCTACAACATCAATGCGGAGTTGTTCAATGTGCTCAATCAATCACTAAATGACGTAGACCAACTTTTCTCATTCCTTCAAAAGAGTCAAGATTACTCCGGTGCATACGAACTCTATAAGAGCGTGCGATTGCTTAGCTCGCTTCAGGTATTGCATAGGGACGGGCTGAAGAACGCCTATGCTGTTAGCGTACCTCTCAGTGATACCTTTACTGAACTTCTTCCCTTACTAAACGCGTCAAGGATTGCACGTAACGTGACTATCAGCAGATACATCGAGTTGGCTGGTCCTGATTTTTGCTCGTCAAATATAACCAGTATTCAAAAATATTGCAGTACAGAAGAGGACATTTTGCCTGGTGTACCTGATATTGGTTCTCAAAATATCTCATTACCAACTGAAGAGATACATCTCAATGTTAGAGGATTGAAGCTCATACGTGATGAATGCTGTTTTGAAGACAAATGTAACTCTTGTGAATCAGCCAGATACCCCATCATTTTCATCCATGGCCATTCATTTACAGATAGAAGCGGAGTATCCGCTATCCAGGGCACATTCTCCATGATCCAGCAACGTCTCTCACATGATGGGATCGTACTTGATGGAAATACCTATGAACCAGAACTAGGTCTAGATGAACAGCTCGGTGCTGCCCCTTTCCCATTCAGTGTTAGACATAGCTATTATCTGTTCAGCTATTACGACCTTGGCCTTGCATCAGCTACAATAAGGAAGAATGACAACATCGAGAACTACGCGATACGTCTGCATGAAAGTATCAGAGATATACGTGCAAAGTCAGGTGCAGACAAAGTCACCATCATAGCGCATTCCATGGGTGGATTAGTAGCCAGAAAATACATGAATATTTTTGACGACACACATATAGACAAAGTCATTATGATAGGCACCCCCAACGGCGGCATCATAGGCAGGATAAGTGACTATTGCAACAATTTTGGTGCAGATCCTGAATGCGAAGATATGCAGAAGGACAGTATTTTTCTAAAGAAACTTTCAACATACATACCAGTGAATGCTCAAATCTACACGATATATGGAACCGGTTGCCCTACTGCGGGTTTTGATGGTGATGGTGTCACAACTGCAGATAATGTGAAACTAACTTATGCAACTAACATTCAGATAAACGGCTCATGCACAGACAGTCTTGGCATAAATCTTCACAGCAAGATGCTTGACCCATCTATCTATCCAGATGTGTATGAGGAGATAAAAAAGATTCTCATTCAGTAATGCTTACCTAACTGATACTGCCCTGCAATCTGTTCCAAGGGGCCGCTGATAGCATCAAACTGTCTCTGTAGTGGACCGACACGATTCGCATATGCCTTCGCTAAAGCTTCGCTTCCGCACTCCTTTGTATCGACAAGACATTCTCGGTATTCAAATCTGACTTCTAGACTCTCTCTTGCAATTCTATCTGCTAGAGTTACTTTCTGTTCCGCCTGTTGTAGTGTCAACCTCATCGCTTCATAAGCGCCATCACCCAATTGCTTTGTGATGAATAATCTATCCATGGTAACACGAAAGGTACAAATGAATTTTATAGGTATTGCCCTGACGTCCATAGGAGGGAGAATCAATAATTGTACAATCGCTCAAAATGCCCAAGATGACCCAATAACTAAGCCAAGAAGTCACCTTATGATTTTTGTAATATAGCCCCTCCCGGATTCGAACCGAGGTCCCCGCCTCCAGAGGGCGAGATGATTGGCCGCTACACTAAGGGGCTGCGTATCCAAGATTGATTCGCAACCCATTTTTAAATTTAATGTAAATGTGACCGCAAGTAGTCATCAACCGTGCCGTGCGTAATCAAAACACCTCTCTCAAAATCCCATGCGTACATCGCCTCACCCTGATGCCAAAGGAAGCCTCGTGGATTGATTTCATAGTGTTGCAGAAATGTAAAAAAAGATATTACTCCGTCAAAAACACCCTGACCTGGTATGGGATAGGCAGGGAACAAAGCGTCAGAATGCTGAAATATCGGCTCAACAAGTGTCACTTCATTATGAAGAAGAAGGTCAAGAGTTCTTTGCGCAGCCTTTTCAGCGGAAGTGTTTAGCCCCCCAAGATATATATCCTGCGCCAATTTTGTTGGTAGAAGATAATGGCCTTCGCGTACAGATGATAGCCCCTTATCGACCCTTTGGACACGGATATAGTCCATTATCTCATCGGGAACGCCTGCAGGGTGGCTCAAAACGTGTTCATCTACAAGATATATAAACATATTCAGAGAAATGGAACCATGCTTATAAAAGTAGCTCATCCAATACTTTTTGAGCGTCTTCAGGATCTATCGGCTTGCAGATATAACCTTGGGCTTTATTTTCTTTGGTCAATTGTTCGAGTTCTTTTTCATCAAGACTTGAGATAAAAAGGATTGGTACATCTTTGATACGTCGAAACTCTTGGAACATGACGATACCATCCTTCTCTTCCATAAGAATATCCATAAGTACTATATCATATTCTGAATTTTTATACATGAGAAGAGCTTGATCATACGACCTTGCTAGCTCAGCATCATGACCGAGCTCCTGGATAATCATTTTTGCCTGGTTTCCTTCAAACTTAGAATCATCAACAATCAGTATCTTGGCCATAGAAGCATTCATACAAGCAATGGTTTTAATAGTTTTCTAATAATGTGCTTAGTTGTCTTTGCACCTGTATAAATGTAGCTCGTTTGCTAAATTCTTTAAGTTTTCGGGCACCTATATAAGTCCCGGTACTCCTTAGAGAGCCTAGCAGCTCCTCCAAATAGGGGGTTATCAGACCTTTGTAGGGTATTAGAACATTTCGGCCTTCGCTGGCACGATAGGTATCCATACCACCATAATGTTTCTCCATAGCCTTTCTACTGCTCATGCCGTAATACTCCTTGAATTTCTGTCCATCTTTCTCTACGATAACTCCGCCACTTTCCTCAAAACCACTGAATAGAGTGCCAATCATTACAAAATCTGCTCCAGCACAGAACGCTTTTGCGATATCCCCAGGGTATTGAATGCCACCATCCGAGATAATCCTGCCGCAAGAATTATCCACGCTTATACCATGAGCTGCGTCTGCACACTCTACTACTGCGCTCAGCTGAGGATAACCGACTCCAGTCTGCCTTCTTGTAAGACAGGCACTGCCGCTTCCTATGCCAATTTTCACTATGTCCACACCTTCGATTACAAGTTGTTCTGTCATCTCATTGGTGACAACATTGCCAGCCATAATTGTGTGTGTAGGACATAGTTTTCGCAACTGCCTTACCATCTCTACATACCTTTCAAGATAACCATTGGGTACATCAAGACAGATAAAATTGAAATCTTTACCTAAGCCTAACCGAAGAACCTCTACAAGCTTATCAAAATCCTCATCCCTTATACCAAGAGTATAGGCTACATAATCAGGCGCATTGAATGATGCGAAGAATCTCGCAAGCTCCTCAGGTCCATAAAACTTGTGTAGACAAGTAATCATCTGGAGTTTTGATAATTTCTTAGCCATCTCAAAAGTCCCGGTAGTATCCATATTTGAAGCTATGATTGGAACTCCGGTCCAAGACTTGCCACTATGCATAAATTTGACATTCCTTGTAAGATCAACTTCTTTGCGAGACGTGAGAGTACTGCGCTTAGGTCTGATAAGCACGTCTGAGAAATCAAACTTAGGTTCAGGATCAATTCGCATACTTGAAGTTTGATGAAGAACACTCCTATATTAGCCCTTTGAAAAAGCTGCCCCACTAGAAAATCTTATAAACTGTTCGAGTTTAGCATGTTCCACACAGCAGCGGGGTGGGGCAGCCTGGAGTGCCCGCAGGGCTCATAACCCTGAGGTCGGTGGTTCAAATCCACTCCCCGCTATTCATTCTTACATATGAATCGCACAACGACCTGCGGGTACTCTAAAAAGTTAGCTTGAGCTAAGCGAAACTAACCAGCTTGTAAACCGAGCTTGCAGTTTGTGAGAATCCACTCCCCTCTATTCATTCTTACATATGAATCGCACAACGACCTGCGGGCACTCTACAAGTAAGTATAATCGAAACTAACCAGATCCAAAAAATCTTCATAATTACTTCCCAAACTGCTATTAATACTGATTATCAATGCAATAGCATGATATGCGACCTAAAAAACGACATCAACCTCCGAGGATATGCTTTTGAATTTGTGTCTAAAGTACAATTGAGGAGGTACAAAAAGAACAATTTCATCTTTCAGACGAACCTATTCCAAGGTATTGATGAAATACTTGACACATACAGATTGACTGTATCCAAAAGACATGAAGATTTCATCAAGTATATGCGCGAATATGGAATGCACTGCGATATCATCTCATTCACTATCGACAAGCTTAACCGTCGCATACAGGAGATCGAGATCTTCGACGTCAAGACCAGAAGCCACACCATAAAAAAACCATACTTCGAAATGTGCACAAGTGGACTTGAGTTCTTCTTAAAAGCCCGTGACCAGAATATAACAAGTAAGATAGTATCTGTAGTACTTTTCAGAGACTGGAAATACAGCATGAACATCATCGATTTTAACAGGACAAAAATCAGAGAATACACACGGTTCAACCAGGTCAGTTTGTAAACATTTATTAATCAGTATTGATCATACTACAAGTATGCTCATACATAAAGAGGGGATCGAGTATTATCTCGAATCGTTGCAGCATATAGAGTATTCTGGACTTAATGAAGATCGTAAAGATCTCCGGCGCATCCATTACATGCATGACATGATGCCTCATATCATCAATAGTCTCCAGCGCGTTCGGGAAGAGGACAATGAGATTAGGCAGATCCAGAAGGTACTACAGGATGGCAATTTGGTCGCAGATGAGGATGATTTATTGACGTTTGATAAAAAATTCGAAGAAGCTTTCGAACGATTGGTACATACCCTTCGGGACGCTATCCAACAGATTTTTCAAAACGGACACCTCATGACGCCGGCCGCAAAATCGAACCTGATGCAGTCCGTTTATGATAGCATCTATAGCATCAAGGATCTATCGCACACGTTCGCAGAAAAGGTTCTAAAATTTGATACAGATTTGCGCCAGCACATAATCTGGATACACGATGAATCTAAACGTGTCAATGCGTATCAGCATAACTTGATGAGCTGGTTATAAGTACAAAAATAGGGTTTTCTTCGGAAAAATTTATGAATCCTCCGAAAGTTTTATAAAGTATCCAGCTTTCTTTTTAAAAATCTATGGTTACATCTGGGGGAAAATCCATAGTATTGTGCAACCATTTGATGTGGTTGTAGCCAATCACTGGCAAACTTTTCTCCTATATAAAAGTAACCTATAGAAAGGCACGATGACACAAAGTCAATATGTAAGGAAATGTCCCGAATGCGGAAGCATCAACCTCTTCATCAATAAAGAGAAAGGCGAGATCATCTGCAAAGACTGCGGTCTAGTTATTGAAGATAAGATGGTTGACTTCCGTCAGGAGTGGCGTGAATTCGATTCAGATGGCGCTGAGAAAAAAAGAAGATCCGGCGCACCTATGACGTATACCCAGTATGATATGGGACTAGGTACAGAAGTAGGTCAAAAATCAGATCTCTATAGTCTTAGTGGCAAGGACAGGAACAAATTCTTCCGCCTAAGAAAATGGCAGTACCGAATCTCGACGGCTATTGAGAGAAACCTTAAGCTTGCTCTTGCAGAACTTAAACGTTCTTCATCCTACCTCAAGCTGCCTCAGTCCGTTGAAGAAGAGGCTGCCCGAATATACACACTTGCGGTCCAACGTGGACTTGTCCGTGGAAGATCCATGGAATCAGTCGTTGCAGGAGCACTTTACGCAGCATGCAGACGGCATGAAGTTCCAAGGACTCTTGACGAGTTAAGCGAGGCATCAGGGATCGAGAAAAAAGAGATCGGAAGAACCTACAGGTTTGTCACCCGTGAGCTTGGTATAACGATTCTGCCCTCAAACCCTGCGGATTACATCGCAAGGTTCAGCTCTTCTCTTCGGCTAAGTCCAGAGACTCAGTCCCATGCTGTCGAGATACTTGAGAAAGCGCAGGAGTCAGAACTAACTTCAGGCCGTGGTCCCACAGGAATAGCAGCAGCAGCACTTTATGTGAGCGCACTCATACATGGTGAGAAGCGAACCCAGCGTGAAGTCGCAGATGTTGCAGGTGTTACTGAAGTGACCATCAGAAACCGCTATAAAGAACTTCTTGAAGAACTAGGTCTTGAAAAAGAGATCAAAAAAGTCAAGAAAAAGTAATTTAATTTTTTACTATTCTTAAAACACACAAGAAATAACAGCGCTAAAGTACTGATTTGGCGTTTTCAATCTCAAAGCTGATTCAGCAATAAGAGAAAAAAGAACTGGCAGACAAAACCTATTCCATCTGTCCAAATGCTTTTTGCATGATGGGAAGGATTTTTTCAACTTCTTCCTTGGTCATTCTGCCAAGCTTCGAGAACTTGAATTCTCCAGAGTTCATATCCCTGTTTTCTCTTGATAGCTGCAGTTTTTTCTGACCGTCATTATAGCTCATGATACTGACTTTTACCTTTGTTGTCTCAAATTCGATCTCTTCACCGAACAATTCTTTGTCTAATGATTTGTCATATGGCATTGCTATTACCTCAGAAAAAATTGCCGATGCTAATCGTATATAAGGTTAATGGCAGTAAAGACCTCTCAAGCAGAGATGAAAGGACTAACGGGCAATAAGATACCGGACTTCACCCAATTTAGTCAAAGGAATAACTGAATGCCTGTAGAATTCCACTATAAGACCTGGATCTACCGCTTTTCGGACATCAAGATTGACTCCCTGTTGAAAGGAACGTGCCTTCTCATCGACACGACGAATGATCTCTTCCTCCTTTTCCGGTCGGGTAAGTAGCTGCTCTATTGAACTCTGATCATCCCTATCTATAAGAGAACGATAAGTTTCTGGCTGCTCATCGTACTTTTTTTGCGCAACATAGAATGCACCATAATGAATCCTTTCTGAAAGATGGCGCAGAACATGTACGTCAGCCTCCACTGAGGAACCAAGATGACCGTCAAAATCTGTGGCACAAAGTTGGTCAAGAAGTGTGAAATAATTGTTGGCTATCTGCTTTGTAAGATTGATATGATGGTATTTTGACACAGGTAATGCGGGCCTTATTGGATTAATCCGTAATGGCAGGCTATGTACCTGGGTAAAAGGGACTTCTTCAGGCATCTCGAACCGTCCAAACTGTACGTCAACAGCTTCAAGTAGAGCCATGCGTTGCCAAAATAGCGTCTTGTTGGTTTTGAATCCTTTTGCAGGTCGATCGTATGCTTCGCGATTACGGCCGTACTGCGCCCTTTCGATCAGACCCATGATGATCGTATCCTCTTTGGCTTCCAGATGCGCAGCAATCTCATGCAATTCCATAGAGGTGAGAAATAGGTCGCAGCATTTAAGTCTTTCAGATGGCGAGAGGTCAGAGTATACTTCTTCAGGGTTTGCCAAATCATAAAATGGTTTTTCAAAACATTTTAATAGGCTTAGACAGATAAACGAAGTCTATGGGCGTGACAGAACTCTTTGTAGAAGTGGACAGGCTTTCACAGGAAGAGAAAAGAGCGCTAAACGGATTCGAAAAACGGCTTCAAAGTCTTGATGACCACAGAAAACTGGTAAAAAGCATCATAAAAGAACTCTACAATGACACCAGCAAAGCAAAACCGCTTCTAAAAAAACTTATCGAAACACTTCAAGAGGCATTCCGGTCACTCAGGCCCCCTGAGGATATTCATCTGACGCTGACACATGAGGAAGAGTTGCTCAAAGACCAGATACAGAGGATACGAAGCCTCCGCATGGTTGATGAATCTCAGGTTACAGACAGGCTCCAAAAGATGCTGATGCTTGAATCTGAGGAAGAGAATCTTGTGCAGGCATTCGCAAGACGCGTCAATGATTTTCGAAGTCTTGTCAATAAGCAAAGAAGCATGATAGAAAAAGAGCTTCAAATACTTGACAATGCGTATAAAACCCTCGAAAAAGGGGGTTACATCAACCGTGAAGAAATAGTCTATGAGCTCAACAGGCTGCAGGAAGAGATCAGCCGACTCATACGTGCAGAGAAGGATGCGCTGCACGACCCGCTTGATGTGATAGTGGAGAGGAACTCACAGGCCAAGCGTTTTGTACAATCGCTCTGGAACAGAGACGCTAACCGAAGGTTCGCTGCACGACTCATTCACCGCAATAAAATAACCCCGGATGACATCAAGAAAGATGTCCGTACCTTCACAAGACCGGATGAATTCAGTGAATACCGCTTTCTGCTAAGTAAAGAGCCCGTAGCCTCTCTGGTCACTGCTGAAGCTGCCGACCTGCTTCAAAGGCTCGAATATAAACGGATACAGAAAGAAAGAGACGGAGGTTTCCTGCAAGGTCTGCTCAAAGAGATGGCGTTCAAAGATAGGTTGACCCAGATAAGCAACAGGAGATTCCTGGATAGCGAAGGAAAGAAACTTTTTTCTCTGTTACGGGAAAGGCGTATTGGATCCCTTGGCATCTTCATGATGGACATCGACTACTTCAAAAAGTTCAATGACACCTATGGTCACCAGGTAGGTGATATGGTGCTGGCTGAAGTAGGTAGCGTCTTGCGTTCAAGCGTCCGAAAGTCTGACATCAAGGGTAGATATGGTGGTGAAGAATTCACAGTTATTGTGGTTGATGTGCCCAAGTCTAGATATGGAGCTATCGCCGACCTCATAAACAGAAGGATCATTGAACAATCACGCCCTGTCATGGCAAAAGTGAATCTGCAATACATAAAGAAACGTTATACCGACACTGCCGAAGAGAACTCGCTCATACGTTCAATGATAGACAATGGAACCTTAAGGCCATACATCACCATGAGTATAGGTATCCATGATGTTGGAGCGGATGAGAGCTATGAGCAGGCATTGAAAAGAGCAGACTCCGCCCTTTATAGCGCAAAAGAAGCTGGCCGCAACCGTTACCATATAATCTGATTGTGCTTGATTCTTTTTTTAAGCAGCCATAACCTTTATAAAGGAGGTACAATTTCATGATTGCAGGAGAGAGAGAAGAAGATTGTACTTCTCAGCTTATACTATGAATGTTCAGAAGAAGCTGAAACCTGTTTTACCGACATTACGTGAAAAGAAAAGATACATGGTCTTCGAATATGATTCGAAGGGTTCTCTCTCAAAGGATGCCATCATCCGGTCCATAACTAAAAACTTTGGTTCGCTTGTGGGGACTCTTGGAGCTGCCAAGGCGGGGATGCAAGTCCTTAAGGACAAGTTCGACAGGAACACAGGTATTCTTCGTATCAACCACAGATACGTTGATCACGTCAAAGCAAGTTTCGTCCTGCTGCGCGAGATAGACGGCCATGAAGTTATGGTAAGAAGTCTTGGAGTTAGCGGGATTCTCAAGAAAACGATGAGATTCACAGGGAGGTAGCAAAGATGCAACAACAACCAATGCCGCACCAGCTTATGGGTTACGACCGCGCCATCACAATGTTCAGTCCTGATGGCAGGTTGCTCCAGGTTGAGTATGCGAAAAAGACGGTGAAACAAGGTTCAACTGCAATCGGGATGGTCTACGATAAAGGCGTCCTGTTAGTGACAGATAAGCGTATAGTGGACAAGCTCATTATCGCAGACTCGGTCGAGAAGATCTTTCAGATCGACAGCCATATCATCGCTACTGCTGCAGGAATCCTATCTGACGCACGAGTACTTATGGAACGTGCCCAGGTAAATGCCCAGCAGAATAAAGTTACTTATGACACAAATATCGAAGTCGTCAGCGTCGTCAAGGACATTTGCAACCTAAAACAGGTATGCACCCAATCAGGCGGTCTTAGGCCCTTCGGCGTTTCCTTGCTCGTAGCAGGTATCGACAGGAAAGGTCCATCACTGTACCAGACTGACCCAACAGGAATCTATTTCCAGTACAAAGCAGCAGTTATTGGTGAAGGAGATGGCGAGATAGAAGAAATTCTGCTAAAAGAATACAAAGACCAGATGAGCCGAGATGACGCAGTTACATTAGCCATGTCCTGCATGAAAAAATTCCTCGATGAGAATCTGACCCAGGACAGGATCGACGCGGCATACATCGAAAATGAAGCTATGGTCCGCATCTCAAAAGAAGAAATCAGCAGATTCATCAATCAGGCAAAAAAGTGAATAATATGTCAGACCACATTCATCTTGCACGACTTAAAAAAGGCAAAGAGCTTTTTGAGATTGTCATCGACGCAGACAAGGCCGTCCAGTTTATTGAAGGCAAAGAAGTCAGCATTGAGGATGTTGTGCAGAGCCAGCATATTTACCAGGACGCAAAGAAAGGTCTTGAAGCTGCGCATGAGCATCTAAAACCTATCTTCGGTACAGATGATGCGATAGAGATAGCCAGGTTGATCCTCAAAGAAGGCGAGATTCAATTCACTTCGGAGTACCGTGAAGCTCTGCGCAAAAAGAAAGTGGACAAAATAATTGGCATCATTCACAGGAATGGTGTCGACCCCAAAACTAATCTGCCACATCCCATGGAACGTCTCCATAGCGCGCTTGAACATGCGAAAGTTCATATCGATGAACGCGTCGCGGCAGAGCAGCAGGTGCATGATGTCGTCAAGAAGATAAACAATATTCTTCCTCTCAAGTTCGTAACCAAAGAGCTTGAAGTCATCATACCATCCGCATATGCGCACAAAACTTATGGTCGCATGAAGGGGTTTGGAAAGATGAAGTCCGACAATTGGCACAACGATAGTTCCTGGTCAGGAATCATCGAGATTCCCGGCGGCATGGAGACCGATTTCTATGAATTGGTCAACGGACTCTGTCAGGGTAATGCAACAATCAATGTTATTAAAGTGAAATAGGTGAACACATGTCAAGTGAAATAATTGCAAAAGAAAAAGACATTGTCGTTCCGGGAGAAGTGCTCGCGGTAGGGATGGATTTCCTGCCAAGCAACGGCACATACCGAAACGGCGACAAGATTATGGCAAGCACCGTAGGACTTGTCAATATAAAAGGAAAAGTTATCAAACTGATTCCTCTAAGAGGAAAATACAATCCTAAGGTTGGTGACACCGTCATCGGTAAAGTGTCTGATATCCTCTTCTCCGGATGGAAAGTGGACATCGGTTGTACGAATGATGCTGTCTTGCCACTGCAGGAAGCAAGTTCAGATTACATCCAGCGAGGTGCAGATCTGACGATGTACTTCGACCTTGGAGATTACATAACCTGTAAGATCACCAATGTGACCTCACAGAAGCTGATTGATATCTCTGCTAATGGGCCAGGTCTAAGAAAACTAGGTACAGGTAGACTCATGAACGTATCCTGCAATAAGGTGCCAAGAATTATCGGCAAACAGGGCTCCATGGTTAATACCATAAAGGAACACACTGGCTCAAAGATCATCGTAGGTCAGAACGGCGTAGTCTGGGTAAAAAATGAAGACCCGGTAAAAGAGCTTCTCACTGCACAAGCGATCAAGATGATCGAAGACAACGCGCACACGCCTGGACTGACCGATAAGGTCACCAGCTTCCTTAGTAGGTGATTATTATGGCTTATGAAAAAAGATTCGACGGACGTGCTTTCGAAGATACTCGTGAGATTGACGCGAAAGCAGGTGTGGTAAAGAACGCTGACGGTTCTGCCTGGTTTAAGATAGGCAAGACCGAAGCTATCGCAGCGGTCTACGGACCACGCGAGATTTACCCACGATTTAAACAGAACGCAAAAGAAGGCGTTCTGCAGTGCTTCTACAATATGATGCCATTCTCCGGCATGGGAGACAGGGTTCGACCGGGTGGAAACCGAAGGTCTAAAGAGATTTCCATGGTCATCACCAACGCGCTTAAACCAGCGCTTGACCTAAGCGAATATCCAAACTCTGCTATCGATGTGTTCATCGAACTTCCCAAGACCGATGCAGGCAGCAGATGCGCAAGTATCTGTGCTGCGGCTATAGCTCTTGCTGATGCTGGCATACCTATGAAGGATGTTGTCTCAGCTGTGGCTGTAGGCATTGTAGACGGAACGGTTCTTGTTGACCTTGATTATGCGGAAGAAGCATTCGAAGGTGAAGTCGCTGATATCCCTATCGCAGTCATCCCATCGACAGGTGAACTTACTCTGCTGCAGATGGATGGACGAATTTCCAAGGATAACCTCATCAAAGCGCTTGAGCTTGGTAAACAGGTCTCCTTAAAAATCAGCGAAGTACAAAAGAAAGCACTCAAAGAAGTATACGAGGTGCAAAATGAAAACTGAACAGAAAGAACATATTCTTGATATCCTCGATAAAGGCTCCAGGTTTGACGGACGAAAATTTGACGAGATGCGGCCGGTCGAAGTTACCTATGATATCAGTCCTAATGCTGAAGGTTCCGCTCTGGTAAAGATCGGCAACACTGAAGTGATGGCTGGTGTCAAGATGTCTATCGAGCAGCCGTATCCGGACACCCCGGAGAATGGCAATCTATCCGTAAACGTGGAACTGCTCCCGCTATCGAACCCGTCGTTCGAACCGGGACCCCCTTCTATCGACGCAATAGAGCTTGCTCGAGTCATCGACCGAGGCATAAGAGAATCTGGATGCATTGATGTCAAATCACTTTGCATCGAACCTGGAAAAAAGGTTTGGACAGTATTTGTCGACGTTTGCAGCATCAATGACGATGGTAATCTTAAGGATGCTGCCAGTCTAGCTGCTATCGCTGCTATCAAAAACGCAAGATTCCCTGAAGTGGTCGATGGCGAAGTCAATTATAAGAAGAAGACCGATAAGAGCGTTCCGCTCAACGGTGTTCCAATCGAAGTAACCATCGTCAAGCTGGGAAACCACTTCCTTGTCGACCCCTGCCCTGAGGAAGAGAATGTTGCTGAAGCCAGGCTGACACTTGCTAGCCTTGAAGATGGAACATTATGCGCTCTTCAGAAAGGAGGACAACAGCCCCTTACAACAGAGCAGATTGACAAGATGATCGAACTCAGTGTGACCAAAGCTGCCGAACTGAGATCCAAGCTATAGGTGGAAACATGGAAACCATTGTTGATGATCCAAAGAAATTTACCAAGTACGAAAAAGCAAGAATAATCGGAGCCCGTGCTCTGCAGCTTGCGATGGGCGCACCCATTCTGATAGATCTCAAACCTAAAGATCTTGAAGAGCTGAAGTACAATCCGATCAAGATTGCGCTAAAAGAGCTGGAAGCTGATGTGCTTCCGATCTCTATCACCCGTACGCAGCCGAAGAAGAAAGACGAAGAATAAACAAGCCTGCTTATGTATAGGTGTACGTATTCTTTCATTTTTCTTGTTCTTTTTTTGGTAAAGTTTAAATAGTTAAATAGACATAGTCGTATTTGGATTAGGGGGAAGAATATGGAACATAAACCTATGAAAGAAGAGACGGCTATAGTGCTCGATTTCTTGCCGAACGGCTATCCATTCGATAAACGGCCAAGTCACAAGAAGACACCTATAGTACAGGCTATAGGTAAGACACATTTCACTTTGCTTGAACTTGTACCAAAAAAAGAAGTGCAGCTGCAACCAGGTGATGAGATCTACATAGGTGAAGGTAAGCGTGACCAAATCCACCATATCTCAGGCAGACTGGCTTTCGATAAGCTCACTGCAACAGCCAGGTCAGAGATGGAGTTCACGATCAATGACATCGTCACGAAACGCGAGAAAGACTTTGTCCAGTTCTTCAATAACGCTCAACCCCTATCGACAAGGATGCATCAGCTCAACCTCATCCCTGGATTTGGCAAAAAGCATATGTGGGAGATTCTCGAAGAGCGGGACATTAAGCCATTCGAGACTTTCGAAGACCTAAAGACAAGAATTAAACTTCTTCCAGAACCCCATAAAGCTATTGTCAAAAGGATTCAGGCCGAGTTGACGGGAACAGAGAAGTACCGATTATTCACAGATTAGATAATTTTTTATTTCAAAGTATATATTCTTCCTGATGCCCTACCCCTTAAGCTGGCGATAGGCGGCATAATGCCTCCCATGACCGTGCAGAGAGTCGGTAGGGTTCTTAATTCACATAGCTGACAAGCATCCCAGCGCTATACATCGCGCCAGTCACAAAAAGAAGTGACACATGATCATGCTCTATCAAATCGTTTTTTCTCTCGAGATCGGACAAATCTTTTCGATACACTATATCTTGTGGAATCTGCGCTGCCTGAGGAACTAAGCCTAGAGCAAGCATCTCAAGCCCCCCGGGTGCTGGATAAATACCTAGACCTTGTCCATGCAGGTATCCCACATAGAAAGGGATGACCATCGCTGAAGTAAGATGGGAGAAAGGTCTTATCATACACCAAGCAAATGAAGGGGAGAATAAAAAATATATTGTTCAGTAAGCTTTCCCGAAATAGAACCAGCGCTTAGCAGGCTTCCCCGTATACACACAGACCTCGCCTTCCTTGCATTCTGCTCCAAATGGACTATTCATCGTCTTGACACCTTGTGTCTCCTCTTTGATAGCATCTTCTGGTTCTATTTCATTGCAGAATGGAGCGTATGCGATCTTCTTGTTCGCAGTCGCGTCCTTAAGCTCATCATAAGTTGAACACTTGACGACGGAATCCTCAAAGTTTTTCATGGACCGTTGGTAAAGGCTTCCATGCACATCTGAAAGGACATCCTGCACCCTCTTGTGGACATGCTCAAAATCTACAGGAATCTTTTCTCCAGTATCCCGTCGGACAAGAGTGACCTGGTTTTGTTCAAGATCTTTTGGACCTATCTCTATGCGAAGTGGCACGCCTTTGAGCTCATGCTCATTGAATTTCCAGCCAGGACTATAGCCATCCCGGTCATCAACTTTTGAACGCACATCGAAAAGTTGCTCATGTACGCCTGCCGCAGCCCTAATCACAGCATCCTTCGTATCATCCTTGTAGATTGGCACGATGACAGCCTGAATCGGGGCGACAGGAGGTGGCAGGATAAGACCTTTATCATCGCCATGCATCATGAACATCACTCCAAGCATCCTCGTCGTTATAGCGAACGTATTCTGCCAGACATACTGCTTCTGCTCATTCTCATCAACAAACTGAATATCGAATGCCTTGGCAAAAATCTGTCCATCATGGTGGAAATCCGGTCCCTGGATAGCTTTGCCAGACTCAAGGAAGCATTCTATGCTGCAAGTATACTCTGCGCCCGCAAAATGTTCCCTCTCGGACTTGTACCCTACAGAACCATAGATACCCATGTAATCTTTTAGGATTTTCTGATAGATACCAAGGATAACATCACGCTCGGCTTCAGCTTCTTCCTTTGTAGCGAACGCTGTATGCCCTTCATTCCATAAGAATTCACGGGAACGCATAAGCGGAACAGGATTCTTAAACTCCCAGCGTACAACATTATTCCATTGATTCAGTCGAAGCGGAAGGTCCCGGTGAGAACGGATCCATTTAGCGAAGCTTGGATACATGATGGTCTCGCTCGTAGGACGTACAGCAAGCCTTTCAGAAAGTGTACTGCTGCCTGTTTGGGTCACCCATGCCACCTCAGGCGCAAAACCTTCTACATGTTCAGCTTCACGCGTAAGAAATTTCTCAGGGATGAAGAGGGGAAAGTAGCAGTTTTGTATCCCTGCCTCCTTGAACAGCTTATCTGTCTCATCTCTGACGATCTCCCATATGGCATAGCTACCGGGCTTGAAGATGATACAACCAGAGACATCTGAGTAATCGACAAGATCGCTCTTGGTAATGACTTCTGTATACCACTGCGAGATATCCTCGCTCTTCTTTACTGAGATTCCTTTCGCCATGAAAACACCTGTTAAAAGCAGATTATCCCGGTGCTATATAAATAAGTTTCCCCGCATGAAGTTACTGGACAGGCTTCATGTCAAGGCCATGACCGGTAATGACATCTCTTATCTCCTGCTCGCTATAGGGAGATACAAAGAAGTAGAATTGATTGACCTCACCCCTCCTGGAAGAGAGCGCTTTGATTGACCTGATATCCCCTTCAAGGTCCTGCGAGATAAGATGGACAGTAGAATATATCTGACCGCTGCTAGGTCGACCGGTCATACTTAGGCGGTAGCTATCTCCCTTCTTTCGCAAACCTACAGGAGCTCCCGGATTCCGGATCAATGGAGCGTCGTGTATGGGATCATCAAGATGTAAGAGAAGATGGTTCTTAAACGCCTTCGGGTCACGAAGGTCGCCCACAGTGAACATATCTAGTGCCAGATTAGGATCTTCTACAGAATACAGGAATGCCTTGTAAAGACCTATGCCTGATTCATAGATAACCTGAAATATATTTAGAGCAAGACCCCTCCTATCAGGAGCGTACACCTCAACTAGACTGTTCTTTCCGCCGAATAAAGGCTGCACTTTTGCGATAGGTTCTCCATAGACCGCAACCTGACCAAGACTCTTCGCATAAGACTCTAGAATATGCGTGCTCCTGGTCATCCGTAGTTCAGGAGGCATAGCAGCAAAAATAGTATTCGCGATAGAATCCAGATTTGGCGAGGCTGTAATTTTGCTCACTTCTCCCTCAAGAGACTCGACAGCCTGCCTGTACAGATTGAAGACGGTCGTCCACTGATCGTCCGGGAACCAATCCTGTACACCATAACCAAGATTAGCTCCAGTGAAAAGAAGCAACGCATCTAGAGACGACTTATTTACCGTACTAGTGAATTGACTTACCGTCATTATATCAGAGAGATCCTCTTCCTGTGCTGTATGATAGAGACTGTCCTGTTCTTGTATGAGGAACTTCGCCAGACTCACAGTTAGGGTGCTTAGATTGGGATATATTGTTTGGAATGCATCCAGATATTCGGGTACCGATGCGTCTACCAGTCTGGGTATTCCTTTAAGGAAGAGTGCAAGTCGCAGTCCTTGCAGTGACTCGCGATCCAGACGCTCATATGCATCTTTGAATTGAGGTTCTTCCACAAGCCGCTCAAGATTCCGCAATCTATTGATAGCCTGATACGCTTTTGACCTTCCTTCTCTTGGATGACCTTCCCCATAAAGTACCGTCTCAGCCACCCTAAATCCGGGTACAAGACTATCCATGACCTCCATGTCCCAAAGACGTTCAAGTGAGTCTGACAGTGACCCCTCCTGGCCGAACAGATTGACAAACGCGGTATTTCCTTCATTTGGCCTAGTTATCTGGACAGCGGATGTAGTTGTCCTTTCAATTGGAAGATGATACTTCTGAGAGGCTTCCACCATACGTAAGACATTCCTTGCACAAATAGTACCAGGAGCAAGAGCCAGACCGTTCTGACTATAATAGATGCCTTCACCAAGCTGGACACCCTCCTCGAACAACTGTGATAGACGTCCATTCAAAAACCGATTGACTGCTTTTCTATAATCACCCAGTCTGATAAGTGCCTCGTTACCGAATTGCGCAGTTAGTTCCTGAACATCCGCAAAGTGCAGGTTATCTGATTGGCCGCGAAGGTGCTGCCAGGAACGCAGCTTATGCAGGTACCCCACCCCTTCCAGTATTTCAGGTGGGACCGTATGATAGAGAGAGGGGAGCGAGGCGAAATCCTGCAAAGCACTGAATGTCAGACCCAATTGAAAATCCCTAAGGCCACCAACACCTGCCTTGATATGAAACGTCCGGTAATCCAGCAATGGTTCAGGATGTTTAGCCCTGTGCCGGTCTAGTTCTGCAAGTTTGCGCAGGATCATCTCAAGATTATCCATCTCATTGCTAAGGATAGTGCGCACACGCTGATATTTGACCTCATCACCTACGAGGAGTCTGCTGTCCATGAATCTGGAGAATTGCGTATCATCAAAACCGGGAAAATCGTCATAACCATTGATTAGGGCTGTACCATCCAGAAAATCGTATCTGGCGAACAGTTGCTCAAAGAGTTGAGTGTACGCCGCAAGCCGGCTTGAATTCTCATCATCGATGCGGTCAACTATGAGGTGGATATCGACATCTGAGCCCTCATCCATCTCTCTTCGTCCATATCCGCCAGCAGCTATCAATTGCACTTCACCCGCATGCAATTCATTGAAGAATCCAGTAAGTATAGTATCTACAGTATCCGATTTGTACGCTGCAATATCCCAACCATTATCAAGATCAGCGCTGTTGACCATATCAACAAATGTAGTCTGGCGTTCCAGATAATACGGAGCAATCCAGGTCAGATCAAGGTCATCGAGCGTTGTCATGGTAATGTTTAAATAATAGGATAATCGCACGTGATTTATGAAATTTATCAAAGATAGCTCTTCTATTCCGGTAATTGACGCAAGAGAATACATCGTAGGCGGCAAAAAGGTCACCTGGGATGGACCAATGCAAGAGATCTTCTCACCACTCAGATTAGAAAAAGACGACGGATCTTTAGAAATCATCAAGATTGGACAGTTCCCTCTCATAGATGAAGATGCTGCCAGAGCTATCCTTAAGAGCACCGTTGATGCATATGAGCGCGGCAAAGGAGAATGGCCCTGTATGAGTGTCAAGGAACGCATCCCCTACTTTGAACGCTTTATCATGCGGCTTAGGGAACAGCGTGAGCATATCATCCAGGCGCTCGTATGGGACATCGCAAAAAGTACGAAAGATGCGACATCAGAATTCGACCGTACGATCCAGTACATCGAAGAGAGTATAGAAGAGCTGCGCAAGCTTGAGAAATCCACTGAAGATGTCATGCATGTTGGAAATGTCATAGCTAAAGTCAAACGCTCACCCTATGGTATCGTCTTCTGCATGGGTCCGTATAATTATCCGATGAACGAGACATTCGCTACCATCATTCCCGCTATCCTTATGGGCAATGTCGTCATCGTCAAGCCTCCAAAGCGAGGTTCCATGGTCTACAAATACATCGTTGACGCTCTTGACGGTACATTCCCGCCGGGTGTCTTCTCCGTGCTCTTCGGCAGAGGAAGGACCATCGTCGAACCGATCATGAAAAGTGGAGAGGTATCGATATTCGGATTCATAGGCGCGCATAACACCGCTAATCACATAAATGCTATGCATCCTAAGCCCAACCGCCTCAAAAGGGTCTATGGCCTTGACGCCAAGAATATGGCCATTATACTTAATGATGCAGACATAGACGAGACTGTTCAGGAATGCCTTGCGGGCACCCTCTCGTACAACGGTCAACGTTGCACAGCACTCAAGCTGCTCTACTTGCACAAAGAAAAGCAGGAAGAGTTCCTCAGAGCGTTCTGCCAGGCTGTGGACTGCCTTCCAGCTGGCATCCCGCAGGAAGATCCCAAGATAACACCGCTTCCAGACGAACGGCTTGCATTCTATCAGGGTCTGCTGCAAGACGCGCTCGAGAAGGGTGCCAAAGTCATCAATGAGCCCGCTTTGGATGTAGAGACGTATTTCTATCCAAAAGTCCTCTTTCCCGTCACCAAAGATATGCGTATCTTTAAAGAAGAGCAGTTTGGACCGCTTGTACCTATCGTGCCTTTCGAGGATATCGAAGAGCCGATCTCCGTCATCCTGGACACGGAATACGGACAGCAATGCTCCATTTTCGGCAAAGACCCTGATACGATAGCGGAACTTGTCGATTTCTTAGTCAATCTGGTCGGAAGAGTCAATCTAAATACGCAATGCCAACGCGGTCCGGACATATTGCCCTTTACTGGAAGAAAAGATTCAGCTGTGGGCACTCTTTCAGTCAAAGACGCATTGCTTACCTTCTCTCTCCAGACAGTCGTCTCCACAAAAGCTGACGAACAAAATAAAGATCTGTTCCGTGAGCTTGGTGACGGCAGAAGATCAAAATACCTAAGGAAAGATATCCTCTTTTAGGAAGATGGAATACCATGAGATAGAGGTGGACTCGCTACTACGCAGAGTAGAGCGAGATACGCAATTCGGTCATCACTACATCATGGACCTTTACGAAGGCTGCCCATCCGGATGTATCTATTGTCTGGGTAAATCCGCTAAGTACAGTGATGTGCCCGCAGGTTTCTTCCAGAACATACGGGTAAAGAAGAATGCACCCGAAATACTAAACAAAGAACTCCTAAAAGCCGGCACACCTAAAAGGATCTCAATAGGTCTTGGCGTCAACGATACCTACCAGCTTGTTGAAGGCCGATATGAACTGACCAAGAAATGTATTGAGATATGCGTTCATCATGGTTTTCCTGTGCACATAATGACAAAGAACGACCTTGTGCTCCGTGATGTGGATCTGCTAAAGAAAGCGGGTGCAATAGTGACGTTTTCTTTCTCGACCATCAACCAAAGACTTGCAAAAATACTTGAACCTGATGCACCGTACGTCGCGCGAAGGATAGAAGCTATAAAGGAACTTAAAAGAGTCGGCATCCCTGTCGGCATGGCCCTCTACCCTATCATGCCATATATTACTGACGAAGAAGACATGATCAATAGATTTTTTGAGACGGCAAAAGAGCTTGATGTGCTCTATGCTATAGATTCACCCTTGCGTCTGCCTGAAGACATGCTACCCTATTTCTTTGATACCATGCTGCAGACACCACGTCTTAGAAGATTTCTTAAGCGGTATCAACGGCTCTACAAATTGCGTGAAGTACCTTACGGTAAAGTCATGCAGATGATCAACATGAATTGTTATGACGCCGCGACCCACTACGGGATCGCAAGAAAAATCCCTGACTAGTCACTCCGGTAGTTGAACTGTACCTGATTCGCATGCATCGCAAGGACTTCAAGACGGGTGTAGACTCCGCCAACATGTCTGGGCAGTTCACGCCTTACCTTAAGAGGTATCTGAGGTTCACTACCTACGCGAAGATATCGTTCGAGATGACGAAGCTCATCCATATGCTGTTCTATAATAGATATATTAGAACCGAAATGATCAGCATCCTTATGCCCACTGTACGTTTCCTGAAACTTGCTCATAAAGGATCTGAAGCAGTGGTCATCGTAAGCATACACTAATGTGTGCAGTTGCACCTTAAAATCATCGGAAAGCGGGTCAAATCCATGTTCATGGACCATATCGAAGAGGTCGCCTGCGGTCAACGAAATACTGTTTGGCAATGTAGTCACTATCATATCCAGGCAGAACTGGGCACCATTTATAAATTCTTTCGGCCCTTTGCATGCCGATACTCATCTGTAGGAGAACCCAATCAGAATAGCGTGCATATGCATGACCTCAAGACGGGTATAAACTTCACCTACGTGTTTACGCAGGTCCCCTGAAACATCAGCAGAGAAATTTGACCTTTTATTAAACGACTCCTCCAAGCTTCGCAATGTACCCATACTTCCCTCGACTACACGGTAATTCTCATCATACAGTTCTCTGTCCGTCTCATGCATGAATGCACTCTTGAATCTATGCCTATAATCGACAAATGAAGGGTCATCATAAGAGTTGATCAATGTGGAAAGATCATTGATTAGACCTGGTGCGTTAACATCAAAACCAGGCATGTATACTCTATCAAACAATCTTGCTGCTACGGTCGTAATTTCTTCAGGTAAAGTTGTCTTGTTCATGCTTTTTGCGGTCACATATACCCCTTATAAACATGTTGCGTATAATAGCAGGGGAATTGCACTTTGAATACAGATATTCTAAAAACAGGATGAGCGAAAAGTCAGCAAAATAAGTTTTGTGAAGTATATCGAAATAATCTGCCTTATCAAAAGACTCTCAAGGTTGTATCTACTTCGTCTATGAGTCTCTTATACAGCCCGGAAGCTTCATCAAAACCGATGTACATGATGGCACCATCTACCTCTTTGCGTATCGACACCCGCTCATGCCACATAAATCTCGATGTACTATCTTGGACCAATCGGGCAAGGACTGCACCATTACCAATAAACTCGTATAAGCCTTCATACGTATGCGGATGGTGATTACTGTACACTGCCGCTGCCCCAAGTTCTATGAGTTTATTCTCCAATGATCCGATAACTTCAGCGATTGAAGGAAGATGTCTTCTTTGAAACGATTGGACATATACCATTACTAGGATTAACATTGTACTTCATTATATAATTATTGAGTGAGTGTTGTCAAAAGAAAGTTTTAAAAAGGGTCTAGAATTCCATCAGCACTAGTGATATTCTATGGTTAAACGAATAGGAACAGCACGAACCAAGACTCGTCATAAATTCCAGAAAAGCCAGAGAGATAAAGGCAAGCTTCCACTTACGAAATACTTCCAGACCTTCGAAGAAGGAGAGAAAGTCGTGCTAAAAGCGGAACCATCCTGCAATTCAGGACTTTATTTCCCAAGGTTCCACGGAAAAGTCGGCGTTGTCGGTGCTAAACGTGGAAAATGCTATGAGGTCGGTATCAAAGACTTCACCAAGCCAAAGACAATTATCGTACATCCAGTCCATCTGAAGAGGGTATAGAATGACTAAACCAAAGATACTCAGCGAAGAGATAATGAGCATGACCGAGGTCAAGGCAGAACTGAATAAGATAAAGAAAAAACAGGGAGACCTTAACTATCGAGCCAACAAGACAGACGAGTATCTCGGACAGTTCAAAGTACTTACTCAGAAGAAAGCCAAAGAGCTTAAAGAAAAGATTGAAAGCCTCAATATTCCAAGATTGAAGGATCAGTATGTCATAAAGCTCGTCGACATGGCACCTACGACCGAAGATGAAGTGAAGCTAGTCATGCAGTCTTTCACCACACTTAGTGTTTCACAAGACTCGATCAAAAAACTGGCTAAAGGCATCAAAGAAATCGTCGATTGATTTGCTGAACTTATTCTGTTATTCCTTTATAGGGACTAAGGAGCGTAAGCTTTATAAATGACCTATTTTTCGCTCAGCTTATGAAACCACATACAGCAATTTTAGGATCCGCAGCATTAGCAGGAATCATTAGTTTGGGGTTAGACAAAAATGTCCAAAGATATGAGCTAAGACATATTAGTACCGAACCTACCAAAGAGATAACAGAATTTTCCGTACCTATCCTTGTAAATCTTGCCGAAAACGCATGTGCTTCTTATCACTCATCCTCGAAATACGCTGCAACAGCGATCGACAACAAAGAAGCTGATGCAAAATGGAGTCAGGCAGCTGACGACCTTGCAGGATGCATTAGCTATCTTAATGCTATCGCTGACAAAACTGACAATCCACTTGCAACAGCCATCGCAGACAATCACCTGCAAGCTTTCTACACCGATAACAACAGAGCCAGCAGACTAGATGCTATGCTGCAATTCGCGGATGTAGGTTCCACCATTCGGATTGGGCCGTACGAAGTAGAGGTTCTTGGAAACACCAATAGAACAGAAATCGGCGGTGAAAAGGGTTACTATAATCAGGAAGTGAGGCTTCAGGCTTCTTCTAATGGTCTAAAAGGCCCTATCAGGACAATCGACATAACAGCAAATGATGCGTACCTGGCCCGGCTCCTTAAAGATTAGTTTTTTTCCTTCTCTCCTTTCTTTCCTTGTAAAAAGGCATACGAGTGAAGTGTTTGCACTCCAAACAGTAATAGACCAGTTTTCCCTTCTGAGTCCGTACGCGAACATTTTTTTCGAATGTCCACATCGTACCGCAGTGCTTACAGTATCTTTTCTTGATATCTGCTGGAACCTTGATCTTGAATCTTGTATTAAGGCGCTTAACCATCTTCACATAATAGCCTGATCTCTGTAAATGTTGCTGAGCCAGACCGAACAGAAGTCGCATCTGCTTTACTATGACATCCGATATACGTTGCTTCGGACGGTGATACTTACGCCTCATAAGTAGAGAATAGTAACCAAAACCTAATAAATTTGACTCTTTTACCACTATCTCATGTGGAGATTTCTTAAGAAGAAAAAAGAACCTAAACAGGTAGAGACGACGACCATCACCATTGAAGCCTTCCCGCAATGGTTCACGGACTATAAAGTCAAGTATCTCAAAAACCTGGCGAGCAGTGCGTCAACCTTCAATAAGATTTTTGAGGACCATAATGCTGAACTTAAAGCGCTCTCCATGAAACTTGAGGCCGCAGAGCTGTTAAATCCCAATATCACTGCCCGTGAGATTGACTTCATGAAAGGCAATAGGGATGCGTACCAGCGTTCGCTTCGTCAGCTCAGGGAATCTCTCAGATTCCCAGGGGATACAGATCTTATACCATTCTACTGCGGAAAAGTCAAGGAACAGATTGTCTTCTTCGCAAAATCATCGGCTAGACCATACGCAATCCTTCAGCAATTCTTCGCAAATGAGACAGAAGCGATATCGCTCCAGGTCAAACGGCTTAATCAATCCATAGATGAACTTCAGGAACTCATAAACTCGTACCACCTTGATATACTGCCACAGGTGGAACAGGAACTTGAGCACATCAAGGGCCTGCAGACACATCATAAGGATTTGCAGGAGCGCATCATAGCCATCGAGGAATTCGTCGAAGCTAAAAAGATAGAGAAAAAGAACAACGAGGATAAGCTCGAGTCCATCAAGCAGTCCGAAGAGTATAAGAATGCCCAACAGATAGAGCATGAGCTTAAGAAACAGGATGCAAAGATCAAAGAGATCCATGATGAGATAAACAATAAATTTTCAGTCATAAATACAGGTCTTCGCAAATTGCAGCGTGTAGCATTCGAGAATGAGCAGCTCATACAGGACTACATCGATAATCCGGCCGTAACCCTTATCGCTGATAAACAGCTCAAGATCATACGTATCCTTGCAAACCTTAGAAGAGCCATCACAAGCGGCGATGTGACTTTGAAAGACGCTAAGACTGAGAAGACCAGACAGACGGTCATCAATATGGACAACAGGTATTTTGAGGAGATCCTCAGTCGTCTTAACAAAGAGACAAAGCAGAAACAATATCTTATGGACCAGTTTGAAGCCAATCCTACGTTAAAATCTTACAAATCAGCTTCTTCGAACATCCTTACGCTCCGACACGAAATCCATGAATCCATAGAGCGAAGAAATGAGCTTCAGGAACAGCTAAAGAAAATCGATCTGCTCCAGTCCGTTCATGAGATAGAAAAGAGATGTAATCTCCTCGACACCCACATCAAGATCGTACTATAGAGTCTACAGATTACTTTTGCTCTTCTTCCTGCAATGGCTTCATCGTAGGGAAGAAGAGGACATCCCGTATGCTCCAGCAGTTTGTGAAGAGCATGACCATCCTATCTATTCCGATGCCGATACCACCCGCGGGAGGCATACCGTACTCCATAGCCTCGATGAATTCCTCATCCTTCGGATGAGCTTCATCGTTTCCAGCCTGCATCGCAGCCTGCTCAACTTCAAATCGTCTGCGCTGCTCTATAGGATTCGTAAGCTCAGACCAGCCATCGCTGATTTCCTTCCCGCCGATATACCCTTCAAAACGTTCAACGATAGCCGGATTGTCCCGGTGCTGTTTTGCCAGAGGACTTATCTCCTTGGGGTAATCGATGATCCAGACAGGGTCTAGCAACATATCGCAGACAAGCTTGTCAAAGATGGTGAATATCAACTGTCCACGTGATGCTTCGCCAAGGAACGTGAGCTTCTTCTCAATGACCACTGACTTAAGTTCATCGTCGCTCATTGCAGCAACATCAAGCCCAAGATACTTCTTGATAGCCTGCTGCATAGTAATTCTTGGCCATGGTGTGCTGATATCAACCACTTTATCATGCACCGTGATTTCTTCCTTGCCGAATAATGATTTCGCTATGAACTTGAACATAGCCTCAGCTCTATCCATCATAGTCTGATAATCGGAGTATGCCTCATACCATTCGATCATCGTAAACTCAGGATTATGCGTCTGGTCGACACCTTCATTCCTAAAATTACGGGCAATCTCATACACCTTCTCATAACCGCCAATAAGTAATCGTTTCAGGTACAATTCCGGAGCTACACGCAGATACATCTGCATATCATATGCATTAATATGAGTCAGGAACGGTTTTGCGTTCGTTCCACCATAAATAGTCTGTAGAACAGGAGTCTCCACTTCAAGGAAATCCTTTCCGTTGAGAAACTCACGAACAAGACCGATGATCTTCGTCCTCATTCGGAACTTTTCTCTTTCCTCAGGATTCACGATAAGATCAAGATACCTCTTTCTGTAACGAAGCTCGGTATCCTTAAGACCATGATATTTCTCGGGGAGAGGGCGAATGGCCTTAGTAAGCATGACCCATTCCTTTGCATACACACTTATCTCGCCTGTCTTCGTAGCGAAAACTTCGCCATGGACGCCTATGAAATCACCCATATCTGCCTTCTTCAGCAGCTTATAGAGTTCTTTATCCATATCATCCTGCCGAAAATACACCTGCATTTTGCCGCTTTGGTCAAGAAGATGAAGGAACGTGGCTTTACCCATGCGGCGCAGCGTCATGATACGGCCAGCGATAGCGACCTTATCGCCACTATGCTTCTCAGGCTCAAGACCTTCGTACTTCGATAAGAGGTCCTTTATCTCATGTGATTTAGGGAATGAGTATGCGTAAGGGTTCACGCCCCGCTCCACAAGTTCATCATGTTTTCGGATCCGTTCCTTGATAAGCATATTTGTATCTTCAGCCATTCTGTCCTACAGAGCTTCTATGGATTTTTATAAATATTGTGCCCAATCCCGTAATTTGTGGATGTACGCTAGAGAATTTGTCAAAGGTCTATATAGCACAACACCACTAGAACATACATATGAACAAAAGACCTTTGACAAAGAAGCATCCGCAAATGAAGGGATTGGGCAATCAAGTAATTTGTGGATGTACGCTAGAGAATTTGTCAAAGGTCTATATGGCACAACACCACTAGAACATACATATGAACAAAAGACCTTTGACAAAGAAGCATCCGCAAATGAAGGGATTGGGCAATCCCGTAATTTGTGGATGATGCTTAAGATTCTGTGACTCTGCAAATGCCACAATAGCAGCTAGACTCACTCGAGAAGTAAAAACCAGAGCATGAAGAAACTGATATTAGATTCAAAAGAAAAGGAAAAGGTTGGGGAAGGCGGCTATCCTTCCCCTCACAGAGGTTTTGTGTCAGGTTATGGCCTCCACATCTCTGATGGGAAGCCTGTGCTGAATATGACCCGCTGAATCAAGCTCATACAGACGGGTAAGGAGTGAATCTTCGTTCACCGGTATATCCAATCGGAACAAGTTTCCATACTCATCCCTCATGAGCCAAGCGCATACGTTGGTTCTGGACCGGATATAGTTCGAGGTACTATACTGGTAGGCAATGTCCCCCTTGTCAATCACCTCCAGCAGCATCCCGTTAACCCGGATCCATTGTCCGAGTCTGATGCCATCGTACATACAATAAGTACGCTTCTGCTTCTATATAATAAGTTTGTAACCTTTTTATGAATATTATATAAAAAAAGGTTATCGAAATAGGTATCTTTAAAATCTCCCTCCGACTTTGCACCCTCATGGCATTACATCTCATCGGCATCGGCCTTCGTGACCCAACCGACATAACAGTCAAAGGTTTTAACGCGGTCAAAGCCTCAGAACAGGTATTCCTCGAATCATACACCTCTTTGCTTTCCTGCTCCAAAGAGGAACTTGAACAGTTCTACGGCAAAACCATCAGATTGGCGCCTCGCGGCCTTGTCGAATCTGAAATCGAAGACACCATCTTGTTGCCCGCAAAAGAAAAAGACATCGCTTTGCTAATAATAGGCGACCCTTTTGGAGCTACTACCCATGCGGACATCCTTCTCAGGGCCAAAGAACTTGGCGTTGAGACTAACATCATCCATAACGCTTCTGTCATGACAGCCATAGGTATCACAGGCCTACAGCTCTATAAATTCGGCAAAACAACCAGCATACCTTATGACAATGAGAACGTAACCACCCCCATTGAGATGCTCAAGAAAAACCAAAGCGTCGGACTCCACACCCTGATGCTACTCGACCTCAGACCAGATGAAAACCGTTTCATGAGCATCAAAGAAGCCATTGACTACCTTATCTCAAAAGATACCCCCGCTGATATCTTCGCGGTTGGCTGCGCAGGCCTTGGCGATAAAAACGCACAAATTCGGACAGGAAGCCTCGCAGAGCTCAAAGAAAAAGAATTCTCCGTATTCCCCCAGTGCCTCATCATACCCGGTGACATGCACTTCATGGAAGAAGACGCACTTAAAATGTGGACCTTCCAATAATTTTATAAAAACCCCTGCACCTTAAGAGGTTTACATGAAAGTCGAGATGGCCAGGGGCATGCGAGATTATGAAGCAAAGGACATGATAGTTCGTGAACGCCTTCTACAGCTGATTAAGAAGCAGTTCGAGCGTTATGGGTTTTCACCAATGCAGACTCCGCTCATAGAACGCCTCGACACCCTTACCGCAAAATTTGCCGCAGGCGATGGCACCGACGTCATGCAAGAGATATTCAAGCTGCAGGACCAGGGAAAACGTGATCTCGGACTTAAATTCGACCAGACTGTCCCCCTTGCGCGATACATTGCCATGCATCCGCAAACAAAACTCCCATTCAAACGATATACAATCGACAGGTCGTATCGTGACGGACCGATCAAGACAGGACGTTTCAGGGAATTCACCCAGTGTGATGCGGACATCGTCGGTCCTAAATCCATGCATGCTGACGCAGAGATAATCTCACTCACCCTCGACATCCTTAAAGAATCAGGTATCCAGGCAGAGATACAGGTGAACAACAGGAAGATTCTTCTAGGTCTGCTGGAACACCTCCTTATACCATCCAAGCTATTCACGAAAGTAATCATAGTGATCGATAAGATAGACAAGATGGAGCATGAAGAATTCTTTAAGGAGCTCTCAGGCATCGGTCTAAGTGAAACACAGATTGATGCTTTAGCTAATTGGTGCAAAGGCAAAGTTGACCTTGATTCATGCGACATCGACAATAAGATTGCCAAGGAAGGACTCGCTGAATTAAGAGAATTGATGAGATTCATACCTGAAGAATTAAAAGCCGATGTAAGATTTACTATAAGTCTCGCTCGAGGTCTTAACTACTACACCGGCACCGTCTTCGAAGCCTTCGCAAAGAAAGGAAAGATGAAATCATCCCTGGCAGGCGGGGGAAGATACGACGACATGATAGGCAGCTATGTAGGCGGAAGAGAGTATCCAGCAATCGGCGTGGGCATCGGACTTGACGCCATCATAGCGGCCTTGGGAGAACAAGCAGAGCAGCATTCTGTCGCGCAGCTCCTCATCATACCAATCGGCACTGAGCCAGTTGAGATGGTCCGAAGGCTGCGAACACATATCAATACCATCGATGACCTCAACAGGAAAGGTGTCACCAAGAATCTACAGTATGCCAACCATTATCATATTCCTTTTGTAGCGTTTATAGGAGAAGAAGAGCTGCAGCAGAATAAGATTAAGCTTCGCGACATGAAAAGCGGAGAAGAACAGTTGCTTAGCGTAGAAGAAGTCATAGCTAAGATTGGGGATGTGTAAGTGAGAATTATCGAGAAGGGTCACATCATAGACCCTGAGAATATCGTTCTGGAAATCTTTGAGACAACTCCTGAGAAGACCTGTAAAGACGAAACCTACCTCGACTTTGTCATTAAACTATTCTTCATAATCGGCACATTCATCCTATTCAGAGTAATATTCTCCGAACAGATGCCTGCGATCATAGGCATAATCCTAAGTGTAATCATATCCATCATGATCGTTCCGCTACTTTTGCTTTTCACTTCAGCATTCAGTGAACTCTCAAAGAGACTGGGTATAGCTGCTCTTATCGGTCTGCTCATAAGCTCATCTATCTTGCTTGTCCTTTTGGAGCTGCTCGTATGATCATCAAGATACTTGGTCTTTTAGACCTCATCAGCGCCACCATACTTCTGTTTGGAGAATTGCTACCCAACAGAGCGCTCTTCTATGCGGGCATGTACCTGTGCATCAAAGGATTCTTCTTCGGCAGGATGGGAGACATCGCAAGCTGGATCGATCTGCTTGTCGGCGTGTATGTATTCGCTTTCGCAATATTCAACCTTGAATTCGGCATGCTGACCATCGTTGCGCTAATCTATCTCTACCAGAAAGCTCTATTCAGTTTCGTCTGAGTGCTGCTGCACACCCGTCAGATAGATGTGACCCTCAGCATATTCAACTTCAATTTCTTCCAGATTTTCTATGACTAAGTCATTACCCATGAGCAGATAGCTTACATCCAGTCCTTTGATGATCACCCGGTGACTGTGCGGAAATTCTAGAATATCTGTAGGAACCTTACCAGAAGTGTGTGGTTTATTCACATCAAAGAGTGAGACAAAGCACGGCCTATCTTCATCAGTATCATGCTCCTTCTTCTTTCGTCCTATGATTACGCTCTTTGTCTTATGTATCAAGGTTCCCCCTCAAATCCATCAGAGTAGTGGGTGTTTTAAATAACTTACGATAATGATGCTGTTTGATTAAAAACTTCTACCCGCTTCAAGAAGACCTACTCTAAACAGCAAGAATTGTGAAAGGCCTGTGCCCGAGCTAGGATACGAAGAGAAATTCGTGTTTATCCATCCAAAAACGTCTTAGAAGAGAAATCCAGCGTCCGAGATACGACACGATGGGAAAGTCGTGTCTATCAGTGCCCGGACCGTGTTGAAAAAAAACCCCAACGCCCAAGATACGACACGATGGAAAATCGTGTCTATCAGTGCCCGGACCGTGTTGAAAAAAGACCCCAGCGCCCGAGATACGACACGATGCGAAAGTCGTGTCTATCAGTGCCCGGACCGTGTTGAAAAAAGACCCCAGCGCCCGAGATACGACACGATGCGAAAGTCGTGTCTATCCGTGCACTGTCGTCATAAAAAAAGACGCCAGCGCCCGGATTTGAACCGGGATATCCCAAAGGAAACAGGATCCCTGGATGAGAAAGACTGGTTTTCCAGTCCTGCGCAGTACCAGATTGTGCCACGCTGGCTTAGTATTGGTGAATCAATATACGTTTTATAAAGTTATCTCTAATGATGGAAGAAGAAGCGAAACTTACAAAGGATGGAGGTAGGTAATACTATAATGGATATCGTTTGGTCCGGTTGTTCCCTTCAGCGTAAAATTACCAATCCCCACATTCAAACCTTGCTTAATCCCATCCGTCTCAAAAGTTACGGGTAATGCATTGTGTAATAGATGAAAAGTATCTGAGATGTGCAGATTATAGCCGTAATCGTTTCCGCCTTGCCAGTGATGCAGGTATGCGTCAAGTCCCACTTCAACCTGTAGGTCTGCCTTGAATCTTGCATCCAGCCGCCCCCCAGTCACATCACTATCTGTTATGTACAAAGTGTATAACCCGCTTAGAGAAGCATCTGCGTTTTCGATTTTACCCTTTACAGAGAGATCAAACTTATTCAATGTGGGTTTATATAGGACATGTACAGTATCGCAGATGAGGTTGGCCTGAATCCTGTTTTCCTCGCTTAGACTCAGATCACAATCCGCCTGTGCCTGGCCTGCAAACAATAATGCAACCAAAGTTTTCTTCATCGAGAAAAATTTTCATATAGACATATTTAAAGCTTCAGAATTCAAGACCTTGCAGAGCTTTTTTCCATTTGGGCCATTTGACAGCCCTGATTGACTGGCCAATCATTGATGGTCCGAAAGCCTTTATTCTCTAGACAATGGAAGATAGGTAAGCATTTAGCAGAATCTTTGGGAGAAATTATCATTGCAAAAAGAAATAGCCTCTGTTGATACGCTTTAGCGAAACATTACAGATACTTTGACCAAATACTGTATCTCATTAGAGGGTTTTTACTGTGTCTTAAATGAAAGAAAAAAATCAGGGCGCGCAAGCACCCATGAAATACTTGTCAATGTTGCCGCTGCTGCAGCCCATGCATGGGTTACCATACGTCTCTCCGTCATCTCCGCACACAGGATTATAGTCCATTGTGCAGACTTCAGCCATTTTGCTGGTAGGAGTACACGTCTTATCGAAAACTTCTGCTTCAGCGCAGACTCCCTCTTTCCAGTAGTCGACTTCACCGCTGCTGCAAGCCATGCATCCATTGGAATATGTCTTCTTATCGTCACCGCAGACAGGCCTATAGTCCTTTGTGCACATAACGCTTGTCTTCTCTATTTCAGTACAGACATGCACGCTATCGACTTTCCAGTCTATCAATTGTATAGTCTTCTGCCCATCAGGAGCTTCGACAACCACATCATAACAGCCATCACAATCCTTCTCCACTGCGCTCACTATAGTTAGCTGTTCATCCGAGGTTGAGACGACAAGTTCCACAGCTTGTCTAGCCTCAGCATCGAGCTCCCACTCACGAACACAAGCACCTAAACTACTGTTCCATGAGAAGCCGGCAGGCACTAGACAACCATGCTCATCTTTGTCTCCACCTATCACAGGTTCAGCAATCTCGCGCACAAAGAGCTTCCCATCTTCAGTCCTGCACTGCTCAGGATATGACTCCATGACAGGGTTCCCTGCCGCAACACATTCCTCGAAATTAGTAATCTCAGCGCATCCTGCAAAAATTAGCGTTGTTAATATCAACAATAGTATCCTCATTTGTTATCACCCAATGCACAAAACTTTCTTAGTTTATATACTTTAAGAAGACTTCAAATGATTCAGAAGTGATCCGTGTACGTCTTCCCATGATTAACCAGGGCAGACTGCACCTCTGACCTGAAATTCTCCAACGAATCGAAGAAAGGGAGTATCCTTCCTCCTGCGAACTGAAAACCATTTACGAAAGGTTTAGTCATCGGAGCAACATATCGTTCATGGATATCTCTACCGATAAGCACCATATACCCGACATCAGCATTGAAATATTTGGCTAAAGGTGCCAGGCGACGTTCGTAAAATTCCTCCCGTAAAGCATTCTTGATAGTATGCTTATGCCTCCCTTTCGCTTTCCACTGATCTACGTGCCAATGTGCAACCTTCACTTCGACAACAATAGGAAGATCACCCAAAATAGCTACAAGATCATATTCAGCTAGTTGCCTGTGTGGCGCGTGCACAGTCAATCTACCGAATGGAGTATATCTAAACGTAAAATCACCATCCAAAGTACCATGAGGGATGGGATTGACCTTCAGAGCATATTTCTCACCAAGACTCCGAAATGCCTGTTCCACAGCGGCTTCGCTTAGATGCCCAAGATAATGGTCGAAGCGTAGACCACTCTCATATTTCTGTATCAGGCTATCTAGATTGTATTCTGTAGCGCAAAGAGAGTCACAGAAATCCTCAGGTATATCGACCAATCGCATTTTAAAAAGAAAAAACGTCGAGGACGGGATTTGAACCCGCAAGTCCGAAGACACAGGATGTTTGCGATATTGCGTGGTTTCTTAGCCCACCGTAGCGAGCATGTACTAATGTACAAGGACAACTTCAGCCCTTAGCAATCCTGCGCAGTACCAGATTGTGCCACCTCGACACTATCTTCTGGGATAAGGGGGCCATTTAAAAATGTTTTGCAGAGCACTACTTTTAAAAAGTCAGAGTTGACTAGGATACAACTGATGCAGAACATCCTGTACAGATTACTCTTTTCGCTCAGTGGGGACCAAAGACCGGACTACATGCAGCATGACGACTTACTGCCAAAATCGAGCAGGATTGACCTTAGCAAAAAGTACCCAGAAAAGTTTAGGAAAGGGACCAATGCCGAAGTCTACAATGATGGAGATTTCTTCAATATCATGATAGCATACAGAAACACAATAGGTGTTGAGCATGTTGTCTTTGGTGATGGTACAAAACTGGATGGTGCGCTTGATATGCTGGTAAGGAATCTTGACAGGGAACGCGAAAGCAAAGATGACTACAATGATTGCGGTCCATGCAAAGAGTACTTTGAATGGATAGATTCTCTCTACACGTCATAGGACATAGAGGATAAACATATATAAATGAATTCCATTTCTGACACCGCATGAAAAATATTGTTATCAAGGGTGCCAGGGAACATAACCTTAAAAATGTCGATATCACCCTTCCCCGTGATAAGCTCATCGTCATAACCGGTCTCTCAGGCTCTGGCAAATCCACGCTTGCGTTCGACACGCTCTATGCGGAAGGCCAGCGCCGATATGTTGAATCGCTTTCCAGCTATGCGCGTCAGTTTCTTGGTCTCATGAATAAACCAGCTGTCGATTCTATCGAAGGTCTTTCTCCCGCGATCTCAATCGACCAAAAGACGACCAGCAAAAACCCTAGAAGCACTGTCGGCACAGTCACCGAAATCTACGACTATCTTAGGCTCCTTTGGGCTCGCCTTGGAATACCCTACTGTCCTACACACAATATCAAGATTAAATCCCAATCTCCCGGGCAGATAGGAAAACAAGCACAGAAAAAGTTCCTAGGAGAGGCCACCATCTTCGCTCCTATTATACGACAGAAGAAAGGTACCTATGAACAGCTGCTAAAGGACCTAAACAAAGAAGGATACACCAAAGCTCGAGTGAATGGAAAGATTGTAAGGACTGATGAGACCATTAAGCTTGAACGATATAAGAAGCATGACATTGATGCCGTCATTGACCGATGCAAGACTGCTGAGACGGCACGTCTCAATGAAGCCATCGAAAACGCACTGCACAAGGGCGATGGGCTCGTCTACATAGGTGATGAAGATTCTGAGCAGCTCTACTCCTCAAAATTCTCTTGTCCACACTGTGGTTTCACGCTGGAAGAACTGCAGCCAAGGATGTTTTCCTTCAACAGCCCATTTGGCGCGTGCCAGACCTGCCACGGCTTGGGCATCAAGATGGACTTTGATCCTGATCTTATCATGCCCGACCATGATCTCTCGATCGCGGATGGCGCGATAGCGATATACCGCAACGCGATAGACGGTTGGCGCGGAAAATACCTTGCCAGTGTAGTGAAGCACCATGGTTTCGATGTATTAACCCCTATAAAAGAGCTCTCTGATGAGCAGAAAGACATACTCCTATACGGATCTGAAGATGAGATCAAATTCAATATCAGCATGAAGCAGGGCGAAGCCCACTGGTCATCAACAGGCACCTGGGAAGGTATCATTCCGCAGTCTGAACGTCTGTATCATCAGACTGAATCAGACTATAGGCGAAGAGAGCTTGAAAAGTTCATGCGCGTCTCACCTTGCCCCTCCTGTAAGGGTAGGCGCCTACGTGACAATGTACTCAGCGTGAAGATAGCTGACAAGTCCATCATCGATGTCACAGAATTTTCGATAAAGGAGAGTCTTGCATTCTTCCAGAACCTCTCATTGTCGCACAAAGACAGCATCATCGCAAAACCCATCTTCCGTGAACTCAATGACCGCCTCACTTTTCTTAATGAAGTAGGTCTAAGCTACCTTTCACTCTCAAGAAGCGCAAGTACGCTCTCAGGCGGTGAAGCTCAGCGCATCCGTCTTGCGACTCAGATAGGCTCTAATCTTATGGGTGTGCTCTATATCCTCGACGAACCATCTATAGGTCTCCATCAGCGTGATAATGAGAAGCTTCTCAACACCATGATACGGCTCAGAGACCTTGGTAATACCCTTGTAGTTGTAGAACATGATGAGGACACCATACGCGCAGCGGACTATGTCGTTGATATGGGCCCGGGAGCAGGCATCCATGGCGGAGAAGTTATCGCCAAAGGTACGCCAAAAGAGATTGAGAAGAACAGCAAGTCGATAACAGGACAGTACCTATGCGGAAAAAAACATATCCCCGTACCTAAAAATCGACGCTCAAACAGCAAGAAGATCCGTCTTTTAGGTTGTCATGAAAACAATCTTAAGAACATTGATGTGGAGATCCCAATAGGCACACTGACGCTCATCACAGGAGTCTCAGGAAGCGGAAAATCCACGATGGTCTATGAGATCCTATACAAGGCTCTCATGAAGAAACTGCACGGATCCCGTGAACTGCCCGGCAATTTCAAGAAACTCGAATTCGATGAAGAGATAGATAAAGTGATCGTCATCGACCAAAGTCCCATAGGAAAGACTCCCCGCAGTAATCCTGCGACATATACCAAAGTCTTTGATGAGATAAGAAAAGTCTTCACCATGACAAAAGAGTCAAAACAGAGGGGATACGGCCCAGGGAGATTCTCTTTCAATGTGAAGGGCGGTCGATGCGAAGCATGCCAGGGAGATGGAGTCATCAAGATAGAGATGAACTTCCTGCCTGATGTCTATGTTGAATGTGAAGAATGCAAAGGTAAACGATACAATCAGGAAACCCTCGATGTAAAGTACAAAGGATTCTCCATCGCCGACATCCTCGATAAGAGCGTAGAAGAGGCAAGGGACATCTTCCAGAACATAAGCGCTATAAAAAGTAAACTTGATACCCTTCTTGACGTGGGACTAGGCTATATCAAGCTTGGCCAGAGTTCGACCACGCTTTCAGGAGGTGAAGCTCAGCGTATAAAACTGACACGCGAGCTGTCGAAGAAAGCCACTGGCAAGACCATCTATCTGCTTGACGAACCGACGACAGGCCTACATTTTGATGATGTGAAGAAATTGATCAAAGTACTCGACAGGCTTGTTGAGAAGAAGAACACCGTCTGTGTGATCGAACATAATCTTGATGTTATCAAATCTGCCGACCACATCATCGATCTCGGACCTGAAGGTGGAGATGAAGGTGGAAGGATAGTGGCACAAGGCACTCCTGAACAGGTCATAAAAGTCAAAGCATCGTACACGGGCAGATTTCTTAAGAAGATAATGTAAAGAGACCTTCTTTACTTCCTTTTGGAGATGAGTGGTACACCGTGTTCCCATCACTACGCACTTCTATCTTGTACAGACCATCCTGAGGGATCTTTATGGAGCATACATCCTTGATGTTCAGAAGATGTTTGGTTCCAAGAAGATAATAACCAAGTATCAAACGATTGATGCCCTGATGGCCGACGATAAGAATATTGGCGTCAAAATATTGTTTGAGCGTCTTGAGAAACTGGCTGACCCGTATCATCGCATCCTCATACGATTCGAATTGGGGTATCTCTTCATACAGCATACCATTCTCACGCGCAATCTCATGATGTTTCACAACACATCGTGAATACCTTGTTGGATGCTCAATACGATAGTAAAACTTATCCTCATCGCGTTCTTCGTAGATCTCTTTTGTCTCCGGATATTTTTTCATCCAATCTTCTGGAGACATCCCGTCAAGAAACGAGAGAGAGAGTTCTGTCAATCTGTTGTCCGTCTCGATCCTCGTCGTATCAGGGACCAGCAACGAACAGGTCTCTCTGGTCCTTCTCAGCGGACTGGTAAAGACCATGTCGATCCTTGCTTCGAAATATTTTCGTAAAGCCTCTACAGCAACCTGCCCGTCTTTGGTCAACTGGTTGGAAAAGCCGTCTGAATGAGTCTGATGGATTTTTGGATCCTTCTTATTCCAATAAGTCTGACCATGACGTACCAGATAGATGACCTGCTCAATCATAGGCTCTTTTTTGGTTTCTGGATATTTAAGTCTTCCTACATAAGTTTTAAATCTGGAGACACTGACTGTCCCGGTATGTTTAAACCGCTTGCAAGCGATATTCCCACCACGCCAGGAGTCTACATCTACAAAGACCACAAAGACATCATCATCTATGTAGGCAAAGCCAAGAATCTTCGCAAAAGAGTGCTCAGTTACTTCAACAAAAATCATAGCGACCAGAAGACTCAGGTCCTGGTGTCCCATATTACCGGTATGGACTGCATCTCGACCAATTCTGAGACAGAAGCGCTCATCCTAGAGAACAATCTCATAAAAAAACATCAGCCTCGCTACAATATCAACCTTAAAGACTCCAAGCGTTATGCGTATCTCAGATTCAGCGAAGAAGAATATCCAAGATTATTGCTCAGCAGGATGCGGGAGACCGGCCCAAAAGTGTTCGGACCTTTCACCTCGGCTGCAACCAGAGACAATCTCAAGACGACAGTCACCCGAATGTTCAAGATACGTACCTGCAAAAGATTGCCGAAAAAAGCCTGTCTGAGATACCATATCAACCTCTGTTCCGCACCTTGCATAGGAGCTATCAGCGACTCTGACTACCTTAATGATATCCGACAGGCATCTGCGGTGCTGCAGGGCAGGTCCAAAGACATAATCGATGAGCTGGCTGTGCAGATGAGAAAAGCTTCATCATCTCAGAACTTCGAACGAGCTCTCATATTAAGAGACAGGATGAACAGTCTGAAGTATATGTATGAGAAACAGCTCATGGAGCGCAACAGGACCTTCGACCAGGACATCATCAATTATCAGGTGCGGGAGGGGAAGACCTATCTTCTGGTATTCCATTGCTCAAAAGGGATTTTGTCAGGAAAAAACGAGTTCGTCTTCGACACAGACGGGCCGGTCCTCGAGGAATTTATCGTGCAGTATTTTAGCGACCAGGATATTCCAAAAGAGATTATCATCCCTGAGGAACTCGATCCCGCTATAGCAAACTACCTAAGCGAGATAGGCAACAAAGTGGTAAGGATTACCCGACCAAAGATGGGTGAGAAGAAGAAACTGCTTGACCTGGTCAAAGAAAATATCACTACGACTTTTTTTGCGCCCACCGAAAAGATAGAAGCCCTGCAAAGTGTGCTCAAGCTGGAACATCCCCCTCAAGTGATAGAATGCTTTGATATCTCTCATCTCTCTGGAACCTCTACAGTCGCATCTATGGTCAGATTCGAGCATGGTCGCCCCGCTAAATCCGAATACCGCAGATTCCGCATCCGTTCAGTCGAAGGCATAGATGATTTCTCCAGCATGAAAGAGGTAGTGCACCGAAGATACAGAAGACTTCTTAGTGAAGATGCAGAGCTACCCGACCTGATAATCGTTGACGGGGGCAAGGGACAACTATCCAGTGCCATGGAAGCTTTAGAGGACCTCTCAGTCAAAGTACCCCTCATAGGACTCGCAAAACGACTTGAAGAGATTGTGCTCCCAAAGACAAGCATACTGCTTGACAAAAAGGATAAGGCGCTGCATCTGCTGCAGCAGATACGCGACGAAGCCCACAGGTTCGCCATCACCTATAATAGAAATCTTAGAAAAATAGATTAATTGCCGATGAAATCGTCATCTTTTTTCTTCTCTGGATTTTGCTTGTCAGAAGTTTCCTTTGGGGGAAGTTCAGGGCCCATCACTGGAGCCCCATCAGGTGCTTGAAGCTCCTCATCAGAAGCTACCTGTTCCTTCTTCACATACGTTGGCTCAGCCGGCGCTCCGAATTCATCAACCGCGCTCTCAGGCATATCGATATCCGGCGAAGGAAGCTCATCGCTGACCTCAGTTTTCTCTTGAACCGCTTCGGGATCCTCGAGCTGCTGAAGGTCCTGCCGTAGCTCACCTAGATCTGCTGACTTAACATCATCTTTTTGCTCTTCTTCCTGCAGGACGGGTCCTTCCTGCTCTTTATGCGGTATATTGATGTCTTCAACCTTCTTCATCTCTTCCTCAGGAACTGGAGGCTCATCCATCTGTGGACCTTCAACGAGGTCCTTCCGCAATGTATGGCCTGCCACAGAAGGAAGAAGCTCTCCCACTTCCTTGTTTCCGGGAATGAATAATCGTGGATCTCCTTTCTGCAGACCGGTCCATATCTTGAGTGTAAGATCAGGACGCATATCCTCTATAGACTCTAGAGTATATAGGGAATAGCCAAATATTGGTGCCTCAGGCTCGATGCTTGCGTTCGAGACAAAATCCTGGATATCGATTAGCCTCGTGAATTGTCCAAGATGTATCTCTGCGAGTTTTTCCATCTCCATGGCTGGCTCAATAGGTGCAGGAGGTATCTCCTCCACTTCTGATGCTTGTTTCGAAGGTTGTACCGGTAACTGGACAGCAGCAGCTTCTTGCTCTCTTCTTGACTCCTCAAGCCTCTGCTGCAGGAATGAAGTCTCCTCAGCATGCGGGATTGGGGGAACTGCCGATTTGTGAGGTCTGTCGGGTACCGCATTGATAGTCTCTATAGTCTCCTCAAGATCATCATTCATAGCATCCACGCTGTCAAGCAGGGATTGCGCATCGGTCTTCTCAGAAAGCTTCCTGTTCATATCGTTTATCATATGACTTACCTTGCCGTCGATATCTGAACCGATATTCTCCTCCACCTGCTTATCTATGACTTTGATCTCCCGCTCTATTTTCTCGGCTACTCTTACCGATTGAGACTGGGATGGGATTTTAGTAGCCTCTATACCCATGATGATTTCCTTGGCCTTCTCTACAGCATGGGACATGCTCGATGCAAGACCGCTATTTAGAAGAGATTGAGCAAGCTCATTTACCTTATCTACTTGATCCTTGTTCATACAATCACCAGTTCAGATTAACCTGACTAAATGAGATTAAAAAGATTCCTATCCTATAGACCGCAAATTTGGCATTATCAACCTCACTTAGTCCCATTTTATCATTCGCCCGCACTTCCCATGGTACTATCTTCACTCAACTAGACTCTATACTCGGGCAACCATTCTCCATGCCCCGTCACAATCTCTATCCTTGACATTACTAATCCGCACCGTCGATCAAGTAATCCATCAGAATTACCTACCCTTCTAGCCCATATCCTAGTCCAACCGAATTACGGGCCCAAAGATGACACACCCCCTCTCAAACAAACAGCCATAGCTCCAAAATCACCTGTCGTCACTATCCATTTAGCCCGAACACCACAGTCACCTTGCTTCAATATTGCTATAAGGCCCCTAATAGGGATATTTAGGACTAGAGCGGCTAAAATAGCAAACCTTTTAAAGGCCCTATAGTTTCTTGGACTAAAATGGCACCAGCTAAAAAGAAAACCGCTGTTAAAGCAAAGAAGAAAAAGTGGTTTACTGTTATCGCTCCTAAACAATTCAACGAACAGGTCATCGCAGAATGCCCTGCGCTTGAGATGAAAGACCTAGTCGGAAAAAAGATTACGGCTAATCTTATGTCTCTGACGAATGATCCGAAGAAGCAGAATACGGTAATCACGTTTCTTATGGACGGAATCAACGCAGACAAGATGACCACAAAGATCACCGGTCTAAAGCTACTTCCACCTTCCATTAAAAGGATGGTACGACGTGGTAAAGACAGGCTTGATCTGACCATCAAAGTCAACACTTCTGACAATCACACAGTCACGATAAAACCTCTGGTGCTCACTAAGACCAATGCAAAAGGTTCAATCAAGACCGCTATCCATCAGTTCGTCAAAGCATATGCTATCAAGACTATCGCAAAGATGACCTATGACAATCTGTTCAAAGAAGTGATCGGCCATCAGTTCCAGAAAGGTTTGTATGGACGACTTAAAAAGATCTACCCAATTGCGCTTTGCGAGATCAGGTATCTAAAGCTGGAAGCCTATGACAGTAAGACCATGGTAGAAGAAGCAGTCGAATCTGAACAGACTGAAGCTGCACAGGAGAGTTAAAAATGGTTATCGTACAGACAAGACCTAAGAGAAAGCTTACCGGTTCATGCTATCATAGCTACAGAAGGAAGAAATCCTATGAGAAAGGAAGACTCCCTGCTATGACCAAACTAGGTGAGAAGAAAGTCAAGACTATCCGGATTATCGGTGGCAACGAGAAATCATATCTCATGTCAACAGACACCATAAATGTGTTTGATCCAAAGACCAAGAAACATACTGCAGTCAAGATCAAATCCATCACAGAGAATACCGCTAACCGAAACTTTGTCAGGCGAAATGTCATGACCAAAGGAACAGTGGTTGACACTGAGAAAGGCAAGGTGAAGATTACTTCAAGACCTGGCCAGGACCCGATACTTAACGGCGTTTTTGTCGCTTAAATTTTTTATTTAGCTTCTGACCACTTAATGTGGCAACTTTCTAAGGTCATATTTTCCTGATAAAAATACTTTACACAATAGTTTGAATAGCTGCTTTGATTTATGCAACTCTGACCATGCCGCTCATTATATGTTTCTATGCATTGCGAACAACAGCTTAACTGCTCCATCCCATGATTGAAGCATCCTACCAGGAATAAAAGAGACAGCAAAATGACCTTCATTTGAAGATCTCATGCATGAGTTCAATGAAAAGGGCATTGCTCCACAACTGTGAGAGGCATCCGTCACTGCTTTGGACTGATGCACTGCTGACCTCAGCGTGACAACCGATAACACCGCTTTTTAGGATCTCCCTGGCACTGCCTTCAAGTATATCATAGATCTCCTTTTGAAATTCGCCAGGAGAGATACGATGCATAGCGATTGCAGCCATATTGTTCACATAGTACCAGGAGTCACCGCGGTGATAGCTGCGATTATCCTCCCCTGTATATGTAGCACAGAAAAGGTGATGTTTCTTATCGATAGTCGCAAGACCACCCCAGGAAAGCCACAATGCAGATAGAGCATTCCTGAAGACTTTTTTCCACTCCTCTTTTGACAAGAGCTCGGGATACACGTACGCTGCTATGAAAACATTCGGCCGTTGGGTGAAATCACCTTTTCCATCAGCGAGCCTTCCTCCATCGAAGAAATCAGCACGAACACGAGCCTTAAGCTCATCTTCCATACGTTTATATTTATGGTTCTTTGTGATGCCGAACATTACATGGAACATCTGCAGGAACAATGCCTGGATCTCTATCCTGAACCCCTCCCGGTGATCATTACCAGCAGTGGTATCCATCCACGTTTCGTTCGAAGCGTTGTACGCGAGTCCCTCTCGCATATGATGTCGTGCAAGGTTATTGCACGCAATCTCCAGATTGTCAAGGAATTTCCCGTAGTCTGCTCCGGAAAGATGACGATCGACACGCGTGTACGCTTTGTGCATATAATCTCCATAGCGCTTAAAGAGCCAACCTATAGCATCAGCGCTCGCCAGGTCTGAATGAGGATACCTGTTAGGTAGCCTTCCATCCGACTGTATCAGATCAAGATATCTGTCAAGCACGCCAAGCGCTTCATCAAACCTACCACTCTCCATAAGACCTATCACAGAGATAAGTTCATCGCGTGACCAGTACTGGAAAAACCATGGAAGCCCCGCGAACTGCTTCGCCCCATTCACGATAAGCTGGTCATACGCAAACAAAGCGCTCCGGTATGCATCAGTGTAATGTTTTGATACTTTTCTGCCGTGACAGACGCTTATCGTATACTGTACTGCCTTCTTCTCCAAGAGAGGAAGCTTGTTACAGACAAGATTATTTTCCCGTATAGCACGTTCAAGATCGTGTCCGAACGTCATGACCAGCTGCTTCGCCTTAGTTTTGAGTGCCCGATACACATAAAGATCCTCTTGATGAGGATTTCTCTTTTTATCAGCTGAGTATGCAGTCTGCTCCCAAAGGCCTATAGTCTCAAAAGCGAGGTCATCTTTCTTGATGACCAGATAGATAGGTTCTTTGCCGTTTTGTGCATAAGTAATGATGACATAACCATTTGTTTCTTCTATAGCATAATCTCTGCCAAATTTTGGCAGGTCATAGCTTTCACGCATATCCAGTACAAGTTCAATGTCTGTAGCTTCAGAGACTTCGTAGATAAGGGCATTCGCCCCTATCGGCATATAGAACATCTCGCGCAGTTTGCCCCTTGTTCGAAAAGTGCGCCACAATTCATGATTGATAGAATTAACTTCAGGTGAGACCCTGATCTCATCGATGACCTTGAACATACGGTCATTCTCGTAGAAGAAAGCACCATTGTATCTGCTATCGGCTCGCGCGCCGAACATGGCATATCCTCCAATCCTATTTGTCAGCAGAAACTTCTCAGCGACGATTTCCCAGCACCTCTTTTAAGGTAAAAATCCCTTTAAGAGTATTTAAATGTTGTCTATCGCCGCTTCGTACAGCTGGAACATGACCTCTCCCTGCTGAGCGTATCTGTCGCGGACTATACGCATGGTATCCAGTGATTCCTCCATATCCTGCTTATCACGGACAAGAATCTCCTCAAAAGCCACAAATCCTGCACCCTGCGTGCTGCCGAACATATACGTCCTTTGCGGTTGGACTGATACTTCATTGTCGAGCGCGATAGCCTCAAGGACAAAATACCCCCTGCGAGCATCATCATACATCAGTCCAAGATCAAGTGAACAAGCGGCAAGGCTGCTCTTAAGGTCATCCTGTTGATACTCCTTGTACATCAGACCCATCCCTTTGCTTAATAGTGAAGAATTTATCAGGTATGATTTGAGAAGATTTAATGCCAGATAATCATGAAGAGCATGGAATATAGTTCTGCGTTCTTCATCAGTCGTCTCTACTGCCGCTTTGAACAGATATGGTTCCACTTTTGAATGGTTGCAGTTACCGCTATTTAAGTGTTTACCATTCAATACCACGTCTGACAAATTCATCCAATAATCGGTCGCCAGCGATGCGATACGCTTTTTTCACTTGAGACAGATAGTAGTTCGCCGCCATGACAGAATCAGCGTCTCTGATGATAGAGCGTTCAATGACCGTCTTGACACCGCGGTCAAAAGAGATAAATTTGAATTGCCTTCTTGGTACCGCTCCTACTCGTGCGTCAAGTGACACCGATGCAGTAAGACAGTAAGACACAGAATTGTTGTATGCATCGTCAAATGTGAAAGCTAGTTCAAAATACGCGACAGCAAGCTCGTGAAGAGCCTTCTCCTGGTCAGCCCCATCATAAAGCTTATCATATCCTTGTGCAAGAAGGTGTATATTTGTAAGATATGATGCGTAAAGTCCTACTGTGCGGTTTGAGATAAAATCCTTTAGATATCTGTCCAGTCCGTGACCCTCATCAACAGTTGTCAGATGGACTTCCAGCGACTCCATCCTAGGGTAGTCTCCTCAGCTGCTTTATCAGATAATTATCATCAGTCTCAGTCATCTTTTTCATCTCGGGATGCGGTACTCTTGGTTGTTCCTTCTCCTTTCCTATGAAGAATGTCTGGTCCTTTATCTTAGACATGACCTCTTCAAGCTCTGCTGGTTGTGCCTGGCTAGGCTCCCACTTAAACGGCAGTCCATCATTCTCCCTTCTGGGTACAACATGGAGTTCAACTTCACCGCTCAGTGAATTTGTGTTCTCCCCCTCATGGAGGATTATATTTGTACCACCCGTACCCCCGAGAGCTTCAAAAACAGCTGTTGCCGCGTAACTAGCGACATAAAAGAGATGCACCAGATCGTCTTCTGGAACACTTGCAAGACTGATAGGATGAGCGCTATGTTTTACGATGATATGCCCCTCCGCCATCGGAGTGACCGCAAGCTCTGCGATCGCCTTCTCATCTTCATAGATCTTCATCTATTTCACCAAATCACTTATATCTCCGGATAGTATTTTTTCTTTTTCCCGCTCCTGATACGCTTTTACCAGAGCATCAACATCTGTGTCCCTAAAGATCTCCTGCAACTGAGGTAACTCAGCTATCTTAGACTTGAGTTGGTCAGCTTCATGAAGGACCAGATGCTTCAATTTTGGATTCTCATCAATAGTTTTGAACATCTCCTTAAATGAAGGGGTTAAGTTCAACGAATCAGGATGGTCGGGAGTTGATGGTGCGGCATTTTCAGCAACCTCCGGCATCTCACGTGACTCTCCTTCCTTAATGTCGGGTCTGTAGTGCCGTATGACATCGAAAACATCCACCTTCTCGAAGATCTGCTTAAGTTGGGGATGCTGAGTCATCTGCCTCGCGAACTCCAGCGGATCCTTATCGATCATCGTCTTCAGGTCAGGATGCTGCTCGACAAGCGCGATGACATCCTGTATGTTCATCATAGGTTCTTGCGTTGCAGGAGGCTTAGGAGTCTGTTGCGAAAGTGGTGCAGAGTGTACTTCCGCAGAAGGTGACGGCGAAAGGTGATGCTCAGACGATTGTCGTGCTTGTTTCGGATGAGCCCCATGCCAGTTTACCGAATGACGCTTAAAGTGTTGAGCCATCATAAGCGGCAGATTCTGCCGAACAGTCTGCACAAGCGGCGTCTCTGTCAATTGACCCTTTCCCTTCACTTGAAAATTTGAGATACCATCTCCCTGCTCCCTCGGGATGATATGGTACATGAAATGCGATGCCATCTGACCCGCCACATACCCGTTCGCGACAAATGTGGTTGTTCCGGTCATCAAGAGCCCTTTCCTAAGCGACGCGCACAGTTCCTTTGCCTTTCCAAACACATGTGAGAATGTCTGAGGCGGAAGAAGGGGCATGATAGGATAGTGCTCCTTTGGCATCACCAGGATATGACCCTTGCGTACAGGGTTAATATCAAGGATCGCAACGCACAGGTCATCCTCATAGACCTTCTTCGAGGGGATCTCCCCCTTGACGATCTTGCAGAAGATACACTGAGCTTTCTGCTCTTCTATCGCTTTGCGCTGTTCTTCACTCAACTCAGGCATACGCCTGTGAAGGCAAATCGACTATAAAAAAGTGTGGATTGTTAAGAAGGATTATGCTGCTTATCGTGCCATTCATATGTGAACCGTCTAAATGGAATCATAAAACATTTTACCAAAACTACTCAGTCTATCTTCATCCTTCCATTCAAAAATAATTCAAAAAATTGAAAAATTGGTCTAATGCAGATTATAGCTTTCTCTAAACCTTGTGTCGTAGCTCTGATTTGCTACACCCTGAGCCAGTTTATCGGCAAATTCTCTGTTGCCTATGACATCCAAACCTACATCGTAACCGAATCCTCGTTTGCCAAGTTTGTCCTTGACAAAGCTTGCAAGTTTCTGTCGTCCAGCTGCATCTTCGATCTCATAACCAAGTTTTCTGTTGGCTTCCTGAGCAACCGCTCCTTGCCTATCACTGGTCGCATAGTTGACCATTGTGCTTATCGCTTCGTATGCCCTGCCATCAAGTGTTAAATCAGTACGAAGCGACTGCAACAGACGTTCATTTAGCCCAAGAAGGGAACTCGCTTGCTGAAAGATCATATCCCTTTTTGTCGAGGCATCCATACCTTTCATAGCTGATTGCATGCCCTGGTAGAACTCTGGACTCACTTGCTCAAGAGCCGTCTGAAGAAAACCGACCATTACTGAATCTGCAGCTTCTCTATCACCTTTCTTGATTGTTGTACTTCCAAGCTTACCCATGTACTTCATTGAAGCATTGTTCATCAATCCGACTAGACCACCGTCGTTTTCAGAACGGTACGAAGCGATATTTCGTTTTCTGATAGCATCCTCCTCAACCTCTTTGAGAAGACCTTCATACTTCTTGACATCTTTATCCGTTATTGCGACTTCAAGTCCCATTTTATTTTCCTCCTTTGCCAGAGTATGAACTCTTGGCAGATGTTCCATACGAGCCTCTACCACCGTAATTCTTTCCAAACAATCCGGTATAACCCTTTCCATACGACTTCATACTTCCATGAGCTGTGCCGTAAGATGTTTTTGTCTTCTGGTATCCCGTCTGTTTGTGATAGTCTGTAGACAATGTCTGATAATCTCCCAAGCTTAAAGACAAGTAACTGCCTTTCTGTTGCACATACATTCTGATGAGTTCCTCAAGAGTCTGTTCGTCAAGCATACATATCCACTAGTGAAGAATACGCAAGATTCAATTATAAACATGATTAGGGATAAGTTGTAAGGTTGCGGACAAAAATATCCAGATTTATAAATTGGAAAGGATTTTATACCCAAATGAAGTTTATAAGAAGCATGTTCATGGCACTGATTGTCCTGGCTCTCATTTTCATCTACAACTTTTATGACCTGTTGATAGATGAGATTCTCATCATCGATAAGCTGCTCATCGTCGCTATCGCCTACTGCGTCATCGACCTTGCCTTCCATATCATCAGACATACACTCATCGCCCTGTATAACAAGAATGAGGCACATCCTCATCCTAATATGACACTAGGTATCAAGAGCATCAGTTATTTCCTGCAGTATTTCATGTTCATTTTGTACCTGGTCAATACCCTCTTCATCAATATCAAAGACCTGCTTACCTCCATCAGTATAGTAGCTGTAGCCATCGTACTCATTTTCAGGGAACATATTGTCAATTTCATAAACGGCATCGTCCTTATGTTCACTACAGGCATCAGTATCGGTGACGTCATCCAGATAGGAGACCACAGAGGAAAAGTAAAGACTATCTCCTTCCAGTATGTCGAGCTTGCGGATGACACAGGAGAGACCGTATTTCTCCCCAACAACACCATCTTTACAAAGGAGTTTCGCAACTATTCCAAAGAGAGGACCAACACCATACAATTGACCGTCAGGCTCAAAAGAACGAAGAATGACCTTAAGAAGTTCAAAGTTAATCTTCGAAAACTCATCGATTCGGAATTCAAGGACCAGACTACAAGCTCCAAAGTCATAACCACCATGGTGGATAAAGACTTCATCGAGACCAAAGTCCTGGTCAACGTTAAGAAGTATAATATGACCCTTGAGGATCAGCTAAAAAACAGGATAAAAGAGATAGCGATCTAATCCTTCTTCTCTTTCATCTTTTTAGTGATGTCGATGTTTGCTCCACAGTCAGTGCACTGGACTCGATAAGTAGGTACACCCTTAATCGTCTTCCTTTTGTACATGCCTGTAGTTTCGCCATCTTTACCGCAGGATGGACATGTGTACGCAACACACAATGTTAATGTTGGTTCATACTCCTCCTTATCGACAGAGTAACTGCACTCAGGACACACATATTCCTTGGCACGCATCTTCACCTTGCCCTTTTCAACAGGCTTACCCATGAGACCCTTTCCGCATTTTGGGCACCTCTCTTTGAAGACCCATGCACGAGCATGTCCACCCTCGGCAAGATCCCTATTAGTAAAATAACAAACTTCATCCATACTTTCTGGTTGACGCAAAGCAAATCACCTCGTCTTATTCACTGACTTCGTCTCATTGGTTTCTGGAAGCCATTCCTGATGTGTGACCAAGCCGGTCACTTCTTTAAGATTACCGAACAACTGACCGACCCACTTAAAGAACTTTACGATAAAATTCTTTTGGTCATCCTTCTCTTCAAAATCAAAATCATATGCAGTCTTGATAGTGTATGCTCCAAACACAAGAAAAGCAACTACAATCCAGAATAGTTTACTCATAGTTTCACCTGGAGATGTAGAGACGCAGCCGGTTTATATGGATTGTGTATACCTATATAAACGCTCTACACCCTTGGCGATAGCGCACAAGAGATGAAAATCCTCTTTCGTTCTCACCCGGTGCAAACGGTCATCCTGCAATACCTTCTCAAGACCGGTAATATACTTTCGCAGTTCATACCCAAGCATGATATCTGAACCATCAGAAGTGAACAGTTCCGACTGATGTACCTTATCCCTTATCTTTCGTTCAAGCTGCTTGCTCGATATATCAAATATGACCGATTCCAGTGCAAGCAGATGACGTTGTGAAATGCACTCTACATCATGAAGCATCGTTGCAGATGCATACGAAATCAGCCCCGTAGTATGCAGGTCCTTCGTCCATTGATCAAGATCCGCGTATCGCAATGCAGACCTGATTCCAGAAATCCCCACAGTACCCAATCTTTCAGAAAACTGCTCCAAAGACAATTCTGGGTTGCTCCTCTTCTCAATCAGATACTCGCCATGCAGACGCTCCGCCCGCTCGGCAAGATTGACTACTTCAAAGAGGTCTTCAGCGATCTGTATTCTCCTTGCCGTTCCGTCATCCATAGGACAACACAATACCTCAATATGAGTCAATCCCGCTTGCAGAGCTGAGCGGTATCTGGTCTCACCAACGACGATCTCATACTTGCCCTCTAAAGGCCGCACCATGATGGTCTGCATAATACCATACTTCTCAATTGAATCACTCATACTGGCAATATTGGATCCATCAAATGTTTTCCTTGGTTGTTCGATGCACGGAACAATATCGCCTATAGGTATCCGCGGTAGATACATTACATTCACCAGGTCAACATGCTCATAGTCCATACGCGATTGCAGTACAACATCTCCAGCACTGATTCTATCGACAAGATCACCTTTATTTCCGCTTGCAGCGCAAAATTTTCTGAATCGGGCATCATTATTGTAGTCTGCCTTCAGTCCCGTCATGGCCGAATACAGATTCCTGATAGTCTCAAAAAAAGGAGTTCCGTAGCTGTCAAGATTACCCAGGATAGTGATATCAAAATCTGCCAATCGTTCAAGTTTACCCAGGAGTTTCTTCATGTCCCTAAGCATAGGTCTAAGAGGTGAAAACTCATCATAGTCTACACGCTGCTTAACCATGGTAAATCCAGGGTCATCAACGTACGTTTTCATAATATCCCTAACAGATTTTCTCGATAGCCCGTTCTCTCGAGCCTGAGCAATGATTGTCCGTTGCCTGTTCCTGTTTGGTTCATGGCCAAGTGCCGATGCAACTGAATAAGGTATCTTTCCAGCCTCAACTTGTTGCTTGATCTGTCCATGGAGATTTACATAATCGAATGCATTTCGGATCATGTCAACTGACCTGCCCACATGGCGAGCGAAATCCGTCATGCTAAACCTTGTCTTCAATGCAGCATCAACATCATGATAGGAATTGTTTGCTAAAGAGAGTATCTCATCTGCCTCAAGGTCATATTGGTCGCTAAGCATGAGCACATACATCTCCCACCAGCTCTGCGCATGTTCATGTGCTGGGATAGCCCTCTTGGTAGAATTTTCGATAACCTGCATATGCACCCTATCTTCATCACTCACATTTGTATAGATTGCTGCACGGTAGTGAGGAAGCCCAAGTATGCCTGATACAAGTCTTCGTCTGCTTCCAGCGATAACCTGATACCGACCCTCATGCAACTGGATAACATCGCTTGGTTCTCCATCATACGCATAAAGCAGATCATCAAGGCACAGATGCTCCAGGTCTGTTATCTCAACAATTGCAGGGGTGAGATTGATCTTGGAAGCCTGCATCGACTCTATCAGATCTATCAGCTTAGACTTTCGCCAAGTTTTGCGTTCATTCCTATCAGGCAGTAAAACCCGGTCAGTCTCTATGTCAAAAACTCCTAGTCTCATCAATACACCTTATTTTTTTACCCGGTCTACAAAACAAAGACCGCAGCTCTGCTCATCCTTTCCAACATGTGTTGAACAGAGACGGATATCTCCCTCTCTCTCATTGCGGTATCTCAGGAAATCAGGATGCGTTTTTGAAGCGACGAAGAACTGGCCCTTCTTGCGCCAAGCGCTTCTGTTTCCAAAAAGGTCTTCATCAACACACTTCAGCTCATCCCATACCTGTCCGCTTATGGCAGGAGCAAGACTTTTCTTGTTACGTATCCTCATATCAAGGTATTGAAGACCTAGCTTGGGATGCGATAGTTGAAAGGCAACCGCATACTTTGCCTCATCCTGCATCTCAGACATCGGACGTGTGATGTCTGTCGCAACATAGATACCGCACTGCACATCAGCGTCGGCAAATCTCAGCAGTTCATCAAGTCTACGCCTCGTATCAAAACCATGCTTTAGGATGCCTTGTTCCAGAACTTCATAGCCGACGCTCGCGAGTAAAGAGACTCGGGCTTCACGCAGCAAATCTGCCGTCTCAACATCAAATTCTGGCATTTTCGTAGGCATCGTCACATCTATATCATACCTGCTGCGAAGCTCAATCACTGCGTCAAGCACAGCATGCAACTGGTTGGGAAGTCCATACTTCTCTCGAAATTCCCTCGGTATGAAAGTCTCTACATTCTGGCCGATACGAAGGAACACTCTTCCGTTGATCTCTCTTTGTGCTATCTTTTCCTCGATCAGATCAACAAGCTTGGAAGTCTCATACAGAGTATGGAGTGAAGGAAGAGCATTCCTGCCGTACGCATAGCAATAGTCGCATCTTCCTTCCGGGTCGTATGTTCCATCCGGCGTTATGGTCGCAGTACAGCCCATCATTCCATCGATTCCGATATCTATAGGACAGATATCATGATAGATACCTTTGCCGCCTCTCACCATACCATGCGCACCCGAATTCACAACAACTATTTCCGGTTGTACCCGGACACGTTCGACGACTCGAGCTTCAAGGGTGGACTGACCTTCACCGCCTACATAAGCAGCGATATCACAAGTGATTGCCGTGATTACCCCATCAGTCAACTCCTCCAAAGCGACATGTGCAATCTTAGCAGAATACAATGCATCGTTCTGTTTGATCTGTTGCACAGGAGCGTTGCGAAGGCCATGCAGGTCAGCTGCGCCGCCTTGCAGAAGATAGGTACTCACATACCCTGACCGTTTCAAAGAGTCATATGAAGTGAACGCAACAGGCTCATCGCAGACAAGTAATCCAGAAAACTGAGCGCCAGGCCTTCTGATTATCCTTGACTGAGTATAGAGGTTTAGAGCGTAGAATTGACTCCCTAGCGAGAAAAGCCTATGACTTATTCCATTTCTCGGTTTTGCCATCATAGAATGGGACACCTGGGCCAAATATAAATCTATCAGACCGCCTGACATAAACTTTATTAATGGCCCTCGTCTTTCAGCAAGCTACAATGGACATGCTACATGACATCAAACCTGGCGAAGTGAATAAGCTCAATGTTATCATCGAGGTACCCAAAGGTTCTCGCATCAAATATGAACTAGACAAAGAGACTGGTCTCATCAAAGTAGATAGAGTGCTCTACAGTCCTATGCACTATCCTGCAAACTACGGATTTGTTCCCCAGACTCTCTGGGAAGATGGAGATCCGCTCGACGTCCTGGTAATAGGCTATGAGGAGCTCATCCCAGGATGCCTCATCGAAGCTCGACCTGTCGCTATGCTTGAGATGAATGACGGTGGTGATGATGATGTCAAGATTCTCGCTGTCCCTACAGAGGATCCTCGATTTAAGGATATCGAGACGCTCAATGATGTGCATCCGCACCTTCTTGCTGAGATCAAGCATTTCTTCATGGTCTACAAACATCTTGAGAACAAGAAAGTGGACGTAGGAGAATGGTGCGATGAGAAAGCGGCTGAAGCGGCCATTAAAAAATCCTTTGAACTCTACAAAGGAAAAAGGGCATAAGTATTATATACACGCAGGACAGGAAAAAATCTTATGTGGATCCTGTTACTGCTCATATTACTTCTTCCTGACGCGTTCGCGGGTGACGACTATGTGTATTCAACTTCTGAACTGACGCTTCGCACAGACGTAAGCGCCGCCTTTCAATTCATAGCCGAGTCACCCAGAGCAAGCGTGACAAGCGCTACTATAAACCTCTCCTATCTGCCTATTAAAAGCGACCATCAAAGCCTCATCAGTCTGCACTCCCTGATTCCCTCAACACGTTATGCTGATTTCCTGCTCTTCGAATTTGATGACCCCGCGATCTCCAGCTACACTGTAGGATATGACGCGACCATACAGACAACCAACGCATTCGTACCGATTAAGACTAAAGTCCCGTTCCCCGTGCAAAGCATAGCTTCAGACATTCAACAATTCACTCTAGCCGCAGAGAATATAGATTCAGATGATCCAGGCATCATCAAGCAGGCTCATGAGATAGTAAAAGGAGAAGACGATCTCTTTATCGCAGTCTACAAACTTGCTGACTGGGTGCAGGAACATGTAGACTACTCATTAAACAGCTATACAGTCAAAGCATCCAAGTCGGCTTCATGGGTCCTTGAGAACAGATACGGCGTCTGCGATGAACTTACCAGCCTTTTTGTCGCCCTGTGCAGAAGTGTCGGCATCCCAGCAAGATATGTCAGCGGTCTGGCTTATACTAACTATAACGGTATCAATGACTGGGGACCCCACGCATGGGCTGAAGTGTACTTCCCTGGCTATGGATGGATACCATATGATGTGACCTACGGAGAGTTTGCATTTGTCGACGCGAGCCACATAGCCCTCAAAGTATCGCATGACAGTGCTGAAGCCGTAATAGAATACGAATGGAAAGGTAAGGATGTAAGTCTTGACAATAGACCTATGGAATCAAAGACCGTAGTCGTCAGTCAGGGTGCTCCGCTCGCGGCACTTGTGAGCATGGAACTTGAACCTTTCCATGAAAGTGTGGGCATAAGTTCATACAATGGCCTTAAATTGTCTATAAAGAACAACAACCCATACTACATTATCACGACACTGCAGCACTCGCTTCTAAAGGAGTTTGAACTTGATGGAAATATCTCACAGTTTATCCTTCTTGGTCCAAGTGAACAGCAGAACATCTATTTTGTGGGTCAAGTGGACAAATATCTGGACAAAAATTACAGATATACTATGCCTATCATCTTCCAGACAACGAGGAACACAACCGTCGAGTCCAGATTTAGTGTTGACAGATACGCTGAGATCTATAGCAGAGCTGAGATTGAAAGTCTTATACCAAAAAACATCCAGGACACAACATCAGAACATCAGTCGCTCCAGATCGCTTGCGAGCCTGACAGTCCTTCCTTCTATCTAGATCAGACACCCACAACAAGCTGCTCGCTCACTAACAATGGGAATACATATCTGGACAGACTATCGGTATGCATGCAATCATGCCAATCCATCGACCTAGGGATAGGAAAAAGTCAAACACTGCAGTTCATACTCAATATATCAGAGGCAGGCAAAACAGATGTAGTGCTCAAAGCTACAAGGTTTGGCAAAGAGATAGGCAGCGATATTGTGACAGTCTCCATCTTAGACAGACCGCAGATATTCATCTCTGAAAAGGACTACCCTAAAAAAGTCGGGTTCAATGACGAATTTTCTCTGAAGATAAAACTGGTCAAGAAGACAAGAGCTATCCCTCTGGAAGTCCATGTGTTCTTCCGCACAGAAGAAAGGGATCTAAGCGAACTACAGGCAACGCAACTTAAAGAAGACACCACCTTCCAGCTAAATATGAAAGGAAGAGATTTTCTAAGGGAGAATAATGAAGTCGAGATATTGGTAACCTATGAGGATGATGAGGGTAACTCTTACAAAGTCTCTGACAAAGTTGATATCAGCCTAAAAGACCTTACTTTCATCCAAAAGACTGTGCTCTTTATGAATCGGATAGAGAACAGGATACATAATTTTTTAAACAATTTTTAGGTACCGGGACTGCATGGTAAAACTTTCTCCCGCAATGGAGCAATATGTGCAGATCAAGGAAGAGAATCCTCACTGCCTAGTCATGTTCCGTATGGGAGATTTCTATGAGATGTTCTATGAGGATGCCAAGACAGCGGCTCGTGAACTCGATATTACCCTGACCGCACGTGGCAAAGGAGAGAGCAGAGCGCCTCTCGCAGGCATACCATACCACGCCATCGAACAGTACATCAAAAAACTAGTGCAAAAAGGCTACAAAATTGCAATGGTCGAGCAGCTAGAGGACCCAAAAAAAGCGAAAGGTCTGGTCAAACGGGGCCTTGTCAGGATAATCACGCCAGGCACCCTCATCGAGGACTCGATGCTAAGCAAAGAGAACAACAACTACCTGGCAGCCGTCTCCCCCCATGACAGAGAATTCGGCATAGCTTTCTGTGACATAAGCACAGGAGAATTTATGACAACAATCTGCGACACTGAGATCAAACTTTTCGCTGAGCTTGAGAAATACAGGCCTAGCGAACTCATACTCCCGCTCTCTTTCGAAAAGAGCCTGATAGCTAACGAGATTAGCAAAAGAGATTATCATGCATCATTTGAAGACGACCGCCACTTCTGGAAAGTCAAAGCAGAATCAACTATAAAAAAACACTTCGGAACTGAGCATCTTGATGGTTTTGGTCTGCAAGACAAAGAAGTCGCTATCGAATCATCCGGAGCGCTCATTTCCTATCTTTATCAGAATCACATAAATCAGAGCCCGAATATCAAGACTATCCAGACGTACTCCGTCGAATCGTACATGATACTTGACTCACCTACCCAGAGGAATCTTGAATTGCTCCGCAATATCAGAGACAATTCATCCCGAGGCACACTCTTCGAAGTCATCAATAAGACCAGAACTTCTATGGGTTCGCGAAGGCTCAAGTCCTGGCTGCTGCGGCCGCTAAGGGATATCTCTGCCATTACGTCGCGTCATCAGGCGATAGAAGAGCTGCATGAAAATGCCCTTCTTGTCGAAGACCTTAAAGATGCGCTACGAGACATCGCTGACCTGGAAAGGATAGTAGGACGAGTTGCCTACGGAACAGTCAATCCGCGGGACACCATAAGTCTTGCCACATCGCTTGAGAAGATACCCCGTTTGCAAAAGCTCCTCGCTGAAACATCGGATTCTTTTGACTTCGTCAAACGACTAAACCCGTTGGAAAATCTGTATGGTCTCATAGTACGGGCTATAAAAGATGAACCAGCTATTACGATAAGGGAAGGAAATATCATCAGGCACGGCTTTAACAAAGAGCTTGATGAGCTTATCGCTATGAGCACAAAGGGCAAAGAGTGGATGCTTAGTTTTGAAGAGAAGGAGAAAGACGCGACGGGCATAAAAAATCTTAGAGTCAGATACAATAAAGTATTCGGATACTTCATCGAGATATCAAAAAGCAATCTGAAATTTGTTCCTGACCACTACATCCGTAAACAGACTCAGGTCAATTGCGAACGCTTCATAACAGAAGACCTCAAGGAGAAAGAATCACAACTGCTCGGCGCTCAGGACAAGATATATGGTCTTGAGTACGAGTTATTCATGGAGATTGTGACAGAGATTGCTGCGCATAAAGCACCTATTCTCGAAGTAGCTGATGCGATAAGCGATCTTGATTGCCTCCTCGCCCTAACAAGCACAGCAGTAGAGAATCATTACACCAGACCTCGCATGTCACTTGGCCAGGAACTGGAAATTGTCGACGGTCGACACCCGGTCGTGGAACAGCTTGAACGCGGTTCTTTCATAGCGAATGATACGACTATCGGGAGTTCCGATATCGTGCACATTATCACAGGTCCGAACATGGCAGGTAAATCTACCTATCTCAGGCAGGTAGCGCTTATCACACTGCTTGCGCAGATGGGCTCGTTCGTACCTGCAAAGAGCGCCACCATATCAATTGTCGATAGGATATTCTCTAGAGTAGGAGCGTATGACGATCTATCGATGGGACAATCCACATTTATGGTCGAGATGAGTGAAACTGCTAATATCCTCAACAACGCAACAGCCAAGTCCCTCATCATCATGGATGAAGTTGGCAGGGGTACCTCCACATACGATGGTCTTAGTCTTGCGTGGGCGATTATAGAATATATCCTGCAACATATTAAAGGGAAGACGCTTTTCGCTACCCACTATCATCATCTCAATACACTTGAGCGCCAGTATGAGGGAGTTAAAAACTTCAACGTGCTCGTGGAGGAACACGATGAGGACGTTGTCTTCCTACATAAGATAATCGAAGGAGGCACTGACAGAAGCTATGGTATCCATGTAGCGATGATCGCTGGCATGCCAAAACAGGTCATCGACCGTTCAAGACTAATCATGGGAAGAATCGAGGGTCAGGAACAGCTGACAAGGACTATCACAGATGGATCAAACGACTTAACTGATAAGAATATAACTGCTGAAGATCACATAACTCCTGAAGCGAATATAACTACTGCGTCGAACAGCATAAAGACATCCTCACGAAGAGATACTAAGAAAAAACAGAAGAGCCTTTTCGAATACTAACAATGGGAAAAATCCGAGAACTCGAACCTGATCTTATCAACAAGATTGCAGCTGGCGAAGTAGTGGAAAGGCCGGCATCCATCATCAAAGAGACAATAGAGAACGCTATTGACGCCGGAGCTGATACCATCACTATCGAAGTGCATCAGGCTGGTAAAGAACTTATCCGCATTATCGACAACGGGCAGGGGATGGACGAAGAAGACGCAATGCTTTCCATCAAAAGCCATGCGACAAGTAAGATACATGATATTGACGACCTTTTTTCCGTTCGTACTCTCGGATTTAGGGGAGAAGCTCTCGCCAGTATCGCAGCCGTTTCTCATATGGTGCTTACCACAAAGACTGAAGATATGGAGAGCGGTATAGAAGTGGAGATTGAAGCTGGTCGCATCATAGGAACTAAACGCGTGCCTGCTCGAACAGGTACAAGTATCATCATCACAGACCTCTTCTTCAACACACCTGCACGAAAGAAGCACCTCAAGTCCGACCAGACAGAACTAGGTCACATCAGCGACATCGTAACCCGCTATGCACTTAGTGATACTAATCTATCCATACACCTCATCTGCGATGGTAAGGACAGCATCAACTGTCCGGGCTCTCCAAATCTGCTCAACAAAATTGTCTACCTCTACGGAAAAGACACTGCTCGCCAGATGATACCTATTGAACACACAACAGACTTCCTTACTCTTAAAGGCCTCACAGGTAAACCATATCTGACTAAGTCAGACAGAAGCTACCAATCATTGTTCGTCAACGGCAGGTATGTAAAGAATCAGACCATCAGCAATGCCATCTATGACGCGTACCATACACTACTATTCCTTGACAGAAACCCTGTCTGCGTACTCTTCATAGAGATCGATTTCTCAAAAACAGATGTGAATGTGCATCCGCAAAAAGAGATTATCCGCATCGAGAATGAAGATAGGCTCTACAAAGATGTCTTCGAAGCGATGCGTGCCTGTTTTCGGGCAAGCAGCCTCATACCAGATGTTGAGCTCGGGGACATCCCGACAAACGCGAAAGCGACAAAGATCTACTCAATACCGAAACTTGAGCAGACCACGCTCCTTAAAGAGACGGCGACATCTTTTTCCGACCATCATACCGCTGATGTCGATCCTGAGGTTACCGACGCCCGGGCAAGATTAGCCAACCATATGGACGTACCTCTCATGCCACCTACTCAAGTTAAGCATGCATGGCATGCGACTCCCTCAGTGGAGATCGATGAGAAGAGCGAATACACCCAACCAACAAATAGGGTGCAAGATACACTTGGTCTTGGAACCCACCGGGTACTTGGCCAGATGAACAAGCTCTACATCATTATCGAAAGCGAGAAAGGGCTTACCATCATCGACCAGCACGCTGCGGAGGAAAGAGTCTTCTTCGAAAAGTTCAAGTGCCAGCTTGAAGCAAAGAAAGTACCCAAACAATCCCTTCTCGTCCCCAAACTCATTGAACTCAGTTCGCAGGACGCATCATTCATCCGTGAGAACAACACACTGCTGCAGCAGATGGGCTATGAACTAGAGGAGATGGGACCCACCACATTTCGCATCGTCGAGATCCCAAAACTGATCGGCAGATTCTACGACAACCTCATCCATGATGTCATAGCCGATATGCGAAAGGACCGCATCACCGCACTTGATGAATCCAATCACGACAAACTCGCGAGCATGGCATGCCGAAGAGCAATCAAAGCCGGTGATGAACTCACGCTTCCCCAGATGCAAGATCTCATCAAAGAGCTCAACAGATGCGAGAAGCCCTTCGGTTGCCCCCACGGACGGCCAACGGTCATCAACATACCTTTCGCGGAGCTCGAGCGTAAATTCAAACGAGTGCATTAACTTTATTTCTTTGAATTGCTTTATAAACTGAAATTCATTCCCCGTTCGTATGTCTCTTGAGGATAAGTTTTACCCGGATGATGGAACCCTTCTTACAAAATTCGATAATATGATGATTAAGGGTGCCGCTCGGATTGGAGACTGGTACCAGAGTCTGACCGGTAAATCTTACAAAGAGCTCACAAACAAGAGCTACAGGATTTCAAGTCGTATCCAGACATTCTGCATATACCTGGGTCATCCGGAGTCCTATGTATTGAGGAACATTACCAAAAGTTTCATCGACGCAAACGATTTTAAGACTCCGCTTGAGGAACAGATTGAGCTTGAGGCAAATGACTTGCCAAAAAATTCAAATCAGTTTGGAAGAACTGCTCTTACTGGTGTTTCAATAGGTCTTGGATTTACCATGGTCCCGGTATTCGCGGCTGCTTTTCGTGATCCTGATTTTTTGAATCTGTATTTCTCAACCTATTCTCCCGTAGCTTTGGCAATTGCGGTCCAGCAATTTGGACTGTACCTTTCAAGAGCACATCTACCCCCTCCAAAAATAAAGACAGAAGTCAAAGTACCGATTCAGTTTGAATCTTATGACCCTATGAATCCTAGATGGTTTTGAACAGATTTATAAGTACTATATGCATGCTTACACAAAGGTGGAACAATGGAACAGCAACATCAAGATATCAAGATGCCCCCAGGCATCAAACCTATATATGCGGACGAGTGCAATGTCAATGCCAATATTAAGATAAACATCGAAAAGACGCCGGAGGGACACGAAAAGATCCGCAAAGCGGGCAAAGTGGATATGCTCTTCCTTGATCAGTTCACAAGGTCTATTCTCGCAAGAGTCGTCATAGACCCTTACACTGCGAAGGTCTTTGGAAAGATCCTGCTTGAGAACGCTGACAGGCTTATCAATGAGATTGAAAATCCTCACATCCCCGAGGAAGTCCGACAGCAGATTAAGGACCGTGAGGAAGCGGCCACCCGATCAAATCAGCCCGTCAATACCTACATCGGCTGATAAGGGCCAAACGCCTTTTTCCCAGTAAGATAGTCACTCGCATATAACGTATCCTTACCGCAAGTAAGACTATTTGTATGGTGTACATTGTACTGATGCAAGGACCCATTTTCTCTTTTGCATGTCACATGTATTCGCGTAGCATGGTAGGGTTGTACAGAAACGATGCTCTCAAGCGGACTTCTCATATATTCAGGCGGACCCCAATCAAAATTTGACGCAGCCGCAAGAGCGATTACAGACGCTGTCAACACTATCTTCATTATAAAGCTCCAAGGTGAGCTGCCTTTATAAGCCTGTGCCGTAAGCTAATGTACGACAGCAGATTTAAATACTCCCTTCTCACCAGTGCATCTATGGTAAAAGAATATCTTGCTGAAGTGGAGATCGACGGGAAGACCAGATTCTGGCAATTAAAGGTCGGATTCAGCGTCCTTGGTGGTATCGGACAATCCCAATTATTGGCAGATGGAGTAGTCACTGAGCTTTTCGGAGGTAGAACACCTGATGATGCTCTAAACCACAAACCTGCCAGAGGGCAACAAATACATGATATACACTATGTCAACATAAACAAAAAAGTGGTCAAAATTCTCTCCCTGTACGAAAAGAAGTGGAAATTCCACTGATTTACCTCTTCTTACCTTCATTGCACACAAAGATTTTTTAAACAAGATACTATTGCAGTTCTTTATAAACCATGGTAGGCAATTACAATTTTAAAGAGATCGAGCCAGAGATGCTCAGATTCTGGGATGAAAACAAGATATACCAGAAAATAAAGGACCGAAACAAAGGAAAGAAAAAATTCAATTACCTTGACGGACCGCCGTATACCTCAGGAAGGATCCATCTCGGCCACGCATGGGGCAAAGCCCTTCGCGATGCAGCTATGCGCTACAAGCGCATGCAGGGCTTCGATGTATGGGACAGAGCTGGCTTTGATATGCACGGACTGCCTACCGAGAACAAGGTCTGCGCAAAATTCAATTTCACACATAAAGATCAGATAGAAGAGTTTGGCGTTGAAAAGTTCAACGAAGAGTGCCGAAAATTCTGCATAGAAAATATGGAACTTATGATCAAGGACTTCCACCGCATAGGAGTGTGGATGGACTTCGATAACCCGTATAGACCAATCACCCCCGAGTTTATCGCGGGTGAATGGTTCCTTGTAAAACGGGCATTTGAACAAGACCGTCTGTATGAAGGCCATAAAGTCATGACTTGGTGCAGGGACTGCGCAACATCACTTTCAAAGCACGAACTTGAGTACAAAGAAGTTACGGACACCTCCATCTTCGTTAAATTCAAAGTCAAAGGAAAGGACAACGAGCATCTCGTCATCTGGACCACGACACCGTGGACTATTCCGTTCAATCTTGCCGTCATGGTCAACCCTGACCTGGATTACGTCCGCATCAAGACCGAAGGCGAGACTTGGATTCTCGCAAAAGCGATCCTTGGCCCTTTCATGGGAAGCGTAGCTGGTAAAGATTTCGAGATAGTCGAGGAGTTTAAGGGCGAAACTCTCGAAGGAATTCATTATGAGCATATCTTCCATAACGAATCCGATGTCTACGAAAAGATTGCGAAGAAATTCCCAAAAGCATTCTCTGTCCTTATGTCAACTGAATATGTAGACACAACAGCCGGTTCAGGTCTCGTACATTGCGCACCGGGATGCGGTCCTGAAGACTATGAAGTTGGCCGCCAAAATGGACTTGAAGCATTCAACGAGATAGATGAATACGGCGTCTTCAGTGACGTGATGAAAAAATTCGCTGGACTTACCGCAAAGAAAGATGACAAGCTCTTCATCCAACATATCGAGAACACCGGACAGCTTATCGCCAAAACTCCGGTTGAGCACGATTACGCACACTGCTGGAGATGCAAACAGCCGGTAGTGTTCAGGGCGACCGAACAATGGTTCTTCAAAGTAGAAGACCTCAAAGACAAGATGGTCGAGTTCAACAAGGACATAAAATGGGTGCCTGAAGCCGCATTCAACGCTTTCGAATCCTGGCTCAAGAACATTAAAGACAACGGTATCACGCGCCAGCGTTACTGGGGAACTCCAGCCCCTATCTGGCAGTGCACATCGAAAAAATGTAAGCACATCGAAGTCATCGGTTCGATCGATGAGCTCAAATCAAAGACAGAATATGTCCCTGAAGATCTGCATAAACCCTTCATTGACCAAGTTATGTGGAAATGCGAGAAATGCAAGCATGAGATGAAACGTGTTCCTGATGTGCTGGACGTTTGGATTGACGCAGGATGCGCAAGCTGGCTCTGCTACGACTATCCTCAACAAAAAGATCTCTTTGAGAAGTGGTTCCCCGCAGACCTCATCCTTGAAGGAAAAGACCAGATAAGAGGTTGGTTTAACCTGCTTATGGTTGCATCAGTGCTTGCTTTTGATAAACCCTCCTTCAAGAACGTCTACATGAACGGGTTCATCAATGACTATCGAGGCATGAAAATGTCCAAGTCTCTTGGCAATGTCACCAGTCCGTACGAAGTTATAGACGAATTCGGAGCCGATACACTCAGGTACTATTGCATAGGTGCAGCACGAGCAGGCCAGGATATGAACTACAATCCTGAAGACACTAAAGTAAGACTTCGAAATCTACTCATTCTTTGGAATATGCACAACCTCCTTATCGATACCGTCGAGAACACAGGTATAAAACCGGGCATTCCGGACCAGAAGAAGATGGGCATCGAAGAGGCGTACATCATCTCAAGGCTGCAGACGACAATCAAAGACGTCACGCAGATGTTTGATGCCTTCAGACTTGATGAGATACCTGATGAGATAGAATCCTTCTATCTTGATCTCTCAAGAAATTACATCCAGTATGTTCGTGACAAGCTTGCCTTGGGTACCGATGAAGAAAAACAGATGGTCGTTGATATAATCTCCTATAGTATGATTCAGACGCTTACCATGTTCGCTCCTATTGCTCCATTTGTAACAGAGCAGATGTACCAAAATTTGAAAGGACCTCTTGGCATGAGCGATGAGAGCATCCATATGATGGGATGGCCTGACCTTGAAGCGTCCTACATCAACAAAGACCTTGAGTACCACATGGACCTTGGTTCAAAGATTATCCAGACTGTCCTTCGGGCCCGTGAAAAAGCGCAGATAGGCGTACGTTGGCCGGTCAGCGAAATACTCATAGAATCGCTTGAATGGAAAGAAGTTATCGACGATATCGGCGACCTGATAAAGAATCAGGTGAACTGCAAGAAGATCAGCATCATTGAAAAATTCGACAAAGTTGAGTTTAGTGTAGGTCCAAATTTTAAGCTCCTTGGCAAGGATTTTGGACAGAATACAGCTAAAGTCGCAGAAGCGCTAAAAGAGATCGATGCGAACGAACTTGTTGATACCTTAAACAAAGAAGGCAGTGCGGTCCTACAGATAGGTGATGAAGAGTTCACAATCAACAAGGACCATGTCGAGATAGGCAAGACAGTACCTAAAGGTTTTGAGGTCGAAGACTTAAAAGAGGTAAGCATCTACCTTAACACCGAACGCACAGAAGAACTTCTTGCAGAAGGTTTCGCCCGTGAGGTCATGCGACGTATCCAAAGCGCAAGGAAAGATGCCGGCCTCAAGAGGTCCGATGCCATCGACCTTGAGCTCGTGACTGATGATGCTGAGTTGCACAGGTACATCGAAATGTGGAAAGGTGCCATCTCACAAAAAGTTGGAGCCAAATCCTGTAAGGTGCACAGGTCTTCTGAGCACAAAGCCAAAACAGCAGAGAAGATAAAAGGTAAAAAACTCGGTATCTCTTTCTAGGCTCTTTTTTATTTCATTCTGCTTTGAATGTTGTTTATTTTAAATCCAAATTGTTTATAAACAAGCTCTTTCGAAAAATTCTGATGGGACGACCACTAACAGCTATAGTATTGAGCCTTCCTTTAATGGGAAGCATAGGAAACGCAGTTGACATCACTTACGAAGCGCAAAGACATACGCACACAGATCCTTACATGAATAATTACCGTAACGATTTCTTCGAACACGGACTTATCCCCTTCTACACCCTGGTGCAGAATCGCGTATATGACGCTTACAGACCAGACTTTGACTGTCTTTAGTCCAAAAATTAATATATACGCCGAGTTAAAAAGTTCGTCATGGATACCATTACGCAAGAAAAGCTGGCAAAATATTTCGACGTAACGGGAAGAGCTCTCGCTAAGATTAAGAACGGAAACGAACGTAAGCTGGATTGGCATAAAACAGCAGAAGACTTCAGGGACATGGCACAGCGTTACTATGATGACGCCAAGTTCTTCGCATCCAAAGATGACAAGATAAACGCATTTGCGGCACTGAACTACGCTCATGGCTGGCTTGACGCCGGAGCCCGCATAGGTCTATTCGATGTTGGCTATGATTCTGTGCTATTTACAGTGGACAAAGAACATCTGGAGGGAAAAGATGCTGGATATAACTGATTATAGAGTAAAAGTAGACAAGGAGCTAAAAAATATCCCGATCCCTGCGTTCGAAGAACATGCGCCCGATATACCGCTCATGAAGCACATGGCTGAGCGGTTCGCTGATAAGAAGAATATCATCGTCGTTGGTTACGGAGGATCCAACACAAGTTTTCTGACTCTTAATGAAGCGCTCTACGAAGGTGAGAAGCATGTCGAACTCCTCAATACCACAGAGCCTGATGTGCTTCACAAGGTTCGAGAGACTTGCAGTCCACAAGACAGCGTTGTCATAGCAATCAGCAAATCCGGTACGACGATGGGTGTGCTTGAAACCGTACTCTTCCTTAAAGACTATCCGACGATAGTCGTCACTGAACCCAATGGCAAAGCGCTCCATGAGTACGCAAAGCGTCTTAGTCTACCTATCGTTGAGCACCCCCCTGTAGGAGGAAGGTTCTCTGCAAGGACAGCTACCAGTTATCTGCCGGCCGCATTGCTCGGAATTGATATAGAAAAGGTGGAACGGGGATTCATTAAGGCTTATGAGCACTACGGACCCGATATCCTTGACATCACGAATCCTGCATATACAATGGCACAAAGACTCTATGAACTTGAGCTTCAGGGTAAGACTGAACTCTACATACCTATCTATGTTCGCCGTCTCTACGGCCTCTCCACCCTTATCATCCAGCTCATGCATGAATCCGTCTGCAAAGCAGGTACAGGGCAGACCATCTATACGGCGCTTGCACCTGAAGCTCAGCATCATACCAACCAACGTCTCTTTGGAGGAAGGCAGAATCTTGCTACCTTGTTCCTTACTTTGCAGAAAACCAGGACCGATGAGACTCTGAACGTTCCGGAAGAGTTGAAGTCCATCATCCTCAAAGATGTCCACCTAAATGTCTTCCAGGGACTTCCCCTCTCGACAGCCACCCATTTTGAGTTTCAGGGCACATGGGAAAACTCCTTGATGAAGAATATACCTTCAGCGCACATAGCGCTCCCTAAGCTGGACGAGGAGCATATAGGAGAACTGATAGGATTCTTCCAGTACCTCGCGGTATACTCATCCTATCTGAGGGATGTTGATCCATTTGACCAACCCCATGTAGAAGATAGTAAAAATATAACCTATGACCTTATCAAGGATTACTCTGATCCTTCAAAGTGAACAAGGCCTTTTTCATTCCTTTTAGAACTGAAAGCTCCGGTCATGTCGACCCAGCCTTCTTTTTTGTCTCTATTTAGCCACTGCTTTAGTTTTGAGATCATCTGCCAATTCCCCCTCTAGTTTCTCAATAAGCCCCTGTATATTCTCGATCGTCTTTGAATTGTCTTGTTGTGCAAGCAGGTTACCGCACTCAGGACATCTGAAATCTAGCGTGCTCGCCCTATCAAAATCAGCCCGGATGCACATGTTCGGACAAAGAAAGAACAGATTCTCGTTCGCTGCCTCTTTGGTCAGTTTGTCCTTTAGCTGTTCGATCTTCTTTCGTTTAAGTTCTGTCACCAGCTGTTTGATCCTGTTGAGATTGAGCGTCCAATAAGAAATATACCATCCTTTTATCCTGTCCTTCTTTCGATGGTATGTAACGATATTGTGAGTGTACATACGATAAAGAATATTTCTTGTACGGTTAACTTCCAGATCCAGAGCTTCTGCTATCTTAAATTCAGAGATGTTCTCTTTATCAAGGAGATACTCCATGACTGGCAGTACATCCTCCCCCACGACTTCTCTGACGACGTTATTTCGAACCTCTTTGGTCAATCTCATCGTACACATAGGCGAAACTCCGGATTCATTTATTAATCTTTGCTAAAATCATCACTCATTAGTGATGAACTTCAAATCCGATGTTTCGAGGCTATTGAATCATGCAAAGCTCATTAAAATACTTTTCCTATTCTACTTACCTAATCTATAGTTTCTGAACTCCAATACACCCCTTTATTTTGCCTTTTAAAAGACTTTTGGATGTTCACCACGTAGGAGGCTACCAGTATACATATTTGTAAACCGGCTGCTGGAATGTACTGGTTATTTATAAAGAACCAAGGTAATCACATCTGTTTCCATACCAGCTCAACAATGCAGCATATCGGCTTGAGCGCTCCCGTAAAGTAATTTCGTAGGCCAAATACAAAAGAAAAGATTTATATACCCCTCGAACTCCAACCAATCCATGTTGCAAAAGAGGACTCTGGCATTGACCAGGAGGTGGTATGATTGACTAAAGTACTTATTGTTGATGACTCTTCTTTCATGAGAACCCTTATCAAAAATATCGTTAAGGAAAGGAATTGTGAGGTAATAGAAGCCAGTAATGCAGATGAAGCTATTGAACTCTACAAGGCTGAGAAACCGGATATCACATTCATGGACATCATCATGGAAGGGAAGACGGGTCTTGACGCGTTAAAAGAGATCCGTGCATTTGACGGTAACGCTATTGTCGTCATGTGTACCTCCATCGGTGGCCAGGAGCACGTGATCAAAGAAGCCGTCGACTATGGCGCAGCAGATTTCATGACAAAACCATTCAAACAACAGGAGATCTTCAACGTCATAGACAAATACGGCAAAACACAATGATCAGGGTCATCGTGACCGACGACTCTGCATTTATGCGAAAACTTCTTTCTGATGTCATCAACTCCGACCCTGAATTAGATGTCGTCACCACAGCAAGAGACGGACAGGACCTCCTTAACAAGATAGAAGAGTTTTCGCCCGACCTTATCACACTTGATATCAGTATGCCCGTCATGGACGGCATCACCGCGCTTAAGAAGATCATGGCTGAAAAACCTTTGCCGGTCATCATGATAAGCGCTCTCTCTGATGAAGAGAATACATTTAACTGCCTCGAACTTGGAGCAGTCGATTTTATCCCTAAGACCTCCGGAATCATATCGATAGATATGAACAAGAAAAGGGACATCATCATCGAGAAGATAAAGACCGCAATGAAGGCAAAGCTTGAGCAGGGCATCACAGAACAGAATACGAAAGAATTCGCCACAGGCAGCAAGCATAGTGATAAAGTTGTGCTTATTGGAGGTTCCACAGGCGGCCCTAAGGCGATAGAATCGATACTTCAGGCATTGCCCAAGGATTTCCCAGCTCCCATCCTCATCGTTCAGCACATCCCGGAGGAGTTTACCCTGGCCTTTGCGGCAAGACTTAACAGGACCGCCGAGATACAGGTCAAAGAAGCAGTGAACGGAGAATTAATCCGTCCCGGAGTTGCGTATATCGCCCCCGGAAATTTTCATATGCTCATCGATAAGATAGGCCATGAGCGTTGCATCAAACTTACAAAAGATGATAAGATACACGGCTTTAGGCCAAGCATCGACGCCTTATTCAGTTCAGCCGCAGAGAGCTATCAGAAAGATAGTGTTGGCATAATCCTTACCGGTCTTGGTGAAGACGGTAAGAAGGGCATGATGGACATCAAAGCGAAAAAAGGCATGACTATCGTGCAGGACCCAAAGACCTGCATTGTACGAGGTATGGCCGACAACATCATTCACGCCGAAGCAGCAGAGCGTATCATACCTTTAAATGAGATAGCACAGACGATAATCAAGATACTGAGGGAATAGATTATGAATGAAGAATACCTTGAACCATTCCTCGAAGAGGCGGAATCACAGATTTCCTGTCTTAAGGAAAATATTGAGAAAGTGAAGACAGAGCAGAATAATGAAACTTTTCAGACTATTCGAAGATGCGCCCACACACTCAAGGGTTCATCCGCGATCATGGAACTGACCAAACTGTCCGAATTATGTAAGATGGTCGAATATACGGGGAGGGATCTTGCAGAAGGGAAACTGGGATATGATGAGTCTGTACAGGCAAGCCTGGATAAAGTCGTTCCCACTCTTGTCTTAGAGGTAGAGAACATCAAAACTAACAAAGCTGATGGACTGCCTGAGACAGGTACCCTTACGACTGAACTGCAAGCAAGACTATAATGTCAGATTACAAGGATGCTTTCATCAACGAGGCGCGTGAGCAGCTTGACAACCTTAGTGACGGGCTGCTGCTCCTGGAGAAGGAGCCGGACAATACAGACTATATCAATCAGGTGTTCCGTGCTTGCCATACCTTGAAAGGAAATGCAGCTATGATGGGCTATAACACCTTTTCTAAATTGAGCCACAGCATGGAGAATGTCCTCGCGAAGATGCGTGACGGTTCTCTGAAAGCCAATGAGGACATTATCAACAGTCTTTTTGATGGCGCCGATATGCTTGAGCATGGCCTTGAGACCATCGATGCGCACGAAGCGGATCTTTCTGATACTGATGATCTGATCCATAAATTCGATGTCATATCAGAGAAAAAACAGGAACTCACCCATGAGAATACCAACCTTCCAATGCAACTTGGACTTGATGACGGCCAGAAACATCAGATATGGCAGGCCAAAGAAGAAGGCTACCATGTCTTTCGGGTGACGATCATATTCAAGCCCACCTGTCTGCTCAAGGGCCCAAAGGCCATGGTGCTCCTAAGAGATAACAAGGACATTATGGAGCGCATCATATATGCGCATCCAAGCATTGATGACATCCGCAACGGAAAAGTTACATCCGGTGTTGACCTGGTCATAGGAACAAAGATCAGCAAGGATGAACTCATTGAGAGGATGAATAAAGTCTCAGAAGTTGAATCAAGAGTTCTTGACCCCGAAGAGAACTACAGCATCCCCACACACATAGACCCGGCTAAAAGCCAGATAAAAAAAGATATCGTCAGGACCTTCTCCAAACCCATCCAGAGCATCCGCGTCGATGTCAAGAAATTGGACAATCTCGTCAATATGGTAGGAGAACTGTTGATCGCAAATATGCAGCTCAAGCAGATAAGCAAAGAATCCAATCAGGCGAATCTGAGCAGCGTCACGAACAGCATAGAGATACTTACGACTAACATCCAGGAAGAGGTCATGCAGGAGAGGATGGTACCTGTAGGACAAATCTTCAATCGCTTCCCAAGATTGGTAAGGGACCTCTCCATGAAAGAGAACAAAAAACTGATCATCGAGATCAAAGGAGAAGAGATTGAACTTGATCGTAATGTACTCGATGAAATAAGTGAACCCCTTATCCATATCATCCGAAACGCGGTCGACCACGGCATTGAGAAATCTGATGAGCGTATCAGAAGCGGTAAGAACATTGAAGGAAAAATTAGGCTTACAGCGACAAGAGAAAAGAATTCTGCTATGATTGTCATCGAAGACGATGGAGGCGGAATCAACACGGCCAAAGTAGTCCAGAAAGCGATCAACTCCGGACTAGTCACAGAAAGCGAGGCCAGAAGTATGTCCAGGCAGAAGATGCTTTCACTCATATTCACCCCAGGTCTAAGCACAAAAGACCAGATTACGGACATCTCTGGAAGAGGTGTTGGTATGGATGTTGTGCTCACAAAGATAAAGCGCCTCGGAGGCAATGTTAAAATCCACTCAAAAGAAGGTCTCGGAACAAGGATCGAATTATCCCTACCACTTACATTGGCTATCATCTCATCCCTCATCGTACGAGTTGAAGGAGACAAGTATGCCCTTCCTCTAAGCAGTATCATAGAGACCATTGACCTGCAGCATAAAAACATAAAGACCATCCAGGGAAATGAAATAATCCTGCTCAGAGGCCAGGAAGTTCCTCTTGTCCGCCTCAGTTCATTCTTCTATGCAAAAAGGAAGGACCTAAAAGAATACGCTGTCGTCATTACTGAAGAAGGTGATCGTAAAGTAGGTTTCATCGTCGATGAGATAGTCGACCAGCAACCTATTCTAATCAAGAACCTGCACAAACTGATACGGGGAGTAAAGGGCATAGCGGGAGCGACCATCCTTGGTGATGGCAAGGTATGTCTCATAGCAGACGTAAGTTCTATTGGAGTTTGATACTATGGATGATCTGAATTATTCCAGCAAACAATTGGATGTATTGAATGAGATGGCAAGTATCGGTTCGGGTAATGCCGCTACAGCGCTTTCAAAACTGCTCGGCAAAAGAGTAGTGATCAGCCCGATATCTTCAAGGTTAACACCTATTGAGAAGATCCCGGAAGAGATGGGTGGTGCAGACACTTTGGTGATGTCTGTGTACCTAGGCATCAGCGGAGACCTTTCCGGAGATGCGGTATTCCTTAATCCAAAAGAACAGGCAATGCAGCTCATCGACTACCTTACAAACTGCAATAAGGAGAAAAGGACTGAACCCTGTGAATTAGACCTCTCCGCGTACAAAGAGATGTCCAATATCTTTACAGGCTCTTACATGAATGCGATCTCCACCATGCTCAAGGTGAAGATAATCCCTTCAGTCCCTCACTACGCGAGCGATATGATAGGAAGCCTTATTGATTTCATCCTCAGCGACATAGGCCAAAGCGTCGATTCGGCGCTTCTAATTAAGACAGACATAAATATAGATTACCAGGATATCGGGGGAGGATATATCATATTGTTCGACTTGGAGTCCCTTCAGAAGATGCTTAGGCTAAGTGAAGAATACAATGGATAATAGGTCTATAATCGTTGGCATGGGAAACTATGCTGTCCGTAGGCATGGAGCTACATTGACATGTCTAGGTATAGGTTCATGCATAGCGGTTATGCTCTTAGACAGCGTCAACAAAGTGTATGGCATGGCGCACATCATGCTCCCCTACAAAAAACCATCATTCAAGACGGTCAATCCCAATAAGTTCGCGGATGTGTGCATCCCAAAGACGCTTGACGCGATGCTAGAACTTGGTGCGGATAAAGGATTCATCAAAGCAAAGATCGCAGGCGGCGCCCACATGTTCCCATCGCTGGTCAACGACAAGATTGCTATCAACCAGCGGAACACCACCGCGGTAAAGACCGTGCTTCACAATCTCAATATACCCATCATCGCAGAGGATCTTGGTGGTAACCACGGCCGGACCGTCTTCCTTGACACAGATACAGAACGAGTCACCATACAGATCAAATCTCTTGGCGTACTACGTGAACTCTGATCATTCCCGCTTCTGATAGATCTTCTCATCACTATTGACAAAATGAAATTTGTTACGCGCAGTGCCGGTAAGTAGTTCGCTCTTGCCCATGATGAAGTATCCGTAATTATTCAGACATGAATAGAAACCCTCATAGAGATTCTCTTTTGCTTCCTGGTTGAAATAGATGACTACGTTGCGACAGACTATGATATCCATGCCTGCCAGCAGAGAATCATTGAACAAGTCGTGATTAACAAAAGTGACGCTGTCCCGTATGCCGTCCTTCAAGATGTACACATCACCATCGGGGATAAAATACTTATCTACCAGGTAGGGTTCGGTCTCGCTCAATTGGGATTGCGTATACTCACCGATCATCGCCTTATTGATAGCTTCCTGGTCGATATCTGTGCCAAAGATCTTGATATGTTCCGGCAGTTTCTTTTGATGAAGAATCTCGCACAGGATAATAGCGATAGTGTAGGGTTCTTCTCCGCTAGAACAGCCCGCACACCAGATCTTTATCCCTTTGCCTTCCTTTTTTGAACGGAAAAGCTCTGGAAGAACAACATCCCGAATCTCTTTGAATACAAGCGCATTCCTAAAGAAACGTGTCACGTTTACCGTCAGGTTCTTCAGAAGCTGATGCTGCTCTTCTTCATTGCCTTCTATGTATTGAAGATATCCGTCATACGTAGGTATCCTGGTGATGAACATGCGTGAATGGACACGACGTTTGAGATAGCTAAGATGATACTTGTGCGAATCGAACCGAAGATTATCAGCAACATACTTCATAAGAGCGACAAAATGGACTTCATCATCCGTGATGTGAAAGTCTGAGAATCCATAACGCACCTTATTGGCGGCCTCAACCATATATGCATACTGGTAGCCGGCGTTTATAAATCTTATTGAGCTGATCAAAGAAGATTCTCAACATAGTCCTTGATAGAAGCATTTATGTATTCCTATTGACTAGTCAGGGTTATGTACAGATATCTCATTTCGGGAAAGGTACAGGGCGTAGGATTCAGATATTATGTACAAAAAAATGCGCAACGTCTTGGCATCAAGGGCTACGTCAGGAACTACGGTCCAGATGTTGAATTGGTCACCACTATCAAAGACTTCTTTGAGAAAGCGGATGAACCGCCATTGCACTCAAGTATCAGCAAGATAGGAGTATCATTTGTTGAAGAGAAGGTACCTGACGAATTTAAGATTAGGCAGTCTGTACTATGATACTTAATTACCAACACCTGCACCTCGCTACTGGACAAAGGGCATTAGAGACCTCCAGAAAACTGCTGGCCAGCGGCAAGACACTCAGCCTGAAGACCCCGAAAAGGAATTTTATCCTGGCCTTGCCTGAACATGCGATGCATATACGGTACCATACCAAGTCACCGGACCGCCCCATGGAATTGATGCTTCCCTCACCTGAAGCACTCCCCATGGTTGAACAAGAAAGAACAGCCCTACAAAAATACAAAATCAATATTGAGAAAGAAGAGGGAATCTTCACCGCAGTAAGCTCAAACCCAAGGTTAACCGTACTCCTTCCTTTCGACAGCATCACAGCAGAACTATGTGATCAACCCCTCTGTATCATTGAGCATGAAGAACCTACCGAATATGTGCTGCACACAGACGAAGAACTCCAGATAAAAGATACAGTCCGTATAGTGGATGGTGATGAGTATATTATCGAGCCCGCAGTCATCAAAGAAAAAGGTAATATTCCCACAGGTACAAATATAATGGGCACGTACCTAAAAGCACAGGTCACAGACAAAGGAATAGTTGATATAGGGCCCTGCCCGAATATACATCATAACATCTCACCGCCATGCATCACTACCGCTTACTATCCTGCGTGCAAGCACAAATCAAGGATCCAAGCGATCATCGATGGTGTAGATGCACCGCACATCCTTATCATTGATGAGGAGATAGCGATCTACAAGAAACAGCGTAAACTTGCTCAAGTCAGACGTTATCCCTGCACAGACCTCACATATCCATGGCTAAGCAGGCTTGGATTCCTACCGAAGAGATACAAAGGACCGCAAGGTAAAGAGGAATTGGAGTTTCGTCGAGAACAGCTTAAGACCGCGCCATTGACAAATTCCACAAGATTCTACTTTAACCTCTCGAGTAGAATAGACATCAACACATATCCGGACAGGTCGATAGATATTCAGGACTATGCGACCGAAGCTAACGGTCTTTGGCACCGACTAATTGAAGAGCTGCTCTCAAAAAGCGAAGAACCTCCTCTAGCAGTGGGTAGGTATGTTCTGCACAAACAGATTCATCCTGTGCTTAGAAAGAATAATGTAAGAATCAATAAGATAATTGATCCAGAATTGCTAGGACTTACTTACTGACCTGCTCTTCCAGTTTGCTCAACACATCATCAAGCGCGAAGAAAAGATTCCTGTTCGTAATCTCTGAAGTGAATGGACCACCCTTCGCGACAACCTTTGAATGCACTTCAAAATTATCTGAACCATGCACCTTCTTCATACTGACTGAAAGACCGTCAAATCCTTCCGCATGCTCTGTCAACCTCTTGGCATAATTGCCGACAATCTTCTTTACCACGACAAGTTTACCGGGTTCAAGCGCAGAGAATCCATTGAGTCTTATGTTGCCTCCTAGTTCCACTTCATCCATTCTATTTCCTCCACTGCTACAAGATATAAAAGAGGCTTGCGCCTCTTGAATACATAAAGTGTCTAGAATATATATAGTTTACTGGTTTTGTTAATAAACTATTTTTTAGGTCGCCAGACCCTGCTGACCTGTTCTTCTTTGTTAAATCCAGTAAGGTATTTGCGAAGAAATGAGGGCATTGTATCGGTGATGGCACTGAGATTCGACATTCTTGCGATGTACAGGCCCATCTGCTTGGTCACCTTGTCATACATATTCTCATCGAGATAGATGACACCCTTGTGAATGCGGTCGAAAGCCTCGCTTCCGTAGGGAGCTAAGACAATATAGCCCCGTTTTCCCTGGATAAGCTCAGAATGGGTATCCATACCGATCAGTATGTCTCTATAATCTGAAAAATAAACGCCTCCGGACTGCTGGCTTGGATCGACAATAAGCAGTTCATCACCCCTCACACCTGCCACTAATGAGTAATGAGCATACTTGGCATCAGGGAAAAGATACTTCTTCTTGTAATCGACAATGCAAAGCCCACCCTGACGCATCCATATATTGATCTCCTTCATAAGACTGCTAATCTTGTCAAAGCTGATCCATGCACCGACGACCTGACCCTCAGTGATACGGGTAACCGTTTCAATAAGGGATTTGGGATGCGTTCCAGCTGCACCTGTCGCCTTTTTGCGCTTGATGGTTCCCATAAGTTTGCCAAGCTCTTCTTGGGTGTAATGATATCCGAAGATACCAAGAGCCATAGAAGCGGAGGCTGGTCCACAATGACTTTTGCTCTGAGCGACATAATTGTCCTTGAGCTTCTGTAGCGTATCCATCTCCTTGACCGGCTTGACTATGCCGATAGTGGAACTTGCGATGACACGGTTTGGCATGATGACTAATCCATTTGTCTTCTCGTGAAGCTCAGTATACATGCCCCGTACATTCTTAATCACATACTCCTTCTCATCGATCTTGATAAGCGTACCAGGCCTAAACTCCATGATGTTAAGCAGATAGACCCGGGCAAAAAAGTCTCTCATCGGGTTGATAAGTCCTGCGGCAAGCAGGAAAAACAGGAGTATGATAACAGGATAGAGAATAAATCCAAGGATTGTCTGCAATACAGGGATCTCGACAAGCGAGAAGATAATATGGGCCAGAGATAAGTACAAAATAAGTTGTATCACAAAAATCATCACCGGAAGCACAAACTGCCGCGATTCTCTGGAAAAGTATTCCTCTGTCCTGATATATTCAAGAAATCTCTTCACAAACCACATGAATAGATTGATGATGACTGAACCCATGATAAACATTAGTACAATCATGACCACAGTAGGAACTAGGTCAAAAAATGACAGGAACATCCCGTCCTTCGAATTCACTCCGAAGAAAAGGATGGCGATGCTGAATGTGATGACCAGTATTACCTTCTCAGCGATAGTCTGGATCGTCTCCTTTCGTTCCACCGGTTCCACATATCTTCCGGTGCGTACCAGTTTTATGATGATGCGTGAGATGATTTTCGAAAGGATGTAACCTATCACCAGGATTCCGAATACATAGATCAGCGTAAACTCAAGCTCCATTGTTATTGCTGAAGAATTTCAAGTTTTTAATCCTTTGTGTCTGCACAAATGAAATTGGTTCCAGAATACATGATTCATTTGCATTAAAGTACGAACACACAAAGAGGTAACACTCAGTATTCTAAAGAAGGATATCAAAAAAATATAGAATAGACTGTAAGAGAATCACACCATAAAAAGAAAACGATTCTATCCAATATACAGATATCTGTACACTACCCTGTGCTTTCCTTCACCGCTGATATAAGCACGGACCATGTATTCACCGGGTTCAACTTTTCCGTAAGTGAAATCTGCCACATAAGAAGCCACCTCATCATCAATATCATTGAGGACAACTTTTGGCAATCTGATATCCAGCTCAGGGATAGTGATACGCACAGTGACCCTGTCAATCTCTGTCTCACTTTCAATAGACATATACACAAGTCCGTTCTCTTCATAATCTGAGTAGACTCGGTAGTGCTTTACACTGATGTCATCAAAAGCAGATGTGACCGGTATGACCAAAGCCGCAATAAGTAGTGCAAATAGTATTCTCATGTAATCACCCCTATACTTAGTTGCACAAAGATGTTTTTACTATATAATAGTTATGTTTTTCAGTCTTTTCCATAAGGGCCCTACACTCGATTATCAGACCCCACAGGCTCTGGGCAAGAAGGAATAGAGGCCGAAGTATTTTTAAAGGGTCTTGTATTACCTCCAGAATAGTAACATTTAGGGGGTAAAGTATGAGAACAATCATTTTCACATTCTTACTATTGATTATAACTGCCGCTTCAGCAAGTGCGCAGATACAAGCTGAGATTGAAACAAATACACTTTCTGGCTATGAATGGACAACTCAGTTCATCTTCAAACCTATCATCAGTGGCGCTGTTTGGCCTATTAGCTATTTCTGGGACTTCGGAGACGGCAAGACCTGCTACGATGGATGCCCATCCCATTGGTATGAAGAACCAGGAGATTACACGGTAATGCTTGAAGCATGGGATGCTAACGCAGATTCAGCTACCGCATCCGTCGATATTCTCGTACAGGAGTGGGAAGAGCATGATGAAGACCAGTATCCTCTAGACACCTGTGACGAACCTAAACCGATCCCTCCAGAAGAAGAAAAGGAATACATCCCGACAGGCGACATTCACGTCGATAAACTATTCGTCGAGAACTATGACACTGGTATCGAAGCTGGTTCAGAACCGAGGATGGTCATAGGTTTCACCAACGGCGGTGATGAGGATCTTGGCAGGACAAGATTGAAGATCCATTGTTATGACCTTGAAATCTTCAGGCATATCGGTCCATTTGAGGGTCCTGACAAAGGAGATTACATGGAAAAGATGACCACTCTTCCGATTCCAGAGTACGCAGAACCGGGTATGCACACATGCAGAGTAACCATCACACCGGAATCAGGCGACAAAAGGACTTTTCACAGAGAAATCCTTATTATTTAATTTCTAATTTAATTTCAGACGTACTGATAACTCAGCAGCAACTTTTTAATACCCGCAATCTAATAAGTCGCGTATGGTTGGAAAGATTCGGATCGCACTGCTCGCACCAGAATTCCTTACACCTTGGGGAGGAGTAGGAACATACACAGTCAATCTGGCAGAAGGACTCTCCAAATACAAAGATATTGAACTGCATATCATAACACCTATGGTCCCAGGAGCAAAGAAACCAAAGCACCTAAATATCCATACCCTATCCACAGCCAACGATCAGTTCTTCTATAATCTCAAATTTCAGTTAGCCATCGGCAGGAAGTTCAAAGAGCTCCATGAACGCTACCATTTTGACCTCATCCATGCAGCCAATCTAGTCCACATGCCCGACATATTCCTAAGACTGAGGTCTTTGGATATTCCATCAGTAGTTACCATACACACGACCATCGAAGGACAGATAGGGGGTTTTATCACAAGCAACAAAAACCCTCTCAAGATGGCACCAAGCGAACTTTTCAGTATCATAGGCTATCCGTACATAGGCCTGATGCAGTACCTCTACCTCAAGAAGACCAGATTTGCTATAACCGTCTCTGAGAAGTTCAAGATAATGCTTGAACATGACCGGCGCTGCACCGCACGGATAACCGCTATACCTAACGGTCTTGATACCAGACTCTATGGTGAGAAGATTAGCAGGGCTCAGGCGCTGAAACATTTCCCTCAGTTCAGACTCGTCAAATCACCCGTCGTACTCTATGCAGGAAGACTCATCACTCAAAAAGGCATAGACCTCTACGTCAAAAGCGTTGCTCAGATGCACAAGAAAGGCATCGACTGTTTCGCGGTCATAGCTGGAAGAGGAAATGAGGGTTATGTTCTGGATCTACTCAAAGAACACAATATACCTGAAGAGAAATACATGCTTACAGGTCACATTGAACAAAGGATGCTGCCCTACCTATACCGGCTGGCAGACATCTTCATGCTTCCCTCTTACTATGAAAACTTCCCGTATAGTCTTCTGGAAGCTATGTCCATGGGATGTAGCTGCATAGCCACTGATGTGGGGGCTGTAGATGAGATCATCAACAACAAAAATGGGTTGATAGCTCCAAAAGGAGATGCTTCGAAGTTAGCTGCTCACCTACGCGCACTCCTGACAGACCCCGCGTTGATGCAACGCCTCTCAGAACAGGGCTCTAAAGACATACGTAAAAGATTCACAAAAGACGTGATGGTAGAGCAGACCTACCAGTATTACAAAGAGGTGCTCAACTCATGGTAAACATCCTTATGGTCACCTCATTCTACCCGCCCTACCATGTTGGTGGAGCATGCACGCACGTCTATTATCTCGCCAACGCGCTTGCACGCAAAGGCCATCGTGTTCATGTTCTTGCTTCCCGTGACGCGCATGCGCTTATCCGTGACCGTAAAAGATCAAGCGGTGTGTATCCCAATAGTCGCAATGTCACCGTACATTGGATTGACTCGCCTTGGGGAAGGCTAGCTCCGCTGACTGCTTACACCACAACTGCCTTACTAGATCTACCACGTATCAAAAAGGTCCTCTCACAGAGATGGGATCTGATCCATTACCATAACTTATCACTCTTCGGACCACGCGTGATGAGATTGGGGAACGCCAAAAAAATTATGACCGCCCACGACCATTGGCTCATCTGTCCAATGAACAATTATCTAAGGAAAGGAAAAGTCTGCAGCACAGGCCCAGGCATCAGGCATTGTACAGGATGCCTTCTGGAGTATCATAGACCTCCTCAATTTTGGAGGGCGACTTCTATGCTGAAGGATGCGCTTGAGCACATCGACCGCATCATCACCCCTTCTGCATATCTCAAGGATTTTCTCCGTTCCCAAGGAATAGACCGACCTATGTCCACCATACCTAACACTGTCCCAGCGAATGTTACTAACAAAGCCGTGCAAAAAGAGGAATTCTTCTTGTTTGTAGGCATGCTTGAAAGACCAAAAGGCATCGAGATGCTCATAGAGACTTTCAAAGCCCTGCCTCAGAAACGGCTGATCATACTTGGAGATGGATCACTGAAGCATCTGATGCAGAACTTGCCAGAGAATATTGTCTATAAAGGGTATTTATCCGGTCAGGAGCTTAGCAATCACTATGCGAAGGCTCAAGCGCTCATTCTTCCGTCTATCTGCCCGGAGAATTGTCCGCTGACTGTGCTCGAAGCGATGAGTCAAGGCACTCCTTCTATCGTAAGTGACCTTGGTGGCAGTAAAGAATTGGTAACCAAAGAACAGGTATTCAGAGCTGGAGATACAGCTTCTCTCACCAAAAAAATAATGGAATACAGATCACCCGGCAGAAAAAAGACCATAGATACATTCAAGCGATTCAATGAAGAAAACTACATTCGTTTATACGAAAAACTGCTTAAGGACCTCTGAATAGAGTCAAACAGGCTCATGCTTGCTTTGTGCAATAAAGGCACGTTAAGAAGGATTTCTCTTAAACGAAAATAGACAAGACCTGACATGTACAATAGCGGATGATTGTAGATTCGCAATCCTATGTTCCTGGTGACTGTATTGGACAACTGTTTTTTATAAGACTCAGCCCCCCGGCTAAAATCTATCAAAGCAACTTTGTCCTGATAGTGATAGATAATCTGCTTCAGCAACAGTCTACCAGGATGATACTTTGTCCATCTTTCATCATATGCATGGGAGTAGATGATAAATCTGCCTTTAAACTGGAAACCGAGCAGCACCGCTATAGGTTTATCATCGATGTCAAGACTGAAGAGAGCAAGCTGTTTTGAAGCCAGCGCATGTTGGCATGCAATCCGAAGAAAATTTGAATTCCTGGAATCAGAGAACATGCTTCCATCATCCGCACCCCATCTCTTATTAAGAAACCTTACGAGATAGGAAATCTTATCATTGATACTCGCTGCATTCCCTGCAAAACTGATGGAGATTCGTCCTTGATTGCGCAGACGCTTCATCGTAGTGAATGTGTTTCGGATGTCATAAGCTTCATCATTCGCAGCACCGATCTCCATATGGTAGCAGGAGAACATCTTGTACGTACTAAACGGCATCCTCAGGTTACGCAAAGCGGACGGCAAAGTCAAGAATGTCTCGGAGGAACTATTGATCTCTCGCAGGTCACAGACATCCCACTTCCCTCTATGATGATGAATGTGCGTAAGGAATGCTTCATACACATCATCGCCTGTCGCGAGAATGTCACCGTAATCACTTAGTCCAGTACCTATGAACTGAAGCAATCGATACGAGAATCCCGGCAGACCCTGTTTACATATCATAAGTGGCGCAACACCTACAAGACGGTCATCTTCAAACGCTCCCAGAATATAAGGTTCTCCAAGGTCATCATGATCTTCCAACCAGGAGAGGATCCAATCACTGGTGCAGAAGAAATTTTCCTGCTCAAGCGCCAAGTCATCCCACTCCTCAAAGTAAGGAGTGATATCTGCAAGTTCACGGATCTCAATCATCTACAAAAACCTCTTTATATAACCCTGTAGAAACGTATCGACACCAAGAGCCTGTAGTCTGAACATGCTTAGATTATGTTGTATGTTGACGCCTTTCCTGTTGATGATAAACGGTGCAGATATGCGATAGTCATTTTCTCTGTAGAGCGTCGTAAGTATGAACCTTATACCTTTGTGGTGCAAATAAGCATCCAAATCTGAGGACATGTCTGCCTTCTTCCCGTTTGGATATGTAAAGATCGTCACTCTATTGCCAGTCTCACGTTCGATCTTTCGAACCGAATCCATAGCTTCTTTTTTAGCTTCAGCAAGAGGGATCTTAGTCATGATAGGATGATTTACAGTGTGAGCAGACAAGGTGATACCATGTAAGTTTCGCACCTCATCCCAGGTCATGCTGACGCGCTCCTCCGGCAATACCACACCAAGCTCGTTTGAGAGCGATTCAAGAAAAGGGCGTTTCTTTTTCTCAGTGAGCGTCTTCATATACTTGGTTATCTTTCGAAGCGCTCGCTTATGATCCTTTAGTTCGATCTCCGTAGCTTCAACCTTAATCGAATCCTTCGTAGTCTTACCAAGCACATAGCTTAATTGGTCCCACCACATAAGCCTCTTGTGTCCTACAAAACCAGTGGAAAGGGCGAATGTGCAGGGAATTTTGTACTTCTTAAGTATGGGATAAGCCACATCATGATTATCCTTATACCCATCATCAAATGTGACAAGCACAGCATGTTTGGGAGCACTTTTTTTTCCGCTTAGTATATCATCCAATTCATCAAAAGATATCAGATTGCAGTGTTCTGCAAGAAAGCGCATCTGCGCATCGAATGTTTTGCTGGTTCCCCCATAGACATCCGGAAAGTATTCGATACTCTCTTTATCCTTGGCGATACGATGATACATAAGCACAGTGAAGCGTGGAGACATGTTATTATGAAGCAGTCTACCTAAGCCTGAATACCAGATGAGTGAGGCTGCAAGATTCTGTGCTGTCCGGACCAGTCCCATATCGAACAATCAATCAGGGACCATTTATAAATATTTCGTCATTAAAGAGTGGTAAAAGTAAGTTAGTCAATAAACAGATATTTAATAAAGCGATTTTGCTTAAAAAGCCCCATGAAAAAGAAGCTGTTGATCGTATCGACCCTTATTCCACCGGTCGTAGGTGGCGCTGAGAAGATCGCTGCATCGCATGCAGCACTTCTCGCCAGGAGATTCGATGTGCATCTGCTTACTCTTTCACCCCATCCTGATCCGATACCGGGTGTCAAGATACACTCACTACCACAAAAACCTTTACCGACCCTCTATTATTCATTCCAAGGAAAATCTGTAATTGATAGTCTTTTGGAGAGGGAGCATTTTGATTACATCCATTCACACATGGCACTGCCATGGGGATACGTTCTGCGAAACGCAAAAGCCAAAAAAGTCATTACTCTGCATGGTTGCGAATACATCCATAAGGACTTGCTCCACTATGTATTTGTCAAGCAGGCATTCAAGCACGCTGATGCAGTCATTTCGCCAAGCAGTTGGCTAGCAGAATACGTAGAAAATAGGTATGGTCAGAACTGTATAGTCATCCCAAACGGCATCGACACAAAAATATTCAGAAGACTAAGCACGTACAGATCTGCACATACCGTATTTTATGCAGGTAGATTGCTGCGCGAGAAAGGGATCCTTGAACTGTTAGAATGTGCTAAAAGGTTTCCAGAAATAAACTTCAGGTTTGCAGGTATGGGCCCCCTTGAGCCGTCCATCGACCTGGATAATACCGAACTGCTCGGCACACTTAGCCCAGAAGGACTAGTAAAAGAATATAACAAAGCCACGGTGTGCATCTTCCCATCCTATAGGGAGAATTATCCTACAGTCGCTTTGGAGGCGCTCTCATGCGGTGCGCCCGTTATCGCCTCCAGGACCGGGTTCTCTGAGATAGTTGAACATGAACGCACTGGACTCATCCTTGATACTGTGGCGCCTGATGAGATAGAGCGTGCACTGGATAGGTTGCTTACGGACAAAAAGCTCCAGCGTCGTTTCGCCAAAGACATACCAAAAAAAGCTCAACGCTTCAGTGCGAAAGCCATGGCCGATGATTACGCCAAAGTGTATGCTTCGTTGCGATAGATCTGTACTTCCCCGTTATCATACACAAGTTCTACACTGCTCTCCTCAAGAGTACTTCTGTATTGATCTGAAAGTGGTTGACCGAGCAGAAAGCTCTCAAGTCGGTACATATCATCATATACGACAATATACTCGATCTTGTCAGTCTTTTCAGTATGTTGATAATAGCCGAATGTATATGCTTCGCTCAGGAAATTATTGATGCTTTTAGGATCACTCAGTGAGAAGAAATCTCGCGCAAACCCTTCTGTAAGAACATGGTATCTGAAATGTCCCCCGTAAATATCGAACACAGTGATATCACCAAGTATGAAAGCATCCGTCCTGTCATGCTCAGCAAGCCAAACCGCAGAAGCATACAACGCCTCATCCTTAACATCTCTAAATTCAAGTACGACAGGCGCATCCCTGCTCGCCAGAGCGGCACCATAACCAAGAGTTACGCTTCCTGCAACATAGATGATGAACAGACCCGCCAGTACATAGCGAAGGTAAGTATCATCTTTTAGCAACATGACAGTCTGAGTCGCATGGAGGATGATAGGCAAGCTGACCAGCCAAAAGACAATGTGAGCAATGACCACCCAACTGGTACTCAGCAGTACGATGCTGATGCAGTATCCTCCAAGACCTATCAAGGTAAGATAACCAAGGAAAGAATGCGCTCTGGTACGAAGAATATGATAGATGCTGTATAAGCTCAAAAGGAGTAGACCTATCTGTGAACTGATGACAAGCGCGGTCTCAAACCAGGTATTGATATGGACCGTCTCGCCGATGACCTCTGAACTCCCGGTAAGGAATGAAGCAAGGACACCAACAAGATACGCAAGATCTTTCTCTACAAGGACATGTGCAAATCCGTAGTTCCAGAGCATGATGAGTGACATATAGTATGCCAGATAGATCAGCTGATGACCCTTGTCCCTGACAAATAGGATAGAGCCACCTATGAAAATCGCGTAAAGATATGAAACGCTGTGATCAGCAAGTACGATGAGCGGTGATATGATGTACAGCATCATTAGAAGACGTCTCTTATGTTCACGAAAATACCGGATCATGATGATAAGGGCGAAGATTACGATGATGGCTGCGATAAACCTTCGAGATATGCTCATGAAGAATAGACGTGGCGAAAAAAGGAAGATGACCATTGAGATGAACGCATGCTCAGGATCCTTCACAAGATTTTTTATGATTGCATAGACACCAAGAACAAACACTACACGCAGCATGAAGATAAAAATGTATTTTGATAGGAAGAATGGTGACAACCCTGTAGCTTCGCTTAGGAAAGCGAGCGTCAGATGCATGACAGGATTATACCCGTAGTAGTTCTCAGCGAATCCAGCCCCAAGAGTGGGATCCCACAATCCTTCTTCAGCGAAGATCTCAGCAAGCTGAGACTCAAAGATTTCATCCCTCTCAAGATTCCATATATCTGCATAGGTAAACACTGATACAAACGTTAGACCTATTTCAGCAAGGACGATCGCATAAATTTTCCATTCCTTTTTCGCAAAACTAAGCGTATGCAAAGCAAGTCCGATGATAAGGAACCAAAAGAGGAATACCGGAGCACCTTCTGTGCGCGAGATGGAGAACACGAGCAGTGTAAGGACTAGGAGAAATTGTGTGATAACCGGCCCCATTACGGACCATCCAGGAATCTTCACACTGCTCATGATCTCACCATGATGATCGTTCTGTATAGTGTCACAACTGCTACAAGCCCGTGTCCTAAAAGCCAGGCGTAGCCGACATAGATAAGGCCATACGGAAGCCACAAGACACACAGGATTAGTATGATAGAACTGATGGCAAACTGAGTGATAGCTACTTGCACTACTTTCTTCTTGATATTGCACATTGTCATATAGATAGCATTCACACTTTCAGGTAGCATGGCCAAAGCGAAGAGAAAGAGCAAAGTCGCCGCATCATCTGCATAATTCTTTCCAAAAATATGCAGCAGCAATTCCCCAAAGAAGTAGAGGAATACTACTCCACTGATGAGCAATGGATACAAAACCAGTACAGCTCTCCCCAGGCTTCTCTTCATAGTCGAGACCCTGGCCTGAGATAGCATAGGGATAGTGATAGCGTTAGTCGCAAATCCAAGCAAACCTGCGATCATCCAGGTGATATAGTAGTACGCTGATTGCTCTGCATCAAGTATTACTGCTATGATAAAAGGTAGCAGTAGTCGCGGAAGCATCTCAAAGAATTGAGCCAGATAATTGGCAAAGCCGTAAGGCATGATATGTGTGAGCACATCGATATGCAAAGTCAATCTAAAACGGGGGAGCATCGCAAGACCTATGAGCAAAGCGAATGCAGCACTGATCGTCCATGCGAGGTAGATGCCAAAACCGCTCCAGGATATGAGCAGGAACAGCAGACAGATCTTAAGCACACTGAAGACCAGATTCTTTAATGCAAGTCTGGAAGATTCGTTGCGTGCGATAAATATTGAGTCTATCAATAAGAACAATGAATAGACGACGCTAAGCACGACGAACATTGACTGCGTCAAGATGGTATGGAATAGGAATGCCTGACCGCTAAGTAGCATATAGACAGTAAATATCGTCGCAATGACAAATGACATGATTGCCGTCATGCTTAAGGTCGTACCGATGATCCGGCTTTTAAGCTTCACACGTGGCAGAAAATAGATCATCGCAACATTAAGTCCAAGAAATGAAGCTATAGCGATAAGCTCCATGGCTGAGATGATGATAGTCGCATGACCTACATCATCAGCAGACAATGAACGGGCAGCCAATGTCCAGAAGATGAATCCTAAACCAGCGGTAAGCACAGAGTTGGACATAAGCCAGAACGATTCCCGATAGTGTTCATGGCGCTCTAATCTTGACCTGATCCATGCTAAGTAGTCCATATAGCTAACTCCTGGCTGCCAATAGGCAAATTGTCATCACACAATAGGGGTGAAAACTTGCTCATATTTAAAAGCCTTTTTATATTCAATAGGAATACCGCTTTCGATGAGAGCAGATTTGCCAGTAAGAGGACCTATACTTACCATATTGCTTGTTTTTACTATCATTAGCCTCCTCTTTTTTCACATCTCTATGCGAACGGAAAATGAGAACTTTGCAACAGACGATGAGCTGATATTACGATATGGCGCCAATGAAAATGACAACTGGCACGGTTTCACCTACGATACCCTGCCTTCAATCTATCATCAAGATGCTGGAAGCAAATATATACGCGTCTGGATAAGTAGCCCCTCGTGGAGACCAAGTACCATACCAATAGATGAGAAAGGATACAACTTCAGATCATTGGACGACTACATCGCAAAAGTGATCGACACTGGAGCCACCCCCTTCATCGTATTCGCGCATCAGCCAGGCATCATAGGCAATGCGCATGGGGAACTCCCTCCAAAGGATCAATCATCGTTCATAGCTTACATAGATGCGGTAGCTGCACATTATGAAGAATGGTGTGTCCTTAAGGGTTGCGATCCGAACACCTGGTATTTTGAGATATGGAACGAGCCGTTCACCGATAATTGGTGGGAGACGCAACCTTCTGCATACAGTCTTCTCTTCAATGCAGCTTCGCAAGCGTTGCACCAAAGGTTTCCAGACGCTAAAGTTGGCGGTTACACTCTTGATTTCTGCGCTTCCTGCGATGATACGCCTTTATTGGCCTTCCTTGAACACAGCCAGCCTGACTTTATCTCTATTCATCAGTACGGCAACACAGCAGGCGCTGACAGTGAGCGGCAGAAGATGAGCGATACAAAGGACCTCTACTACACGCAACCACAGCGTTTACGAAGCATCATGGACAGCTTTGACTCAAGCATGGAACTAATCATCTCCGAACTGAATTCAGATTTCCGAGCTGAGTACATGCCAACACTTGATGAGCAATTCACAGCTGCATGGTACGCTTCGTCACTCATCTGGATGGTCAAAAGTCAGGCAGTCGACATTGAACTTTTCTACAGTGGAACATCGCTTCAGGATGATGGAGGATTCGGTATGTGGTCAAACACCTACCAGACCTATCCCATATTTGACAGCAAGAAAGATTTTGTAGCCGCACACCAGCCGGGTCAGAGCATCATGAGCATGACGCACGACAGCAGCATAGATGTCCTTGTCACAACCGAAGGTAGCACAGCGTTCATCACGGTCGTCAATAAGAAAAACACGCCAGTCGAAGCGACGCTCATCTTACAGGATCGTTCATCAACGATTGTTCTATCTGCTTATGAAGTACGTACTTGGTCAGAGACAATAGACTGACTTGCACAAAAGTAATATGTAAGAGACAAAGCTCTTCAGAGATAAACCTTTATAAATCTCGGTTTGTTCTCACTAAGTAGTTACAGGAGGCATCACTATGAATAGACTCGAAAAAATCGCAATTATAGGAAGCGTCGCGGCTCTAGCCGCATGCAGTTCCACTCCCCAAAGAGATACAACCAACGCTGTTTCTGGTCCAATGCCAAAAGTGTTCGACCTACAGCTGGAAACCGGCAAAGGTGCTGTCTACAACGGCGTAAAAGTCGGTGCGCAAGACGCAGGCAATGTACTCGTTCTTGATCTGGGAGTCCACTATAATGAACCTAAAGAAGAAGACCCAGAATACGGAAGAATTGACAAAGTCACTATCAAAGGCCCTGACGGCTATATAACAGACACATCCAGACTTGGAGCTCTTAACAGCACAGTTGGAAAACAGGTAACACCCCTAAGTAGCCTGCAGGAAGCTATGGCCTTCAAACCAGGTACAACCTCGGTCTATACGCTTGCACTAGGCGAAAACGGACCAGGATTCAAAGGATACGGCTGCGACTCATTTAGAGTTGAGTGGGCACCTTCAACCGGTCTTGCTGGCAAAGCTACCATTTTTGGTGAAGATGAAACCATCACACAGACCTACGGAGCAGACGGAAACCTTCTTGACAGCAAAGTTTCTGGCGCTGTTGAAGACAGGCCTATCTGTGAAAAAGCATATAAGCAGCAGCTAGGTATCAGGTGGTAGACATGGAACGACTAGAACAGATAGCTCTTGCAGCCTCTATTGCTCTTGCATCCGCAACAGCAATGGCTGGTGCGCCAAACAATTGTGATGACCCTTTTTATCAGAATAGAATCAAACAGAATTCAACCTGGGTTACGCCAAATGGAAATCCTACCGGTATCAGGAAAGGTCCCGTTGCTGACGAAACCAAATACTTTCTTGAGGATGTTGCAACCTGTGAATTGGATGCAAAAGACCCTGTAGCACTCATCGCTAGAATGATGTCAGGAAACGCCAACGGCACTGCAAAACTTGCAGACGGTAAATTCACAACCGACCTTGGCTACGACCTTGATGCATCAAGTTTCGGTATGAGCTCAGGCAAGGGTACAAGCACAACCTACGCAGTCTCCACAAAAAGACCAGCAGGTGCACAAGGTGAATTTACTGCAGACATCTTCGTTTTCCAAAAGAATGATGGTTCAGATGGCTATGCGGCACTATGGGAAATCTGTGGAAACATGGGAGCAGTAACTCCTCTAAAGAAAGAGACTGGGGACTTTGACTTTGTAACAGAACCAGGTTACCGTTCAAGCAGAGTGCAGTTCTCCGAACACATGGGTTGCAAAGGCGCAGGACCAACTGTAGCCGTAATTCCTGTTGCAGCAAAATACAATACCAGACTTGGTGAAGGACCGCAATACGCAACCATCGACAATGTTGGCGTACTCACTCCCGAAGGAAAAATTACTGATGAAGGCGCCTTGTCAGCTCTTGAAACTATTCAGGGCAGCAAAGTCGAACCGTTCATGAGCCTGCCTCGAACCATGGCATTCCAGCCAGGCTACACAGAAGTGCACACCAGCGTTACAGGCAAAAATGGTCAGGGAGACGAACTGGAAAAATGCGATGCGTTCTCAGTGAACTTCACTCCTGGCAAATACCGAAGCGGGGAAGTAGTCATCAAGACAAGAGATGCTACCACCACGCAGAAATTCAGTGAACTCGGTGTCCTGCAGAGCGCTACAACCACCGGTCCCAGCGCAGACGCACCAGACTGCAATAAGTTCTATAATTTTTAGATTTCGTTCATTATTTTTTCTTCGATACAGAATCAAAAAGTACACTGTCAGGCAAAATTGATACCTTATACAGACTCGTGCAGATGTAATTCATGAGTCCTTGATACTTTGTGCGGTACCCAGAACAAGTACCTAGCCCAGGCACGTAAGATGCGCAGACCATCTTTCAACGGATGCAGACTAGAGTGTCCTTCACGCGGATGGTAAGAGATGGGCACAGAATAGCATGAGAATCCGATGCGAGCCATCTTGGCGATCATCTCCATCTCCAGGGTAAATCCTTTTGATTCGATGTAATCTGCAATCGTATGCACCACTTCTGCTTTCCACGCAAAATAGCCGCTGCAGACATCCGTCACATTCGTTTGGTAACCAACACGAGTGATAAAAGTAAAAAGCCAGTTTCCCACTCTGTTAAGCGCCGGCAACGCGTTCTCATTTATTCTACCCTGAAGACGGGTACCGACGATGACATCAGCAAAATCACTGTCGAGCGGCTCAAGCATTCTTGGAAGTTCAGTGATATCGTATGAACCATCACCATCGAGCATCACTACGTAATCAGTACTCTTTGAAACACTGCGAAAACCGCTCACCATGGCAAATCCCTTGCCTTGACGACGTTCATCAATAACTTTGACACCTTTTTCCCTTGCTATGGCACGGGTGGCATCTGTAGAATTGTTATCAATCACTGTAATCGTCACATAATACATACCTTTGGCAGCGAATTCTCTGATATGATCGATAAGCTGGCCTATACTATCTGCTTCATTGAAGCAGGGTAGCAGGATATGTACCTTCTTCATAAGAGTGCGTGAAACTGGAGGGTATTAAAAGGATTATTATACTGCAGGCAATAGTTACTATTACAAAGAGACAACAAAAGAAACCTTTATAAAGCAAGTCCTAACCACCAAACATATGTTCCGTGCAATAATGATTGGGGTGGTCCTATTGGTCAACCTTATGTTATTGCCATACCTTTTCTCTGGCTCAGACAAAGAGATTATCGAACTAAGCTTTGAGCATGTACCAAATGTTTCAGGAGCCAATGCAGAATTCACATTCACCGTAGATGCAAGGCATCCGCAGGATTATGTCGTCGAACTTGACGGGGTTCCCATCGCTATAGGTACAACTGCAACCGATGTGCTGGTTGGTACGGAGATACAAAGCCCTGGGACGCACCGGATAGACATCTATCTGCCTGATTCAGGCCATCACATATATGCCGAGGTGATCGTCATATGATCCTCGGACTATTGCTGTTAATAGTGTTGTTTTCGATCATCTGTCTCCCCGGTTATTTAGTTATCCGTCTCATCACCGATGTATTCTCAAAACTTGAGTTGGTCATCGCCGTATTTGTGATAGGCATCATAAACATGGTCATAGGTACATTCTTATTGACACTTCTCCACGAAATGACCGGTGGCATCAATGCTCTCAACCTGTGGATATATGCAATTATTGTAGCAGTCATTATGGAATTGATTTATCTGAAAAATGAACACAAAGATACTCCAAACGCTTAAAGAGATCAAGACCCTACAAGTGGAATGGGATAGACTTAAGCAGTTCTCATACTTTCAATCCTTCGAATTTAATTACACCCTCTTAAGCGCTACTAAAAGGAACCCTTACGTAATTGCCGTCATAGAACATGAACACATAATCGCCATAGCGCCGTTCTTCAAAGATCGCAACAGACTTAGGTTTATAGGAGAACCTTTCGCTGACAGCAATGATATACTGATGCTTAATGAGGATGCGCGGGTGCTTAAAGCCATTGCGCAAATATGCACACGGCATAATCTTAAGCTGGAAGAAGTTCCAAAAAACAGTTTCGCGTATGGTTTGCTGCAGCATCTTCCACAGTGGAAAAGCCACAAATATTTCTGCAATGAAGTAGTCTATGCTCCTCAGAAAGAAGTAGACACAGATAAGCGGGATATGGTAAGACGCATAAAAGCTATCGAGAAAGAAGGCAGACTTTTAACGGATCGTGTACAAAGCGGCAAGAAAAAAGCCATGAACCTGATCATAAAATGGCATCGCAAAAGATGGCACAAAGATTACATGCCAAGCATGTTTGACGATGATCGCATCGCTGAAACGTTTAGAAAACTCTGTGAGGATGACCGCATGGGTCTCTGGCTAGTCTACCAGAACGAAAATCCGGTCGCAGGCATGTTCGGGTTCTACCACGGCAAGGCATTCTTTAATTTCTGTCACGCATATGATCTGAGCATCAATGGAATAGGAAATATTTCCCAGAAATTATTGCTTGATAATATAGGCGAAGTTGCATATGTTGACATGGGTCGCGGTGTAGAGGGTTATAAGTTACGCTTCATGCAAGGAATCAGGCACAATTACGGCATAGCGTACTACACTAATCCTATCAGCAACCTCTTGGGAAGTATAATCCATAAGATCAAAGGAAGCATCATCAAAAACAGGAGACTGCATAAACAGATAACTGAGACGAAAAGGAGACTAAGATGGTGAACCTCTATCTGCTTAAGCCTATTGTGGTCTCTGGTCTTGGACTCATGTTGTGGGTATTGCTTCTCATAACCACACCGGTAGTTACGCTAGGCACACTTGTAGCCCTAATAGCAATGATAGAACTGGTGACGCAGCTTTCCTTGATCTGCAAAGAGCAAAAATCCCAATACATTGCAGCTGCTCTTATGGGAACAGTTATCTATGTCTTCATCAATCCAGCTATGGTGATCCTGCAGCTCTTGCATCTCAACTTCAGAAGAGGCGATTCCGTTGAGCTTGCCAGCAAGAAAGAGCAGCAGTATTTCACAAAGAATACACTCAATGGCATCATAAGGATCCTGCTTGTATGCATCATCTTGATAAGCGGAGAAGCATCAGTCGCATCGCTGCTTATAGCGTATATTCTGCCCATGAGCATACAGTTCGTCGCACACCCGATGAAGAGATCCAGTCTTGCCTTCGCCGGATTAGAACATGCAAAAGAACAATTGACGTACATCGCTCCTCATATATTCACCCTCTCGGTCTATCTGTCTGCAGGACCTTCTCATGCTCTTAGCTGGTATCTCACCTGGCTAGCCATGACTCTTTTGTATTTCTATGTCGACAGCAATATAGACACGAAGCACCCACTTACAAAAGGGTTCGAGCAGATACTGACTTCAGCGTTAGCGGTGGTCATAGCGATTCCTGCAGGCATCTCTATCCTCAACTTCATTGGACTTGACACCTATTTTGTACTTCCGCTTTTACTCTCAGCAATACCCTATGCTTTGGTACGTCCATACATGGCATTGACAAAAACACCTTTGCCCACTCATGCTCTCCTAATCACTATTACAGTGGCAAGCGCATCTCTGCTGCAGCCTTCCATCATCGGTTGGACATGGCTCTTACTAATGTGCATGGTGAGTGCCATATCCTTTGCGTTGCTGCGAAAGACTGAGCGGTTAAATACTGCATCATATGATGAAGAGGCTGAGGCCTGGAAAGAGGACCTCACCACTCCAGCCAAGAGATATTATTATCAGACCCTCTACGAAAATCTGCTCCCAAGTTCTCTGAAGGGAAAGAAAGCGGCAGATATCGGGTGTGGTGCAGGCGCATACACATTTGAACTTCACCGCAGGGGTGCGAAAGAAGTGCACGCGGTCGACATGTCGCAAGGCATGCTTAGTGTGCTAAGAAAAAGAGCACGTGCAAATGCTTTGAAAGTCTTGGAAAAACAGGCATCTATCGAGAAGCTTCCTTACAGGAAAGCCACATTCGATCACGTCATCAGTGTGGGAGTACTTGAATGTCTCCAGGATGACGCGAAAGCGCTTGCTGAACTTCACCGTGTCCTAAAGGAAAACGGAACTCTTGGTCTTCGCGTCATAAACAGGCGCGGAATATGGGGTGCACTTGAACAATGCAGAGAAACCCTGGGCATTCCCTCTGGAATTAAAGCCCCGACATACTACACATATGAAGAGATCCTGGAAAGATTGACCAGGGCGGGTTTCATCATTGAGGAAACGAAAGGAAGCATCATATTCCCCGCGTTCTTACTACCCTTCGCAAGATTGCTTGAAATGTTCTTCATTCCTATCGCGAAAAGAATTGAGAAAAAATATCAGAATAACAGATGGTGCATTGACCATCTCTACTATGCGATATGCATCAAAGCGAAAAAATAATTATCTGGTAAGATTTTTCCAGTAACCGATTCTGCCGGATACAAATTTGCCTTCAGGTCCGTCATTAAAAGAATGACGTTCACCTGCTTCAATCTCTCCAGTTAGACCTCCGCAGGAAGCTCGTACACCAAGCTTGGTATCAGCGTAGTTATTCCATGGCTGGTCTTTGGTGTCACCTTTGAGCTCAAGGGCAGCGTACGGACCAATCTCTAAGCAGCCGTTCTCATAAACTTTAAGCCATAGTTGACCAGCTACTCGTCCCTGAAGGTTTTCAGAAATGGTATTGTAGTCAAAATCACCATCAACAATAAACACTGGTTGAAGCGGGAAGTTCTGGTCATCGCCATATTGTTTGCCTGACCATGCTTTCCAGACATTACCATAGAGTTCTGCAAATTCTTCACTCTGGAGCCATTCCTTCTCGTCTGCATACTGAATATACCCAACTTCTGCACCAACCCTGAATGGACCGTGCACATATGCGGTACCTACACCAATCTTGATGTAATTACCCCAGACATTGTCCTTCTCAAATTCATGGGCAATCTTTCCCCTAACCACAGGGAGAAGCAGAGTACCATCCTTAGGATCCTTTCCAAGTGCGTTGTAACCAAGATAAGCTTCCGCGTAAGCAGGTTTCTCATCCTGCCAATCTGCGTCCTCTACCATGGCTTCCAGATATGCTGAACCGACAAGCTCAGGGGCTTTCTCAGCCTGAGCATTTGGAGCAAGAAGGGCTCCAGCAAGTAAACTTGATGCAAGTAGTTTCTTATTCATAGGATTAACCTCACTGATAAGTAGTGAGAACCCCTCTGCATTTATAAAGCTTATGAGTAGTCCCTATACAATAGTAACTTATTTAAATACCTTCAAGTTCACAAGTTCAGAAGAAAGAGGGATAATAGTATGAACAAAGCAGCCCGAACAGGTACCATCTTGCTTTCCTTGCTAGCGGCAGCTTGTGCTCCTACCAGATATGATATACGTCCAACGGAGCAAATAACTTCTATAGACCAGATAATCATGCCCTTTGTTACAGAACAGAGTTATGACCACCTGCTAAAACCAACCAATAACAGGATTAACGAACGCACTATCAAGAAGCTTCAGGCCTTCTCAACCCTCTATCCTGCATCCCATATACCCGCCACTAGGGTGCAAGCTCAGGCTCTTGCCTCATCCTACGACCTGACAGGACCAACGACAATGCACAATCTTGATACCGCTATTGAACTCAATGAACAACTCCTAACGCAATCCCTCGACGAAAAGTCCAGGAAAGCTCTTCAGCTGGACAACAAAGCTTATGCAGCAAGTTTAGACTACGTAACTCAAAGTCTTGCAGGCAAAGTTTCTCCTAACGTCGCAACCACATTTCAAACATCAATGAAAGATGAAAGAACGCGATGCACAGACGACAAAGGATATCACAATCACTGCTTTGCTGACGAAATGCAGGCTATGGATGCTGAACTTAATGTCCTAAGAGCAAACCGATTGCTCGAGCTGGGCAATGACCCCATCCTCGCATACAGAATGGCCACTTTTTCCATGGAACAGCATCCCCGTTCATACACGGTAGCAGATGCATTGCTCACTCGTGCTGAGGCAGCAGCAAAACTAATTGCACAAGTAGAACTCGAACCTAGAATCATGGAACGAACCTACCGAGCCTCAACAGATCCAAGAACAGGCCAACCGACCTCATTTAAAGACGAACTCATCGCTCAGATGCAAGAGCTCACAAACCCGTACAATCAAGCAAGAGTCAAGCAGTATACAGCAATGCTGAGCTCAAAACAGATGGCTACCGCACACAAGGGTTTGGTTCAAGCATTAACATTCATCAGAGGAAATGACTTAAGCACCATTACAGACTTCTACGGCTCTTCAGACGCAGCGAAACACGCACGAGCAGAATTGGGGCGATACTAATGCATTTTAAGCACATTGCACTGGCACTAAGCCTGCTTGCAGAGACTGCCTACACTTGCCCTGACATGATAGCAAGAGTTCCAAAGCAAGCAATTCAACAGAATCCTCAGATTACAGAGTATGCTCAAATCCCCTCTCACCTCCTAAACAAAAAAACGGAAGATGATGAGATGCTGCCCGCAGGATTCAGTTACGGAACAAATTGCATTAAGATATATCGGTACAGCGACGCCCAACCTCTTGAAATAATCATAGGAGAAGATGCTGCGAAGAAACTGCACGCATACGTACAACTTCACGATATAGCACCAGCATACGCATCAACGAGGAGAAGACTTGGAGGAGACGTAGGCTATTCATCATTTGGACCGGTAACTCGAATAGGCATACAAAGTGAACACCGCGACAGCAATGGCAATACTTCTTATGACGATTTCTACATAGGTCATCTTCGTGGACCTTACGCACAAGCATCAAAAAAAGTGAATGGAGGTACAGCTTCCTTTGGATTCAATGATGAAATGCATGGGGGAGCTTTTGCAGGTTACATACTGAATAACGAAGGTAAAATGCCTGATCTGGGAATAAGTGTTTCACCTGAACGTATCCTTCCCGATGTAAGATTTAAGCCACTCAGTTTGGAGGATAGAACCAATGAGTTCCAATAATCCCCTTGACTGGGAAGATAGGCTGCACAGTGAAATTGACAGCATAGTCAGAAATCACTATTGGGAAATTGACCAGCCAAGCATCAACTTCCGTAATATCGGAAAATACATTCGCCCTTTCCTTTTAGCCATTCCCCTAAGCCTTGCCTATGTGAAGGACTTAGATCAAGAACCAATCACACCTATCCAGCTACCACAACAGATTGAGCAAATAGTTAGCAGTATTCGAACCCACAGTAATTCAATGCCTATTCTTAAAGGAACCACATACACCTCAGTAGCTCAGAAACTGAAGGGAATGGGTTTTAGCAAAGAAGCATCAATCTGCGATATCGTTCAACAACTTACGGATGACAACTCCTATGATCCCAGCAATCTCCCCCCCCATAAGTACATTAATGTAAGTTCTGTTGTTCGGGACAAAGTAGAAAAGCATCAATCATGTCAATCAGTACCAGCAGCAGTACAACCACATCCGTCATCAAGCGGTATAACAGATGATATACTCACCGCGCTTCTAAATCATGATACGCAAGCCATCCAGTCACAGTATGAGCTGCTACTTCATGCTCCGCAAAGAACTGAACAAGACACAACTGTACTAAAATATGCATTGTTACATCTCCATTCGCCAAAGCGTGACGAACTCATTACTGCAAAAAATATTGATGAGGTACAATCAATTGCAGACAACCATCTCTATACACTCATTAACCAAGCTGGAGATACCGCAGCATACAACAAAGCTGTAGATTTTCTTAATAATCTTAAAACCATTACCATCGCAAGTACCATTGGCAACGGAATTTCACTGCCAGTGGTTGGTGCCTGGTCAGTCATAGAATACATGGCATACCAGGAAGCGGATAAATACCTTACAAAAGATGAACAGATTCAGATGTCCTATGCTCAAACCTATCTCAGGTTTTACCCTCAAGGGATACATAGTGATGAAGTACGAACAATAACGCACAGACTTTCAGATAAGCACATGAACGGTATCATCAAAGATGCTCACAGCACAATCGAAAGCCTATTACAGGAAGACAACCATACCAAGGCAGCAGAAGTTAGGGATACTACCTTGCATCGACTTGGAAAACTAAGCAGCCTCTATCAATCAAACACGCAAAGCATAGATGATTTTGCGAAAATATCAGGCACAGCTATTGAATTGGTGGAGCAGGGTAACTTTGAGATTGCCTCTGACATAGACCACACCAAACCTACCTTGACTACAGTTGAAAACGGAAACCTGAAAGCTCAATATGAGAACGCAAAATCAACTCTTGAAGACATTACTCTAAAGCGTGAACTCTCCTACATGACCAAAGGCTTCGACACATTTGACTTCGCCAGATTCATGGCATTCGCAGCAGCAAATGACGCAAACATGATATTGGACGCGGCGACAATTGCAGGTTCAAACTATGCTCTGAACCGTTTCTCAGGAAACGGACCACTAACAGTTGAAGAAAGAGAATACCTCAATGCAGGTCACCTCCTTGTACGTTACCACCAGGACACCATGTCTGCAGAAGAAAGGGACAAGGTTAGAGTCGAGATGGGCGAAGTGCTGCGTGAAAGAGGAAGGTTCCACAGTGCATACAAAGTGCATGATCAAATCGAGAGTCAAGATCTTAAAAATCAGCAAGTAGAATTAACTCAAAATAGTGTCCACGATGCAATGTACCAGAGAACTATGGATCTTGCTGAATCACAACCAGACGCGGCAATACCTGTTATCCGCAACCTTATTGACATCGATGAACGAAGAGATACTCAAATAGATGCAAGGATAAAACTTGCAGAACTCTACAGGGACCTTGGGTTCTATCACGAGCAGAAACAGGTAGTCGCTGAGCTAAAGCAGTACGATATGGGCTTCAATATCTTTCGCAGGTTGAGAATGTCCAACCTCACTCCATCCCAAGACCTTTAAGGATAGTATTCTTATCGAAGGGTTCAAGATCGTCATACTCCTGACCTGTACCTATGTAGATTATCGGTTTCTTGGTTACATAAGAAACAGACACTGCAGCACCACCCTTTTCATCTATATCAGTTTTCGATAGAATGATCGCATCAATACCGACAGCTTCATTGAATTCTTTAGCCTGTTCCACACAATCATTCCCGGTAATTGACTCTCCTACAAATATTTTCATATCAGGTTTTGCTACACGTATGAGCTTCTGTAATTCTGCAAGCAAATTTTTGTTGCTATGCAGTCGCCCTGCAGTATCGATAAGAACCACGTCCTTACCTTTTGCCTCCGCATGCTTGATCGCATCGAATGCAACAGCGGCTGCATCCGTACCGTAGTCCTGTTTGATTATTTTCACACCAAGTTTATTTGCATGAAGCTCCAGCTGATCGATCGCAGCTGCTCTGAATGTATCAGCTGCTGCTAGCACAACAGATTTACCCTGCTTCTGCAGCATGTGAGCAAATTTCGCAATACTTGTTGTCTTCCCACTTCCATTTATACCAATAAAGCATATTATAAACGGTTTCTTTGTACCTATTTTAGCCATGACATCTTCGTCAGGTTCAAGCAAGACTTCCCTGATGCTTCGCTCAAGAGTCTCCATGATCGTGCTTTCAATCTTGTTCCTTGGCAGAGGCTTATCAACAAGCTCAAGAGCAAGGTCATCTTTGATCTTATCTATTACTTCAACAGCGATATTATTCTCAAGCAAAGTCATCTCAAGCTCCCAGAAAAGGTCATCGAATTTCTGTCGTGATATTTTCTTAGAGACGATGCTCTGAGCAACTTTTTCAAAGAAACCTTTGGGCTCTTGCTCCTTTTGAACAATAGGTGTAGCTCCTTCTGCACGTGTAATAGCTTCCTTCTCAACTTCATGAACAACAGTTGCTTGAGGCTGGAGAGATGGTTGTGAGGTGGCAGTTGATTGAGTTGTTACCGATGACGTGATAGATTCCTTTTCTTCCTCGTGCACCGGTTTTGGTTCTTCAGGTTCTTTGGATGCCTTTTCTGTATCTTCATCAGATAAAGATGGTTCTTCCTTCGTTATAGGAGGAGGCGGAATCTCTTGTGGAACTTCTTCCTTCTTTCCCGTAAAGACTTCAGCAAGCTTGGACATGAAACTCTTTTTCTTCACTACAGGTGCTTCGATCTCTTCTTCAAATTCATCAGGAGACTCTGCTGAGGCTTTACGTTCAGGCTCAGCTGCTTCCACCTTTTGGACCGGTGCTTTATGTTCTTCATATACAGGTTCTTCCTGAGCTTCTGTTGATTGCTTCGATTCAGGAACCACATCAACTTGTGAGTCTTTCTTATCAGGAGAACTTTCTTTGGCAATAGTGCGGATCTCCTCCTTTGGTTTTTCAGCCGATGTTTTACCCCCAGCATCTGCCTGCTTCGTCTCATCTGACGGAGGAGTTCTCTTTGCAGGAGTAGCTCCATCCTTCTTTGTAACACTCTGCTTAGGTTTCTTCTTTAGTGAAGGAGGCAAAACTTTCTCTTGCTTGCTAAGCTCAGGTTCTGATACATCAGTTGAAAACTTTGATATATTCTCTACTGCCTTTTCTGGAACTTCAACAGGAGTCAATCCAGGAACTTCATTTGATACTTCTTCCTTCAAAACCTCTTTATCTTTACCAGAAAAGTCCTCTGATTCTGCCAGAACTGCTTTGGGTTCCTCAAAAACTGCTTTAGGTCTTTCTAAAACATCCTTGATTTCAGATTTTTCAGTAGTATCATCTTCCTTAGAGACTTCCTCAGCGTCTTTAGAGGTCTCCTCTTCATCCTTAAGTAGTTCCTCTGCTTCTGTGGATATTTGGGCTTCCAAAGACTCCTTCTCTTCTGTTTTAGATGTCTTTGGCTCTTGAGGAGGAAGCTCTTCAGCCTCTTCATCAACCTTCTTTGAGAATATAGAGAGTGATTGCTTGAGTTTATCTTTTAGGAATTTGAACATTACGACACCTCTTTATCGTGCGCTTTGAGAATCTTCGAAGCGCTCTTCTGCGTATGAAAAAGACGATTTTCAGTCTCATCATGAAGCGCCTGCAGCTGTTGCTGATAGCCTGCAAGCTCTTTGGACTGATGTTCCAGGAGTCGCTGCATATCTTCATACGACTTTTCAGACGCGGATGACGCACCAATGTTGACGATGAATCTGCTGCTGTCCTCAACTTTTGCCTTGATAAAGATACCGTTCGATACCGGAACGAGAATCTCATCTCCTGTATGAAGACTTTTTGTCTCATCCAATATGTTGACCACCTTGTGAAGCTCAATGATCTGGTCCTCAACCTTTAGCACTTCTTCCTTGATCTGCTTCAACTGCTTCTCAAGATTCTGCAACTCAAAGAATTTTTGCTTGAAAACATCTTCCATAACGCTTAGAACATAATTATTGCTTTAAAATATTAACTGAATTGAAGGAAGAAAATTTTATATATTATAGAATATATATGTTAATCATCTGAATAGATGTAGGTATGGGGGGCTATGAAAAGAAAGATTGTACTGCATGGGAAAACTTCTTTGACCATCTCATTGCCGATCAAATGGTGCAACAAATTTCATCTGGACAGAGGGGATGAGGTCGATGTCACAGAGAATGGGAATACACTGATAGTGACGACAGAGAAAGATATGGAGGCCTCATCGACAGTTATCGATATCTCAAACTGCGACTCAACACTGCACAAAATTATCGGCTCTGCGTATAAATGTGGTTACGACGAGATAAAAGTGAAGTTTAGTTCTCCACAACAGCTAGAAAGGATCAAAGAGATGATTGGCAAGCAGTGCATAGGTTTCGAAGTCATTGAGGAAAAAGCCCATATTCTCATTGCCAGGAACATCTCCATCATAGAGCATGATCAGTTTGCATCAATGCTAAAAAGACTCTTCCAGATGGTTCTTACGATAGGCGAAGATGCATGCGATGCGATAGAAAGGAAAGACCGTATGCAACTCAAACAGATAATCCAAAGGGACAAAAGCATCAATAAGATGACTGACTTCTGCCGCAGGTCTCTAAATAAGAGAGATGAAATCGGCTTTGAACGTTCAAAATCGGTCTATTACATCATCGAGCAGCTTGAGAAGATAGCTGATGTGTATAAAGAGATTTGTGAATACATCTATAAGAAAAACCTCAGTGCCAGACCAGAGTGCATCAGTACCTTAAGATCGATAAATGGGCTGATGCGGGACTTCTATAATATGTTCTACAAATTCAAGCTCGAGGACATAGGAGCGTTTGACAAACGCAGAAAAGAGCTCGTTGAACAGACAATCATGCTTCTGGAGTCAGCCAACAAAGACCAGCTGCGCATCGCTCTTTACTTCAACAATCTCATCTATCACATCTATGGTATGAACGGTTCGCTGCTTATAATAAATGTATAGACCAAAAGTAACAGTCTAGCTTATCATCACCAGCATGAACTGAAGCAGATTTGCCAATAAATGCGCGACCATCGGATACACCAAAGAAGCCTTTTCCTTATTTCTCATCAAGTGACCCACAAGGTAGCCGAATACAAGATAACCTATGAAGAATCTGATGTCAAGCCTGAAATGAACGATAGCGAATACCAGCGCCTGGATACCGTTCGCAAGATGGAAGGGCATCATAGTCCTGCCAAACGATAGCAGCATCCCACGAAATACATATTCTTCAAGAAGACTTGCGACAATAAGCAGGATTGTGAAGATGATGAGAGGACCTTTATCCAATTCCCCCAAAAAGTAGAAACCAGAGACAAAACCAAGCAAAAGCGCTATACTGAAGAGATTAAGGCTGAATGGATGTTCAAAAAAAGGCACTTCCAGATTATATGTCTTTACGACCACATAACCAAAGATGAACAGAAATGCCATGGAGAAGATATTTAGCGTCATCTGGGACACTGGAGCTCCGAGCCATACAGCGTAATAGTGACCGATGATGGGCATGATGATGATGAATATCGTACCAAGGATCGCCATCGCGTACCCAAATCCAATATGTGACTTTAAAGATGCAGCCATGTATCGATCTCCTTCGCTATAGTCTTCATATCCTCTGTAGTCCTCTTTATATCTTTCTCTATCTCCTCGATGAGATACCTAAGACTCTCAGCCCGAAGCGCATATCCCCTTCCTTTATGCACAACGATGCCTGACTGCAGAAGTTTAAGCAGATGATGGTTCACCGTACCTCTTGAAAGCTTAAGTTGTGCAGCAAGCTCGTCTGAAGTCAGAGACTCCCTGTTCTTCGCTGCCTTGAGCAGAAGGATGAATAGACGAAAGTTAGAGCGTTCCTTGTCCCGCTTTGAAAAAAGACCAAGCGAGATAGCTATCCACTGCAACTGGTCATTAATATTACCCGACCTTGGTCGGGGCTCGTGCACAATGGTTGCCCGGTAATCCATAATGCCCTCATGGGAAAAGAGGTATTTAATCATTTCGACGTTTTCAACTAAATTAAAAAGCATCTAGTCTCGCCATAGGCGACTTTAGCTCGCCAGTTACATAAAGCTTATAAAGAAAGAATTTTTTCAGCAATAACACCTTATTAGGGAGGTTAGATCATGAAACTGCAACCATTAGGAAATCGAATCTTAGTAAGAAGAAAAGAGTCTGAAGAGAAGACAACAGGGGGTATCTACATACCCGACACTGCAAAAGAGAAGAACCGTGAAGGAGAAGTCATCGCTGTCAGTCCTGCAGTAAAAGACGTCAAGAAAGGAGACAAGATCCTATTCGAATCCTATGCGGGTTCTGAAGTATCTGTCGCAGGCGAGAAGCTTGTCATCATGGACATCAAAGACGTAATAGGAGTATATGAGGTGTGAAAATGGCAAAACAGATCTGTTATCACGATGAAGCCCGCGAGCGACTGCTCGAAGGCGTAAACAAAGTTGCGAACACTGTTAAGATCACGCTTGGTCCAAAAGGCCGAAATGTGGTTCTGGATAAGGGTTATGGAAGTCCTACTATTACCAATGACGGCGTGTCCATCGCAAAAGAGATTGAACTCGAAGACCCGTATGAGAATATGGGGGCATCACTTGTCAAAGAAGTCGCTACCAGAACCCAGGATAATGCTGGTGACGGAACGACTACAGCAACCCTTCTTGGCCAGTCCATCATCAAAGAGGGCTTAAAGAACATCGCAGCAGGAGCAAACCCAATCGAGCTTAAGCGAGGCATCGACGCAGCGATACAGTCCGTAGTCGGCCAGCTCAAGAAGATGAGTGTTGACGTAAAGGGCCAGGAGAAAGTCTCCCAGGTAGCGACAATCTCCGCCAACAACGACCCAGAGATCGGCAAACTTATCGCTGACGCTATGGAAAAAGTCGGCTACACCGGCGTCATCACTGTCGAAGAAGCGAAATCCCTCGAAACTTCACTAAAAGTTGTTGAAGGCATGCAGTTCGAGAAAGGATACGTCAGCCCATATATGGCTACTGACAATGAGAAGATGGAAGCAGTCCTTGACGACCCCTTCCTGCTTATCTACAATAAGAAGATCAGCAACATGAAGGACATTGTTCCTATGCTTGAGCAGGTAGCATCCCAGTCAAGACCACTGGTGATCATCGCAGAGGATGTGGAAGGCGAAGCGCTTGCTACTCTCATCTTGAACAATTTGCGCGGTGCCCTAAAATGCGTCGCGGTCAAAGCCCCAGGATTCGGAGACGACCAAAAAGAGATGCTCGAGGATATTGCAGCCCTCACTGGTGGAAAATTTATCAACGAAGACAAAGGGCTTAGGCTTGAAGGCGTGTCCATCACCGATCTTGGCAGAGCCAAACGCGTCCGTGTGACCAAGGAGAACACCACCATCGTCGATGGCGAAGGAAAAGAGTCAGCAATCAAGGCTCGGATTGACCTTATTCATTCTCAGATCAAAGCATCAGATTCAGACTTTGAGAAAGAAGACCTGCAAAAAAGGCTCGCCAAACTCTCAGGAGGAGTAGCGGTCATCAGTGTAGGATCAGCAACAGAAACCGAGATGAAAGAGAAGAAAGCAAGGATCGACGACGCACTTCATGCAACCAGAGCTGCAGTCGAAGAAGGAGTCATCGTAGGCGGAGGAGTCGCTCTGCTCAAGGCAAGAAAAGTCATCCAGGACCTCAAGCTTGAAGGTGATCAGCACATAGGGGCAGACATCATCTATAGAGCGCTTGAGTACCCTGTACGACAGATAGCATCTAACGCAGGCAAAGAAGGTTCAGTCATAGTCGATCAGCTCATGAAAGAAAAAGACGAGAACATGGGCTATAACGCTAAGACCGAAAAGTTCGAAGACCTCTTCAAAGCAGGAGTCATCGACCCTACCAAAGTGACCAGATCAGCTTTGCAGAACGCAGGAAGCATCGCATCTATGGTGCTTACCACGGAAGCCCTGGTCACAGACATCCCAAAGAAAGATGACCATATGCCACCGGGTATGCCAGGCATGGGAGGTATGGGCGGAATGCCTATGATGTGAAACACTTCGTAGCACAAATGTACGAAAAATGATTTTGACCAAACCATGGGATGGAGGAAATTTAAGCAATCAGCTTGAAGAGAAACTTCCGGTTTGGTCAAAACAAGCATTTGTGCGCAGAAGTGTTTCAAAGAAGTACTCAAGGCCCCAATGTACGAAATAAAATTTTGACCACCAAGGGTTGTGCTGTAACCCATCAAAAAGGTGAAGCAACACTCGGTGGTCAAAAGGGGCATTGGGGTCGAAAAGTACTTCCCAACGACATTTCGTAGCACAAATGTAATTTAAGCATTTGTGCGAAGAAGTGTTGTACAAAGATGAGCAATACATTTTAACGAATGAACGATAAGGAATCTTGACCTAACGTAATCCCTTATCTTTCTTTTTTTATATTGTTTTGAATGTCATTCGTAAAAGTGTTTCAAGGTGATACAATGACACATGCGCACAAAATGCACGGCAAGCACCCAGAGCAGGATCAGTCCGTAAAAGAAGAAATAGAAGAAAAAGTCGAAGAACTACCAGTTGAGAAGACAAAGGAAGAAGAGCTCACGGAATCACTGCAAAGGCTTCAAGCAGAATTTGAGAACTACAGGAGGCGAGTGCAGCAGGAGATGAATGACAGTGTCAAGTTCGCTTCAGTACAGCTCATAAAAAAATTGCTGCCCATAGTGGATTCGATAGAGCATGCAAAAGTCTCAGAAAAAGATGACAAAGAATACGCAAAAGGCGCGCGTCACATCTTTCAACAGCTCAATGATGTACTAAAGAAAGAAGGGCTGCAGAAGATAAACGAGACAGGTGTCAAATTCAATCCGTACATCCACCAGGCGCTTATCACTGAAGAAGCAGATGAGAAAGATATCATCCTGCAGATACTGCAGCCAGGATACAAAGTGCATGATAAAGTCATTGAGCACGCTAAGGTGAAAGTATCGAAATGAAGAAACATGGTATGTATCTGACAGCTGAGACGCTTTTTAATTTCCTCTCAGCTAAAGATGATGAGCTAGACACTCTCATTTTATGCAGATCATCAGAAGTCAATCTGATGACTACCGACCAGAGCCTCTACGAAGCTTTGGGCAGTTTTGAAGACAGAACCCAGATTGACTATAACAGGCTGGTCAAACTCCTTGAAGTAACAGCCATTGCGCCGTTCACGGAGATGATGAAGACCACCAGAAAAGTCCTGACCGACAAACGGGTGCAGGAGATTAGAAAAAACATCAAAATAAATGAATCTTAGGAGGAATCAAAATGTCAGAAAAAAAATATTCAAAAGCTATCGGAATCGATCTCGGTACTACCTTTTCCGCTGTAGCGGTCATGGAGGGGGGAAAGCCGACGATCATCACGAACAGTGAAGGAGGCAGAACCACCCCTTCAGTAGTTTCCATCAAAGACGGTGAGAGACTTGTAGGACAAGTGGCAAAGAACCAGGCAGTGACCAATCCACAGCACACCGTTCGTAGTATCAAGCGCCATATGGGCGAAGATTTCAAAGTCACGATTGACGGCAAAGACTACAAACCCCAGGAAATCTCAGCTATGATCCTACAGAAGCTTAAAGCTGATGCAGAAGCGTATCTTGGAACCACAGTCACCGATGCAGTCATCACTGTTCCTGCTTACTTCAACGACTCTCAGCGCCAGGCGACAAAAGACGCTGGTAAGATAGCAGGTCTTAATGTACTTCGGATCATCAACGAACCCACAGCAGCGTCGCTTGCTTTCGGCCTGGATAAGACTGAAGACCACACGGTTCTCGTATTCGATTTTGGAGGGGGAACATTCGATGTCTCTGTTCTTGAGATGAGCGAAGGTGTCTTCGAAGTAAAAGCCACTAACGGAAACAATCACCTCGGTGGAGACGATGTAGATCAGCTCATAATCGATTACTTAGCTGACGACTTTAAGAAAGCTCACGGCATAGACCTTAGAGATGATCCAACCAGCGCTCAGCGACTTAAAGATGCTGCTGAAAAAGCAAAGATCGAGCTTTCTTCGGCACAGAAAGCGACCATCAATCTGCCCTTCATCACCGCAGACCAGACAGGTCCAAAACATATCAATACAGAGTTAAGCAGAGGAAAGTTTGAATCCCTTATCTCTGATATCCTGGATAAGCTCAAAGAGCCTACCATAAAGGCCATCCAGGATTCCGGTGTAAGCAAAGACGAGATTCACAAGATAATCCTTGTCGGCGGTTCAACGAGGATCCCTGCTGTGCAGCAGCTCGTCAAAGAACTGACAGGCAAAGACGGTGACAAAAGCGTCAATCCGGACGAAGCCGTAGCTCAAGGCGCTGCCATCCAGGCAGGAATCCTTGGCGGCGACGTCAAAGATGTACTTCTTCTTGATGTCACCCCATTAAGCCTTGGCATCGAGACTCTAGGTGGTGTCTTCACAAAACTTATCGAAAGGAACACAACCATCCCTACGAAGAAGTCACAGTCGTTCAGTACAGCGGCTGATAATCAGCCTGCGGTGACCATCAGGGTATTCCAGGGTGAACGACCGATGGCTGAAGACAATAAGCTCCTTGGTCAATTCGATCTAGTAGGCATCCCGCCCGCACCACGTGGAGTTCCGCAGATTGAGGTAACCTTCGACATCGATGCAAACGGTATCGTCAACGTGCATGCTAAGGACTTGGGTACTGGCAAAGAGCAGAAGATTACCGTAACCGGTTCAAGCAACCTTTCTGAAGACGACATCAAAAAGATGCAGGAAGAAGCTGAAAAGCATGCTGAAGAAGACAAGAAGAAGAAGGATGAGATAGAAACTCTCAACCATGCTGATACCCTTGTCTATTCGACCGAGAAACTGCTTAAGGACACTGGCGATAAGCTTGACAAGACCAAGGCTGCTGAAGTCCAAAAAGAGATCGATGAACTGAAAAAACTCATCGATACCAAGGACATACAGAAGATCAGCTCCAAGATGGACGAGATCAATAAAAAAGTCCAGGCAATGTCAGCTGAACTCTATCAGAAAGCAGCAGGAGCTGCTCCTGGTGGAGACGCAGGCTCTTCAAAAGAAGAGAAAGTAGTCGATGCAGAAGTTGTAGATGAAGACAAGGATGCAGAAAACAAAAAGTAAATCTTTTTTTATTTTCCAATCTAAAGAGGAAAAATGAGCAAGGACTACTACAGGACGCTTGGTGTCTCAAAGGATGCCTCCAAAGACGAGATCAAGAAAGCATACAAAAGACTGGCCAAGAAATACCATCCTGACCTCAACAAAGAAGAGGGAGCGGCAGAAAAATTCAAAGAGATTAGCGAAGCTGCTGCAGTCCTTTCTGATGACCAGAAGCGTGCTAATTATGATAGGTTCGGCGCCGAAGGCATGAAGTTCAACAACAATATGGGAGGCGCTGACTTTTCCGATTTCATGCGCGGTTTTGGCGGAGATTTCGATTCCATATTTGATCATCTGGGTGACATCTTCGGTGGAGGCGATATGTTTGGCCAAAGAAGAAGCGGATCCCAGGGTGGCGCCAATCTTCGGTTTGACCTTGAGATAACCCTCGAGGAAGCCGCCTTTGGGACCACCAAGACCATCATCGTCCCAAAGCTTGACACCTGCACTAAATGCCACGGTTCCGGAGCAGAATCATCAGCAGATATAGAGACTTGTGCAACCTGCCATGGTACGGGCATGTTAAGACAAACCAGGCAGACTCCTTTTGGTGTATTTGCCACCACGACAACCTGCGGTACTTGCCAGGGTTCCGGAAAGATCATCAAAAACCCTTGCTCAGTTTGCGACGGAGAAGGTCGGGTACGTACGAATAAAAAAATCGAGATTAAAATCCCGGAAGGTATCGAAGAAGGCATGCGTCTGCGCGTCTCAGGCGAAGGAGAAGCAGGAGAGCAGGGCGCACCCTCCGGCGACCTATATGTGCTGATCCATATCAAGAAGCACGAACATTTCGAACGCCACGGTAGCGACATAGTACTTGAAGCCCCGCTAAGATTCGTGCAAGCAGCTCTTGGTGATGAGATAGATGTGCCTACTCTGCACGGAAAAGTGAAGATGAAGATTCCTCCAGGAACTCAGACGGGAACCATCTTCCGGCTTAAAGGCAAAGGCATCCCGATCCTCAACGGCTATGGTAAAGGTGACCAGCATGTCGTAGTCAAAGTCATGGTGCCTGAAAAGCTCACCAAGCGCCAAAGAGAACTCCTTGAGGAATTCGATGGTGAAGTGAAGAAAAAGAAGAAAGGCTTCTTTGATTTCTAAAATCTTAAAAACTTATTTTTGTTCTTCTCCATTATGTCGGTTATCAATCCCTACGACGAATCAGAAGAAAAGGTAAACCTCTATGCTGCTATCTGGATGATACATGACACCGCTTTGCCTAATTTCAAAGACCTCTTAGGGATTTCCCTGCACAATTCTACTGAAGCGCGAAGAGCATTTGCGCAAAAATCAGCAGAAGCGGACAAAAGAAAATACGGAAACACTGTCCCTGATTCTTATTATTCACTTAGAAAGTCTGACAAAACACATGAGCTTAATGCATTTGTCACCGTGCAAGCCAGAACAGAATTAACCGACTTCATCCAGATAGAATCTTTAGGCAGAGAAGTAGGCGGTGTCTTTCTAACTGTGCCAACAGTTGTGCTTCTCCCCCGTATGGGTTACATCACATCTGGCGGAAGTTTCATTGAAACACTAGCTGAGCAATACAAGGACCAGTATAAGCATGGACTCATGACACCAAAAAGGTTCTTTAACGAAGTCTCCGAAGATACCAGACTCTGGTATAATGCCCAGAATTAAGTATCCTGCAATAAAAATTACATCATTGTCATAAAGATTTAAATATCTGAATTCTGTGCATAAAGCATATGCGTTTAGCAATCACCATTATTTTGTGCGTGCTGTTCATCGGCTGCGTACCACAGATTGAGAGGCAGGACAATATGAATCGACATGCAATCTTCAACACGACGGTGGGAATCATCGATATTGAACTCTTCGAAGAAAGAGCCCCCATCACAACCGGAAATTTCATCAATCTCGTCCAAAGCGGCTACTATGACGGGCTCATCTTTCATAGGGTCATACCAAATTTTATGATCCAGGGAGGCGACCCTAAAGGTGACGGCACAGGCGGGCCAGGATACAGCATCCGAGACGAATTCCATCCTGAGCTTCGTCACGATAGCCCAGGAGTGCTTTCCATGGCCAACAGAGGCCCGCACACAGGCGGAAGTCAGTTCTTCATAACCGTTGAAGCTACACCCTGGCTTGATGGCAAGCATGCAGTATTCGGCAAAGTCGTCAAGGGCATGGACATCGTCAAGAACATCTCAGAAGCACAACGGGACGCACGGGACAAGCCGGTCAAGGACATAGTCATCAGCAGCATAAAAATCAAATAAATTGTCACTCAAGAGTAGCTAATTTAAAATAGTTTTATATATTCCTATTGGATTACTCACCGATCATGACCGACAGGTTGAAAGGGTTATGGAACTATAAGGAGCATATTCTAGCCGTATTGCTGACCATCAACATCCCTTTCCAGTACAATCTCTCCCGATTCTTCAATGATACAGCCCTGCCAGACGACCCCTATCTGCAATATATGTACTACGCGTATGAGACGGATCAGCATGAACCAAAAGCATTGGAGTCGATCATCGAATCAAGATATGGCATTGATGTGCTTGGCAACATAAATGATAAGACAGGCACTCAGTTGCACGAGGCACTGGAACGTGCTCCACAACTCAATACTTTATCAAAAGTCTACATCTTTCCAGAAAGCTTCAAAGGGCGCCCCATCATCAGGACTGATAGCCGAGGAAAAAGGGCATGCGGGATCCATCAGGGTCATACCATAGAGATTTTTTGTGATGCAGATGATGTGTATGATCACGAGATTGCTCACGAATTGCATGAGCAGCACCCAAAAAAAGCGGAATTAGAGAAAGCATGGCAGAGTGTCACTATCAAACTGGACGGTAAAATTGCTTCATTCAACAGGATCTACAGCAATCCAAGATTAATGGATGATGACTACAGATGGATAGCTGCAGGTGTTCTACCAGAGGATCTCGGATCATTCAGCGCTTATGGTCTGAAAGATATGAACGAGCATATTGCCGAGACTCGTGCAGGTATCCTTGAATATCGCATGCTTGACAATCTACGTCAGTATCGGAACATAGACCAGTTCGCTTCTCTTATCTCAAGATTTGGCCTGGTGACTGATGAGCAGTACTCCACATGGAAGATAGCTGCATTACCATGCCATAGCAGGCCGCAAAGTACAACACCGCTCACACCAAACATGGACGTCAGGCTGCAGAAGAATTTGATGCACTGTCTTGCAAGAACAAAGAACAGCCTAAGTAGTGATGAGATGGACTATCTCATCAAAGCCGCAGAGATCCCATCGCTTCGCTCAAAAGCATTGGAGACCCTTATCGCCAAAGACGATGACGAGATTGCTGCCTACCTCGTGCAGGACTACCTTGATGCAAAAATCGACAATGAAACCACTGCGCTTGCGATCCTCTATTTCGCCATCCACGGCAGCGGTGGCAATCTTAAGAAAGTTGAAGACATATTCCTCACCATCGGTATTGACCATCAGATACTCCAGGCGACAATGGTCTACTTCATGCAGCATGGATCTGAGGTGCACCTTGGTCTCGTCGAGCCTTATCTGGACGCACCCCAACCTAAACTCAAAGTTGCAGCCATCAATTATTTCGCAAAAAAAGGGAATGGTATTCGCATAGAACGTATAGGCGAAAATCTTGAGGGTGATTCAAAAGCCGTGACAACAGCTGCTATCCACTACATGACACGATTTGACAGAGAAGATAGATTTGCACCGATCATCTCAACTCTTGTAAACAGTCCTGAGCAGATGATCGTCAATGCTTCAAGTGAGTACTTCAGCCCGCAGGCCCAAAGGCTTCAGACCTCCAGATAGATTTCACCTTCGTATATAAAAAGTAAAAGAAAATCTTTATAAACGAGATATTTATCAGACATTTCTGTGATGGATGTGTCTAACAAAACGATTGTGGGGCTTACGGAATACGTTACCATAAAAGGAAATAACGGCAAAGTAAGACGTGTTCTGGCTCGTGTTGACAGCGGAGCCACAAAAAGTTCCATCTGCAAATCGCTGGTCAAAGAACTGGAGCTGGGACCTGTCATCAGGCAACGATTGACAAAACAGGTACACGGATTCACTATGCGACCAGTGATTAAAGTAAGGATAGATATCCAAGACAGGAGTTTCAACTATCAGTTCACCATCGCAGACCGTAACAAGATGACGTACAAAGTACTGATAGGTCAGAATATCCTTAAGAAAGATTTCATCATCGATTGCAGTCAGAAGAGAATTGAATAATATGGTTGATAAAAAATACCGTGCCGCACTGATCAGCCTTGGTAGCACAAGCTCCAAATGGACCTATGAGGCTATGAAGGAATACTTCGAACATGTGGACAACATAAATATCAAAGACATCGAGATCAATGTAGGCAGCGCTAACGGAGAAATAATCTGCGAAGGCGAACCTCTAAGCAGCTATGATTGCATCTACGCTAAAGGATCATTCCGCTATGGAGATGTGTTAAGCGCACTTGCGACCATCATTGGTGACAAAGCGTATATGCCCGTGTCAGCAAGCGCTTTCGCGGTAGGACATGATAAGGTCCTCTCGCACATTGCGATGCAGCAGCACAAGATCCCGACTCCGATCACCTATCTCTCATCAAGCGTAAGCGCAGCAAAGACTATCCTAAAGAAGATCAATTATCCGATCATCATGAAACTGCCACGAGGCACCCAGGGAAAAGGAGTCATGGTTGCAGAATCGTATGCAAGCGCTTCATCCATGCTTGATACTCTTGAAGCACTTCGTCAGCCTTTCCTCATCCAGGAGTTTGTAGATACCAATGGAGAAGACCTGCGAGTCATAGTCATAGGAAACAGAGTCGTCGCCTCGATGAAACGTAAAGCCAAAGAAGGTGAACAGCGTGCCAACGTACATCAGGGCGGTACAGTCCAGGCGTTCCAGATAGATACACATATGGAAAAAGTAGCGGTCGAGACCGCAAAAGCCATCGGTGCAGAGATCTGCGCAGTCGACATCCTAGAAAGCATCAAGGGTCCTGTCGTGCTTGAGGCGAATCTCTCACCAGGCCTTCAGGGTATAGAGAAGGCTACAAATGCAAAAGTTGCTGATAAGATTGCCAAGTACCTCTTCATGCGCACAGATGAGAAAATGTCCAGGACTAAAGAAGTTGAGACAAAAGGCCTGATGGATAACATCGGCATCAAGAAAGCTGGAGATAAAGCCCAGGAGCTCATTTCCAATCTCGACTTCCGCAATAACAAGATATTGCTACCAGAGATAATCACCAAGATCACAAAATTCAACGAGACTGATGAGATGATCATCAAAGCAGAAGAAGGCAAGCTTACCATCAAGAAATTCGAACTTTAACTATGGTATCCTATCTGCAGAGATATGTTATTGTCGCAGTACTGTTCGTTCTCATTTCAAGCCCAGTAATCTTTCTATTGGGACCTTTGTATATTGTTTTTGTAGGAATGCTACTTATTGGTATTGCATATTTCTTTGGACAATTTATATCCAGACTTACTTGCGACTTTGAACCAGGACCATTTGCTCCAGGCAGCAACTTGACAGCAAGAATTCATTACATCATCAAAAAAGACATGAAAATCAGAAAAATTGTTGCCCGTGTTGAAACTTTTGATACATATGAGGGAAATAGGGCCTTAATTAATAGACGGACAAAATACAAACAGGAATACCTGATAGACCCAAACCCCATTCCCTCGCATGGCAAAGTTACAAAAGAGTTCACCGTTCGAATACCAACACTAACAGAAATTGAATCATCTCACGAGAATGATAACAACATCATTATTGGCAGAGGGTTCAAAGGCGTTCCACCAAAAAAAGTAAAATTAGTTGTGGAAATGAAATCAGATCTTCAATGGACTTATTTTCGTTCAAATAGATCGATTTTTGTAGATTGGAATGCCAAACAGACTACATCATCTGCAGATCGCCCGTGACACGATCGATCTTTTCCTCTTCATCTGGACCTATACCAAAACAGGTCTTCGTACCAGGAGCGATAACCGTCTTGCCCGCATCAGAAATTAAGTAAGTTACAAGTCCCTCGTCCTTTGCCCTCTGGAAGAACTGCAGAAGTTCCTTTTCACCAGGCACCTTGAGCACTATTTTCTTTGCCCCAAACTGCCGCCATTCCCTAAGCTTTTCAGGTTCATGCTTACTGCTAAGCAAAGCGCACTCAGCACTGGCGTGCGCAACCTGCGCTGCCAACTTCCCCTTAGGCAGCTTTAAATCCTGACGGACGACGATGACCTGTTTGAGATCCATATCGCAGTAAATCAATGCTTGCTTAATAAAAGTTTTTAAACCAAAACAGATACTACTAAATAGTAACACTATTTAGAGAACTTTATAAAGGCATAGAGATTTGCACACCCCCATGATTGCGCCCGCAGTGAGTTTTGAAGTTGAAGCCTACCTTACACGTGATGAACGTATCTTCTACTACCCCTCAAAAACCATCCCTGATTTTTTCAGGTCAAAGGTTGACTGGGACATCTTTAATCCTGTTGCAAACTTCATGATGGAAGGTAAGACATACCCTCGTGCGAATGACATCGAGCAGGCTGCAAGACGAGCACTGGAAAATCTAGCCTATGGAGTTGACCTCTTAGGGCAGCATCTTTCGCAGAAAAACATCAGTTTTCAGGCAGATTCGAGGCTCTATGATCTCTTACCAGATTCTCTGCTCGACTACGAGGAAGCAGGGACTCATGTTCATCTTGATTACAAGCCTATCGCAAAATTCTTTGAAGAGCAGATATATGGTAAACATGCGCACAGGACTGTCAAGGATCATTACCGTGAATGCATGGTATGGGAGATGAAGAAACAAGTAGGCAGAATGGCCGGACGATACTGCTATTCTGAGAGATTTTCAAGACGGTTGCATAAAGCTATGGTTCCTGATTTAGGTGAAGTGGACATCAACGAAACAGATAGGCAGACCGCAAATGCAAGAAGCGCAGGCACCATCGAATTTGTCTTTCCAGATTCCACCTCAGACATAAGCAGCCTTATAGACCTTGGTAGTGAAATCCGAAGGATTGCTAACGATGCGGCCGAGAAGATAGCGAATGACTCTGACTACTGCCTACCAAGCGAGACTGAGCGCAAGGCTATCATGCGTATCATATTACGAGACTATATCTGATTCATTTGTGTGTGAACCAGAACTTATAGACTTCATCCTCAACGCTATCCAGACGGACAAATCCGAAACGCTCGAACTGGATGATATCGCCTACCTTTACTTGCTGATGGACTAGAGGCTCAGCCACTCCTAAGACAACCTGATGATCCGGCATTAACACTTCCACTTTCACCAGATGGTCATCGACAGGCAGGTAGTGCATGATACCCTTTCCTTCCTTTTTGTAATCATCGACATCAGTCGATACAAACGTAAGCGAAGCCCCTTCCTTCCTGAAATTAAGCAAGTCCATAAAACGATACAGCTGACCATCCTTAAGGTTCTCAAAATCATCTGGCGACATGAAAAACAATCTGTCCGTGTCGAACACACGCGGTTTCTCTTCCTTATCAGGATGCAGTTTGTGATGGCCTTCAAGCTTGGGTGCTCCTTCTATCTCAACTTGGACCGGATTATGCACAAAGAAATACCTGTCCGCATGCGCGTCCAAAAGCCGCTTATTGTGCACAATCAGATCATCCCAGGTTAGCGTCGCTTCTGACTTTGTCATGCCTGTGCTGATGACAAAATTCTTGATCGATTCAGGAGTGAAACCCCTTCTACGAAGAGCTGCGATAGTCGTAAGTTTCGGGTCATCCCACCCGATAAGTTCACCCTTCTCAAGCATCTCACGGATCATACGCCCTGAACTTGGCACGCCTTTCATATTGAATCGTGCTACTTCAAAAGTTCTCGTCTCACTATAGCCAAGCATATTCTGGATTGTGCGCTGCAGTTCGCTGCGCATCTCAAATTCCTTGCTGCGGATACGGTGCGTAACACCTTTGTGACCATCCATGATACTTGTCTGAAAATCATAGTTTGGCCAGACAGTATACTTTTCGTCATGCCGTGCATGAGGAGCGCGTATCACACGAAATATGGTTGGGTCACGCATAGTGCTATTCTTATGGGACATGTCCAGCTTCAACCGAAGCACCGCCCTGCCCTCTTCGTAGGTTGGGAACTCATTCCATGCAACTGTATGTTCTTCAACAGACCTTTCACGACATCCACAACCTTCACCTTTTTGACGCTTTTCACGCATGTCATCAGGCGCGCAATCGCACATATACGCCTGGCCTTTCTCGATAAGGCGTAGTGCATGGGAATAGTACAGTTCCATATGGTCTGAAGCGTAATCCAGGTCATCCCACTCTACACCAAGCCACTTAAAGTCTTTCTGCATAATTTCATAATACTCATTCTTCACCAACTTAGGATTAGTATCCTCAAAGCGAAGCTTGAACTCTCCATTATACTGACGCGCGAGCAGATAATTAAGCAACAATGACTTAGCGTGACCTATGTGTGGGTGCTTCTCAGGGCCCGGAGGGAACGCAGTGACGATCTTTTCACCTTCCTGGATATTGAGAAACGCGAAGATATTGCGTTCTTCCTTCTCCTTCTTCTCAAAAACTTCAGGAGCCTTCTGCATAAGCTCAGCAACCTGTTCCTCGACAGACAGCTTTGAGATATCAGCGATGATAGGCATCACTATTTCTGACAATTCCTTTGCTTTGCCTCGCCATTGTGGAAATTCACCGAAAATCTTACCCATTACAGCTCCGGGATTAGCCTTCCCGTTGAACTTGCGGGCATTATCAAGAGCATATATACGAATCTTATCTTCAAGTTCCATAAGACAACACCAATCCAACCCCCCATTTAAATGTTTTGCACCTGCCCAAACAAATGAAAAAGTTTTCCAGACGTTACTTATCCAACTTAGTGTGGAATTTTTGAGACGAAATTGTTATATCGAAAAAGTCCGGCAACGTTTCATGGAACGTCCAAAGACCATCGCACATGGTGCGACTCTAGCCATGAATTTCTTTAGCGACTTGAAAATAGCCCTATTTTGCGGCCAAGAATATACAAAAACCTACCAAAACCCGCTATAATAAAGGATTCCAACCACAAGCTTTATAAATCAGTGAACTCTTGGAGATTTCAATAAAAATACTGAGGTGTTTACTCAAATGAATAAAGGAGAACTTGTAGATGCTGTTGCAAAAGAGACAGGACAAACAAAAGCAGACGCTGAAAGAGCACTTAACGCTGTACTTGGAAACATTTCCAAAGGCGTTAAGAAAGACCCAGTTCAGCTAGTTGGATTCGGTACCTTCAAGATTGTTAAAACCAAAGCTCGAAAAGGTATCAACCCACAGACTAAGGAAGCAATCAAGATTCCTTCCAAGAAAGTCCTAAAGTTCAAAGCAAGCGCAAACCCAAAATATTAAGCGCATTTTTGCTTATTTTTTTCCTATTTCTAACCTTATTCTCGACCACGTGCGAAAGTCACCATGACGACAACGAGGAGTACCAGGAAGATGACACCCGCAAGCATCACGATATAGAAACTGCTGTGCATAGTCTGCGTAGGCTCCCGTTGTACAAATTGTGGTCCGACATTGATATAGAATACTGCGCTGTCATACGGTTCGCCATCGTACAAGACGGAAAGGTTAATCTCATACTGCCCCATGGTAGCCAGATCATCCGTAGATATATCGAAGAGGACCTTCTTCTCCCCCGCAATGCTTTTTTTGTTGGGCATATTGATGAGGATGCGACCATCATCGATACATAACCTGGCTTCAGTGCATTCAGGCTCAAAATCGCACTCTTCATCCTTCCTAAAAGAAGTGCAGGTCAACTCAAACTCAAAAAGACCGGTTCCGTTGAAGGTGTTATTCAGTATGAAGTAGCCTACCTCGATTGCCCTATTCTCAGTCATATCATAGTATCGCTGGTCATTGACCAGCTTGTCTTTATCCTGGATAACATTGTAGTTCGTATTATCGAACTTGACGTATTCACCGGCATCTACCAGAGGTAAAAGTAGAAGCAGGATTAGTGCGAACCTCTTTAGATATGATTTCCCCATTCTTCACAACAACGCAGCCGCGCCGATACTGAGCAGACCGAACACGATGCAGAAATAGCTGAAATTTATCTTCTCAGCCACACGCATCAGCAATGCGATCGTGATATATCCTGAGAGGAAGGATACTATAAAGCTTACTATTGCAGCAGTATCAAGAACGATAGGTCTTGTAAGCATTAGCACCACACTCATCACCAGAACTGCCGGTATTCCCATGAGAAAGCTAAGCTTAAGCGCATCCCTCGTTCCATAGCGAAGAAACAGAAGTGTCGAGACCGTGGTTCCGCTTCGGCTGATACCCGGCAGAGTTGCCATAGCCTGTGCGATGCCAAGTATCCATCCATCACGGGGTTGAATCTCCTTGTTCACTGACTTCTTCTTCGCAAAATACTGCAATAAGCCGGTTATCACAAGAAGCACGCCTATGAAGACGGTAAAGACAGCCCCATCGATATGCAGGCTGTCAAGGAAGATGAAATAGATGAAGCCTCCAAGTGTAAGGCTAAGCACCGTGGCAAAACCAAGGAAAAGCAGACGTGGTGTCATCTGAAGTGAAAACGCTTCAGTCACTAGTTCTTTGACATCCTTCCTAAAAAAGATCAGAGAGGCAAGTACAGTACCCATATGCAGATAGAGTGCAAGTAGGATGGCATCCTTAGCTTCCATACCCATGAAATTGACCATGAACAGAGTGGTGAATCCCTCACTGCTAATCGGCAGCCATTCCGTGATCCCCTGGATAAGCGCTATAATCACTGCTTCAAAAATATCCACCAGATCACCCCCGCGCTTATTGATCCTGCGACATCTGCAGCGATGTCCCAAAGACTGAAACTTCGTTCAAGGACGAACAACTGCACCACTTCGCTGGTGACAATGGTAAGTCCTATTATCGGTAATCCCCATAGCCAGAGTGAACGCCCCTCGGCCTGAAGTGAACGGATGACCAGAAGAGTTAGCAGAAAAAACTCACCAAAATGAAAATACTTGTCCGTATTGACCTTCTTCACCATCTTAGGGACTTCAGGTATCATTGCCGCCCCGAGGATTAGGCTGATATATACAACAAGGACGATAAGATATATATGACGCATAAGTCACCGAGGTCCTTAGAACTATTTAAATATGCAGTATCTAAATCGGCTGAGACCCTAGCTTATCCATCAGATTCAGAGAAATTTTATAAATGTAAGAGATTAGGGGCAACTTACCATGTGGCAGTATTTTCTCATACTTTTCGTCTACACAGGTATATTCTCCGTTTTCTATATACTTACGCAGAATCTGCTCATATCGCTCATCGCTAAGATTGTCATAGTGTCCACCTTGCTTGCCATATGGAACAAGGATTTTTTCAAGAGGATAGATTTCGAAGCGCTTCCGATCTTTGTGGGAGCAAGCATCGCCGTCATATGGATCGCCATAGATAAGCTCTACCCGCATATACCGGATTTTGAGTCAATACCGGATTATGACATAGTCACCATAGCGTTAAAATTATTTATCAGCATCGCTATAGCGCCAATAGTGGAAGAGATATTCACCAGATCGTTCCTGATACGTTGGATAATCGCCTTTGACTACAAGAGCGTACCGGTGGGCAAATTCACGTGGATGAGCTTCATCATCACGGTATTGTTCTTCGGGCTTGCTCATGACCGCTGGCTGGCAGGCATCATCACCGGCATTGCGCTCAATCTTCTCCTCTACCACAAGAAAGAGATAGGACCCTGCATCCTCGCGCATGCAGTAGCCAACCTGGTACTTGGTATATACGTCATCTCGACAGGATCCTGGTATTTCTGGTAAATTTGCCAAAAGGTTACCACTCACAAATGACAATATAGCGAAACCTTTATAAACAAAAGTGTAACTACTGCCAAGTATGAACAAAAGAATAATCTTGGTCGCTATCATCGTCTTGATGTGCGCATCCACTCTACTGCTCAACAGGCCAGAGCTAGATATCGTAATCGATGATATCCCTCTTGCAGAGAACGCAAAGTTCGCAGCAGAACAAAGAGAAGGAACCAATGAGGAAGCTACAAGTACACAGGCACCGGCTGAAGAAACTGAGCAACCTGAAGAAGAACAGGAGACCGCTCAGCAGATTCAGAATGGAGCTGCAGGTTATGACTGGAGCGAACGCCAGGGCCAGATCACCAGGCACGGTAAAGTAAGCGCACAGTCGTCAGAGGACCCTTATACTGATCTCTACAAAACCGTAGAGGAAACATTTGAGGAGACTGAAGAGGAGACCGAAGAGGTCGAGCTCGATGTCGAACCGACTAATGTTCCTGAATTCGGTAAGATCGGCGCAGTACTTGCGGTCACCCTTGGCATCGCATTCGCACGAACCAAACGATTTTAGTTATTTTACCAAATTTTATAAACTGCACCATCACCAAAAAAGTTGATGATAGTTGTCACGTCATCGACAAAAGAGGGGGTGCAAAGTAGCGCTATCGCTGATCTTTCTAATCAGGAGACCGTGACGTTTGTCGACTGCCTTCATCCTACATCCAAAGAAATTGACCTTATCGCGGTAAGTGCAGGCATACCAAAAGAGGAGATCCTCGAAGCCACAGATCCTGATGAACGACCACGGGTACTCGATACGGAGACCTATTCTCTCATCATCTACCGTACGCCTACCATGGATCATCACAGGTTAAAGACTACGCCTATAGCAGTATTCTTCAATCATGCTTTCGTCATCTGCATACGGCATGCAGAGAATGAGACCTTTGATCGATTCTCAAATTTTGGTATCGAACAGAAACAAAAACTCATGCAGAACTCTTCTTGCCTTACCTATTGGTTGATCGATGACATCCAGAATAATTTCTTCACATACATGGACCGGCTGGAAGACCAGATAGATCACCTAGAATCCAAGATCTACAAATACAGCAATGAAAACGTAGTCAAAGAGATTTTCGACTTCAAGAAGATCCTTATCTACTTCCACAAAGCCCTCACAGCAAACCGGGAGGTCATCAATTCTATCGAGAAGGAGTACCTTAAATTTGTAGGTAGGAAGGAGATCAAACGCTTCAGGAACACCTATAATGATGTCGTAGAATTGCTTGATATGGAAAGCATGTATCGTGATATCCTGACAGGAGCTATGGACATGCACCTCACTACAATATCCAATAATCTCAACGTCGTCATAAAAAAGATGACAGCGATGGGTTCTTTTATCCTGATCCCGACACTCATTTCCGGTGTCTACGGCATGAATTTCATCTATCTCCCAGAGACCCACTGGCAATTTGGATATCCCTTTGCTCTCTTTCTGATGGGCATTTCCGTTGTCCTGCTCTACATCTTCTTTAAGAAAAAGACTTGGATATAAGTCCTTCCAGCCCGGAATCAGCGTAAACTAAGCGATTAGAGTATACAAAAACCGCAACAGCAAACGTAAACTTTATTAAGAGTCATAATCAGGCTCATGGTAATACTTTAATCATGATATTGAAAAGGGTGAACTAATGAATACAAAGAATAAAGTCGTAAGTTCGATGCTGACGCTTCTCGTCATCTTCGTGCTGGTGATTTCTGGCCCTGCAAGCGCGGTCAATCTGACCGTCAGCGTGCCATCTCCTTCAGCACAGGAATCAGAGGACATCAGCTTCGTCGTCGGAGTCAATCTTGAACAATTCGAGCATGTACCGCTAAGGAACCTGACGGTAGTCATTGAGAATAATGATGATACCGCGAATTACACCTGTACATTCCTTCCGGACGGATCCGCACTGACAACATGCACTAGATTCAACATAACCCCACTCCAGGCAGGTTCTTACAACCAGAATAACCACACAGGTTATGGCTATGACGGTAACGGCTTTGCCTTTGAGAATTTCGGTTATGGCTACGGATATGGATACGGTTCAGCGCTAGGGGTCACCAATATGACCTTCAATGTCACCTGGACCACACCTACTGTTGCTGATGACACCCTCTATTCGATAGATTTCTACGCAACTGCGGAAGCCAATGGCGTCGAGTTCACCTACTATACGCAGTACGATGAAATGTTCGCTGTGCTTGATGTTGCTATCCCTTTGAACACCACAACAGCACCGGCAAATAATGACACCACTATCGATATCATCGATGAGAATCTCACATCAGCAGACATTGTCATCCCTCAGAATGTGACCCGGGTCAAGATAAACGCATCCAAGCTTATCAATACGACCAACACAACGCTGAACAAAGTCAAACTGCCGATGAAGATCAACATCAGCGCAAATACGACCGCTCGACCGGTCAAGATAAGTATTCCAGCCAATATATCAATCTCAGGAAATAAATCCTGGAATGGTGTCATCAACTTACCAGAAGTCAGAACGATTCAGGCGTCCGAAGTTGATGATGTAGAACCTGGTTATGCACCTACTGTCGGAGACGTCATAGAGATCGGATTCGATGATGTACGTCTAGAGTTTGACAAAGCAGTAAGGCTTGTCTTTGAAGGCGCTGGTACTACAGGACAGCTTATAGGCTATAGCCAGGCTGGAAACTTCAAAAAGATCAGACTGACCTGCACACAGGATAATCAGACCTGGGCAGACACCAATCTCAACGCATCCAGCTCTTCAAGTGAAGACTGCAGGATTGTAGTTGGAAGTGACCTGGTCGTCTGGACCAAGCACTTCACCAAGTTTGTTACCTTCACAGAGACGAAAATCCCTACTTCCAGCGGTGGATCCAGTGGAGGCAGTAGTGGAGGAAGTTCTGGTGGTGCTGCATCGACAAGCACAAGCGCCGGTACAGTCTACCGAGCAGGTATCGCACAGGTGGCTGCTAATGAGATGGTCTCCCTATTCGTCAGGAAAGACGGCATCGCGATCAGCAAGCTTCAGTTCGTCACAACGAAAGCTCAATCGAATGTTAACTTCGAGATCGAGCACCTGAGCGGAAAACCTGCCGATATCCCGGCAAAATCAGGAGCGTACGCATATCTAAGCATCGATTCTGATGCAGACGATATCAACCGTGCGACCATAAGTTTCAGTGTGCTTAAATCATGGCTTTCATCGAACAACTTCGAGAAGGACGAGATTTATCTCTACAGGCTGGTCAATGGAAAATGGGTAGAACTGAACACCGCATATAAAGGTACTTCAGGTGCGTCCGAGACCTACGAAGCGTCATCACCAGGTTTCAGCTATTTCGCAATAGCTGGCAAAGCCGCTCCGAAAACTGAAGTTGTCATAGACGACACCGAAGATGTCCCTGACGAAGCAGAAGAGACACCTGATAAGCCGGACACACCTACAGGTAACATCATCAAAGACGATGAGACTGAGATCAAGCAACCGGAGAAGAAAGACAGCGCAGGTGCTTTCATCATCTTCCTGGTAATCCTCATCATCATCTCGGGTGTGGCTTACATGTACTTCAGGAAGAAAGAATAGGGGCAAAACTCCTTTTTTACCATATTTTTTTTATATCCCTTACTTATTCTCAAGAAGTGAACAAAAATGATCAAGATAGAATTACCAGACGGCTCGCGTAAAGAACTCGATTCAGGCATTACAGGACAACAGATTGCTGAGGATATAGGGCAAAGACTTGCCCAGGAAGCTCTTGCAGTAAAAGTGGATGGTACCTTAAAAGACCTCACTGCACCCATAACTGCTAATGCCAAGGTAGAGATCATCACATTCGAACAGGAAGAAGGAAAAAATATCTTTTGGCACTCTTCAGCCCACCTCCTTGCACATGCTATTAAAAGGATATTTCCTGACGCAAAGCTTGCCGTAGGACCAGCCATCACAGAAGGATTCTATTACGACATAGATGTCGACACTCCCTTTACCACAGAAGATCTTGAGAAGATCGAAGCTGAGATGAAAAAGATTGTCGAAGAGAAGATAGATGTGGAGCGCATCGAATGCAAGACCAAAGACGAAGCGAGAGCTCTGCAGAAAGACGAGCCCTACAAGCTCCAGATAATCGATGAATCTGTAGAAAACATAACCGTCTATAAACAGGGAGATTTCCAGGACCTTTGCAGAGGACCCCACCTGCCCAACACAAAAAAGATCAAATCATTCAAGATAACCAAAGTCGCAGGAGCATACTGGAAAGGCGATGAGAAGAATAAGCAGCTCCAGCGCGTATACGGCATCTCCTTCCCGGACAAGAAGATGCTAAAAGATTACCTGTTCCGCATTGAGGAAGCTAAAAAACGCGACCATGTGAAACTTGGAAAAGAGCTTGGTCTCTTTGTCATGTCAGAATTGGTCGGTTCAGGTCTTCCGCTTTTAGCCCCAAAAGGTATGATAATCCGAAACGAGATTGTGCGCTACCTGTGGGACTTGCATAAGAGCAAAGGGTATGAGCAGATCTGGACGCCGCATATCGCAAAAGACGTACTCTATAAGACATCCGGACATTGGGACAAATTCGGTGACGAACTGTTTAAAGTGAAAGGAAAATCAGAAGAATTTGTCATGAAGCCGATGAACTGCCCGCACCACATGCAAATCTATAAGAATTTCAATTACAGCTACAAAGACCTTCCTATAAGGTACTTCGAACCTGCAACGGTCTATAGAGATGAAAAGTCCGGAGAACTTCATGGACTTTCAAGAGTGCGCGCTCTTACTCAGGACGACGGACATCTATTCTGCAGGATTGACCAGATAAAACAGGAAGTTAAGACAATAGTTGGTATCATAAGGGAATTCTACGAAACTATCGGGATGAATGATGACTACTGGGTTTCGCTCAGTGTCCGGGGGGACGATAAGAGTAAGTATCTTGGCAGCGATGAAGTGTGGGAAATAGCAGAACAATCCCTCCAGGAAGCAGCTGACGAGAACCAGTTAAACTATAAGCGTATCGAAGGAGAGGCTGCGTTCTACGGCCCAAAGCTTGATTTCATGTTTAAAGACGCATTAGGCAGAGAATGGCAATTAGCCACCATTCAGTGCGACTTCAATCTCCCTGAAAGATTCGATCTAAGCTACACCAGTGAGAACAATGAGAAAGAACGGCCGGTCGTCATCCACAGAGCTATCTCAGGCAGCCTTGAGCGATTCATGAGCGTACTCATTGAACACTTCGCAGGCAAGTTCCCGCTTTGGCTCAGTCCCGTACAGGTCAAGATTCTTACTGTCGCTGATCGTTTCCTCCAATACGCAGACGAAGTCGCGGCACAGATGCGTGATATGGGTATCCGCGTCGAAGTGGATAGAAGAAGCGAGTCTGTCTCAAAGAAAGTCCGTGACGCGCAGATGCAGAAGATAAATTACATACTCGTCGTAGGAGAAAAAGAGGTCGAAGATAAGACCGTCACCGTAAGGACAAGAAATAATGAAGTTCTTGGACCGCAGGCAGTTGATGAATTCATAGGTCATATCATTGCAGAAGCTACCGATCGCACGCTCCCAAAAGACGAATAGTTTTTGATGGTATTTTACATTGGCGCGCACGCGTCCATCGCTAGAGGTTTTGAAGTAGCCGTAGATTCTATCTTAGCCATAGGAGGGAACGCTATCCAGGTGTTCCTCAAAAGTCCTAGGGGAAGAGCCTCCAAAGTTCTGGATGAGAAAGACGCTGCAGCGACCAGGAGACTTGTGAAAGAAAAAAACCTCTTTCTGGTAGGTCACTGTTCCTATCTGCTCAATTTCGCTACAAACCCGAACATCGATCCATGGGCTATCGAGTCGCTCACTGAAGACCTTAACAATATGCATGAGCTTGGAGGCGCTGGTGTTGTACTGCATATAGGTAAAAGTCTAAAGATGCAAAAAGAAGAAACCCTCAGAAACATCAAAACATCGATTGAGTCTGTGCTCCATAACACTGCGGAAGACCAGCTCATAATTTTAGAGAATACAGCGGGTCAGGGAACCGAGATAGGCTATCTCTTCGAAGAGATTGCAGAGATCTATGATATGTTCACCAAAGAGCAGAAAAGACGTCTTGGTTTCTGCCTGGACACCTGTCATAGTTTTGCTGCTGGTTACGACCTTCGTACTGCAGACGGTGTAGAAGATTGGAAGCAACGATTCGACCAACTCATAGGTTGGGATAGGGTTATATGCATCCATTTCAATGATGCCAAGAGAGAGCTTGGCTCAAGGGTCGACCGTCATGAAGACATTGGTAGAGGCTGGATAGGCAAGAAAGGTTGCGCTGCTATCGCAAGACTTGCGCTGATGACTGAAAAACCTCTTATCCTTGAGACACCTTCAACTTATAGCGATTATGCTGATCAACTAAAGACCTTGAAGACCTGGGCTTATTCTGAAAAGTAGAGAACGTCCTTTTCTTTGACCAGAAGATTATCTCTTATCATTTTATCAACAATATCTGAGAACTCAGGGTGTGGATATCTCAGTCGTAAACTGTTCACATCAGTTTTTCCATGTGAAATAAGATGTCTGAGTATCTGTCCCCTCACTTGCCTTGTACTGCCTTCGAAGCTTGGCTGTCTGCTTGTTGGTCTAATCCCTGTCCTCCGACTCGTCAGATGCAGCGCACCGTAGTCCATAAGTGCATTGTACCATATGCATGCTTTGCCTTTTGGAAGAACTTGCTTCGCAAACGCCTCAAGCTCTTTTTGCGAGATAGCCTCTGATAAACCAAACTCGTGGATGAATATTCGTCTGATATTTGTATCGATAACAGGCACATCCATATTGAAAGCGAACGCCAATATCGAACGAGAAGTGTATGGCCCTATGCCTGGAAGTTGAAGAAGTCCTTCTTCAGTGTTAGGAAATGTTTTCAAGACGACCAGGACCCTCGCTGTTTCCCTCAGTCTAAGAGCTCTGTTGTTGTAGCCGAGTCCCGACCACTCTCGAAGCAGCTCCTCAGTCGATGCCTGCGCAAGACTTCGTACATCAGGGAATGCGGCAAGGAAAGCATGGTACTTGGGAATGACCCTATCCACCTGCGTCTGCTGCAACATGATCTCAGAGACCATGATAGCATAAGGATCGGTAGTCTTCCTCCAGGGAAGATCCCTGCCATGCACCCTATACCAAGAGAGCACTTTACGCCTAAATGAGGCTATATTCATAGCAAACTAAGCAACTGTATGTGTTTTAAACATTGCGATACTGGATAAAAATATAAACTCGCAATACTCTGCTGACGTATAGGTGATGTGCGATAGATGATATCCATCGTTTGAATTTTGGCAGAGCCACCGTCGACTTGCTTGAAGAAGAGAAAAGTCTTTTTCGCACCCTGCAGGTGCAGCTCAATCAGGAAGAGATCGACCTGAAGAAACTAATCGAGATTGCGAATGACATCATCTACCAGATAGATACATTGGAACGTCAGATCGCAGAGGGTAGTATTGACCAGTCAAAACTCATGTATCTCGAACAGCAGCTTGACAAACTAAAGCAAGTCATCCAATACCTTATCGAACGTGGTCTGGAGAAAGGAAGAGGCTGCATGCATCAGTTGTTGAAGATATCCAGACAGGCTGAACAGAATATCGATATCGCAAAAAGGATGCTTGAGAAATCTGCTTAGTTCCTGAACCTTACCAGATCCAGATCAGGATTGTATTTTTCTTCTCTAAACCTGTCTATAGAAGTCGTAAAACAGGCTTCATATCCATCACGCATCACTTTTTTGAACATAAGATTCTCCATCTCTGTATGGTTCAATGTTCTTTTGGACCATCGTTGCGTCTGCGGTCTGTACGTAAGCATGATGGTCTGATAACGAAGCTTGTCGACAAAACCTATCATCTCCTTTGTAGGTATAAGAAAGGGAAGCAGAGGTACGTGTACATCCTCACCTTCATTCTTTCTGCGCAAAGTATGATATGCTGAAATCTCATGCGCGCAGAAGAAATCCTCATCATGCGCTGAGACCCTGCGGTCGCTTCGATAGGTCTTATCCTTACAATAGCATTTACCTCGCGCTTCCCATACCTCACTGTACGCTTCAGTGATTTTATTACCTTCAACAAAAGGTATGCCGGTAAGCTTGAATTGGTAGGAATCATTTAGTGTCTTGCGCTGTGAAGGCACCTGCACAACTTTTGTGCCGCTTGCGAAAGGTATTTCCGAAACATCGATGAGGTCAGTGAAATCCACGTCAAGCCTGGACAAAGATGACTTCAGATTATGCCGAGTGACATACCGTTCATACTTCAGGACCTTCATGGCAAGATCGTTCTTCAAAGCGTCATCCAGCACCCGGTCTCCGTATTTTCCGGTCCTCAGCGCTTTGCGGAATGTAGGGATAAGTAATTTATACGCGACCATATTCTGAAAGGCACGAAGCTCAGCCCCCTGCACCGACCGGTACAACGAGAGGATCCTTCTGTGCTGGTCGCGACCGAACCACCCGATAGTAGAGTGGATAGCCTCGATATCCCCCTCCTCACCTAGGATAGAGAACGCAGCGCTCATGACCTTCTCAGGTGACCAGGCATACTGCTGCTTCCTCTTCTTAGAAAGCCGGTGGCCTGTGGCATCGTCACCAAGCAGCCTTCGTTGCACCGCCATACTATCAAGACGAAGCATCGAGTCAAGATCATACACGACCAGGTCGCGGACAGCATCCTCGCCGATACGATACTCAGGAGGCAAGATAATAAGTCCGGTGCTTGCTTCATCTATGGCTCGTAGCGCGGCTCCCGAATCCACTATATGCTCACGCTGTAACAGCTCCTCAAGTGAACCGCTCTTTGTAGCGACTCTTGAAGGAAAATCTTTTAGCGAAGAGACTGAAGGACTCGCACCCAAAGTATCAGTCAATACCTCTCCAGCGGAGGGGAAGGCAAAGTACTCAGAACGCAGTCTGCTAAGATCGATGATCATGCAGGAGAAGAATGGGACTTGATTCTTAAAGCCATGTACGTCATTTATAAAGAATCCAGAATGAACTTGGCCTTTCACTAAACAATAAGAGCCAACCCCTGAAACCTTTATAAATCCAAGCTAGAGCGGCTCTGCGCGTTTTATGCCCAAGAGCAACATTTATAAAGGAATGCCCTATGGTTATTTGTGTGGAAAGAGTGTAGTTCTTTTCCTTTAATCATGGGTGTAAAATGACTGATAATAACTATACCGGCAGTAACATCAATGTCCTCGAGGGGCTTGAGGGTGTTCGTAAAAGACCAGCGATGTATATAGGTTCAACAGGACTGCCTGGCCTGCACCATCTAGTCTACGAATGCGTCGACAATAGTATCGACGAAGTGCTCGCGGGATACTGCACGGACATCAAAGTCATCATCCACAAAGACAATTCCATAACCGTAGAGGACAACGGACGAGGTATCCCTGTCGACGTCATCCCAAAATATAACATGTCCGCGCTTACCGTAGTGCTTACAAAACTGCATGCAGGTGGCAAATTCAATAACGATTCATATAAAGTGAGCGGTGGCCTGCATGGTGTCGGTGTATCCTGTGTAAACGCGCTTTCCAGCCTCGTAAAAGTGACTGTCAAGCGTGACGGAAAATTCTACGAACAGACATTCATTCGTGGACTTCCTTCGAGTGATGTCATCATCAAAGATGGTGCGCAAGGTACCGGAACCACAATAACATTCACACCTGATGAACAGATTTTCGAAGAGTTGGTATATGTATTCGATACTCTTTCTAGCAGATTGCGAGAGCTTGCGTTCCTCAATAAAGGAGTGAAGATATACATAACCGATGAGCGTGAAGTGAATCTCAGTAAGGAATTCTATTATGAAGGCGGCATCGTCGAATTCATCCACTACATGAACGAGAACAAGACTCCGCTTCATGACGCCATCTATTTCGAGGCAGAGAAAGACAATGTCATCGCCGAGATAGCCATGCAGTACAATGACAGTTACAATGAGAAAGTCATCTCCTTCGTCAACAATATCAATACCCATGAAGGAGGAACACATGTAGCTGGATTCAAGACCGCACTTACTCGAGCGGTCAACAATTACCTCGATGCGCACAATTACAAAGATGACAAACTGACCAGCGATGACACCCGAGAAGGACTCAGCTGTGTCATCTCTATCAAGATCCCCCACCCTCAGTTCGAAGGCCAGACGAAGACCAAACTGGGTAATTCTGAGGTCAAAGGATTGGTAGACTCTATCATATTCACGAAACTTACCGAATTCCTTGAAGAGAATCCGCAGATTGCACGTTCTCTCATCGAGAAGATGATCAATGCGGCAAAGGCAAGGGAAGCCGCAAGGAAAGCAAGAGAACTGACACGAAGGAAAGGACTTCTTGGAAGCACCTCTATGCCGGGTAAACTCGCTGACTGCTCAACGAGAGATCCCTCGAAAAGTGAACTCTATCTGGTAGAAGGAGACAGCGCAGGTGGCAGCGCCAAACAGGGAAGGAACAGAGAATTCCAGGCCATCCTGCCGCTGAGAGGTAAGATTCTGAATGTCGAGAAGGCGCGGCTTGCCAAGATCCTCAACAATAATGAAGTCACCAGCATGATAACTGCTCTTGGTACAGGGATAGGTACCGAATTTACCCTAGAGAAAGCACGTTATCATAAAATCATCATCATGACAGATGCGGACGTAGACGGAGCCCATATACGAACGCTGCTCCTGACATTCTTCTATAGATATATGCAGCCGCTTGTCGAAGCAGGATATGTCTATATCGCGCAGCCTCCATTCTTCAAAGCCAAGAAAGGAAAACAGGAATACTGGCTGCAGGATGAGGATGAACTAAATGCTCTCTATAAAGAGATTGGCCGTGATGGAGTAAATGTGCAAAGGTTTAAAGGACTTGGTGAGATGAATCCTTCCCAGCTATGGGAGACGACCATGGACCCGACAAACCGCACGCTGCTGCGAGTCACCATGGATGACGCAGTCGAAGCAGATCGTATCTTCACCATCCTCATGGGCGATGAAGTCGAACCAAGACGAAAATTCATCCAGGACCACGCAAAAGAAGTCATCAATCTCGATGTCTAAAGTCTTGACACAAGATTTGGTCGTTCATCAAGAAATTCTTTTTCATTGAATATGTAAAAACATGCAGGAGCGCCTGCTAGAACAATATCTCTCTCAACTCCAAGAAGTTTCCGGTAAGCGACAGGAATTGTCAACCTATTTTGAGTACCAAGAGCAACTTCCAGTGGTTCAAGATACAATGATTCAAGCACATAGTCAGGTCTCATTTGAACAGCTGGCACCCTATGTTCAGGCATGTACACACTTAGCGCATCAACAGAATTAAATCTGACAGGGTCAATCAGCAATTTCTCCGTCTTGCCAGTATATAACGCTGAAGGAAGAGCAAATCTATGTTTAGCGTCAAGATGTAGTAGATGAATACCTCTAAATGTAGGATATTCAAGATCTCTTGAGTCAATAATCTCAAACATATCTAACAAGGAACTTAGACTTTGTTTATAAAGACTACCAAAATACACCACTACTCAGTGTAGAAAATCTTCCAAGTGAAATTTCTCAGTTTTCTTTAACGCAGCAAGTTCCTTTCTCTGCAAACCAAGAGCCTTAAGTTTCTTTCGTGCATACTCAGGAGATAGACCAGCCACCTCGGCCAGATGCTCGACATCATCACCATGTTCTTGAGCAGCAACCCTAAAGAACTCACGCTCAAACTCAGCCTTCGCCTCAGTGTTCTTATGGTCTCCAAGACCAAGTGAGACTGCCTTTGCCATCAACTGCGCTTCTGCAGGTAGTTGAGAAACAGCTGTGCCTACGCTTTTGCGCATAGCGTCATAAGCAAGCTCGTACAAGTGTTCGCGCCGCTCTTTTGCGGCTTGCTGAGGGCTGATTTCCTTGTCATATAATCTCTGGTCAATTTGCTGCAATACTGCGTAATCGGGTGTAACAGCATGAGAAATTGCGTCTTTGACAAGAGGATTCGAGGTATATGAAGTAAGTGCGGTGGACATATAGTCAATTTTAACATTACTGACTTCCTTATCTTGAGAAAGAAAACTCATGCCTGCAAGCTTATCATTTAGTGTATCGCTGTCATGCTTCCAGCGTCTAAGAGTTCTATCAGAAACGCCCAGACCTTCGTTTGCTACCGCTTTATTGATGCCATCAGGAATATGAAACTGATTCGCCCGAGTGTATGTAAAAGCTTCTTTATACATTCCAACTGCATCCTTCAAGGTTGGCAGTACACTAGAATACAAACTATGGAAAGCTTGCGGATTGAATACCTTGGCCGTCTGGTCCGCTATAACCTGCTGGGCAATATTTTGATATCCTGGATTGTACATTGTCACCTAAAAAAGACAAATTTGTATTTAAATATTATGCAAGACTGCTTAGAAACAGAAGATTTCAGTAAATAGGCCCCCACAATCATTTTAGACCAGGACTTTTGATTTCTTCTCAAAATGAATCATCCCAATAAGCAAAAGCACGGGGATATACAGACTACCAAGAACAAGCATGACTTGTGTTACCGAAATAAAATCAGCTACAAGTCCAATTATTGGCGCCGATATGGCAAACCCAAGTTCATTCGCCAAATTTCCTAGCGATACTACGGTTGCCCTATTGTGATCCGCTGCTTCCCTATGATACAGATTCATAATCAACGGTTGTCGAATTCCCCAAAATGCAGAAGAGACAACCAATAGCAGTCCCGCCAGTAACCCACCTGAAATAACAGCCAACACAATGAGCACCATTGGAGCGATTGCTGAAAGATACATAGTATTTCTCTCGCCAAAAACCTTTGAGACCGAATAAGATATCATGCTGCCTAAGAATTCAAGAAAGTAGTAAACCATGGCCAAAAAACCAAATACATGGATTGGAATACCCTTCTCCTCAAAAAATAAAGGATCTATCTGATGCGTCACTTCACCACTTGCAAAAAACAGCAGAGCAATAAGAAACATGATGAACAATTGAGGCTTATGCATAACATAGGCGACGGTCTCACGAACATGATGCGCAAGAGTATTCGTAGTTCTGTGCATCTTAGGTTCCTCAATGAAGAGCGTAGCTACAAATGCCAGGAAGAAGGGAAGTATTGAACACAGTACAGTCAGCTCAAGATTGACTACTGCAATATACCCGCCGATAAAGCTGCCTACAGAAGCCCCAAGAGGCCAGAGCGCATGGTGCCAACCAACCAGTTTCTTGAAATTTTTAGGGTCTGTCTCGTACAGCAAAGACGTATCAGCACCACTCTTTATGCTCCTTGCTACTGAATTAATGAGCACGTACATGACGTACATGAAATAACTACCACCAATGAACAGAAAAACTAGCGCTACAGTAGCAAGCAATCCTGACCAGACAATACAGGTCTTTCTTCCGAATTTATCGCTTATCGCACCGCTTGGCACTTCGAGCAAAACATTGATAATTGCCTGAAGAGCCATAATAGTCGTTACCAGGAATACAGACTCAAGACTCCGTTCAAGGAGCAGAGCAAATACTGGCAGAAAAAACATCAGACCATGAAATAGACTATATGCGTACAGGACAACAACATTACGATGCATACAACTTCCCTATCTTTAGATCTTAATAATCTTTGCCACCACGGTAATCCTTCCCTGTCTTTATACTATGAAAACTTCCGTTTCCTATGATGATGTGGTCGATGATCTCTATGCCTAGTAGCTCGCCTGCCTGTACCAGCTGATCAGTAATATCCCTATCCTCTTCACTTGGTTCAGCATCACCGCTCGGATGATTGTGCAACAGAATGATGCCATGGGCGCTCTCCTTGATTGCCGATTTGAAAACCTCACGCGGATGCACGATAGATGCGCTCAATGTTCCGACACTCACGACCTCCTCTCGTAGGACCTGATGTTTCGTATCCAAGAGCAGGACCACAAAATGTTCCTTATCCAGATGCTCATACTTGGGACCGCACAATCGATACACATCTTTTGGGCTTTGAATCCTATCCGGGACACCCCGTTTAATACGTCTCTGCAGCTCAAAAACGCTAAGCAGCTGCATGGCTTTCACCTTTCCAATACCCTGCAAACTGCTTAGCTCCGCTACAGAGAGTCCTGCAAGCCTGGCAAGACCGAATCTCGAGAGCAGATGATGGGCAATATCCAGTACAGGTGCCTGCGGAGTTCCTTTGCCAAGGATTATGGCCAGTAATTCAGCGTCAGTCAGCTCTTTCGTGCCCGAGGAGAGAAGTCTTTCCCTGGGTCTTTGGTCCGGTCGCATTTCTGAGATAAACATACGCATACACCCAAGTCTAGGCAATTAATGAATTGCCTAAGCATAGCTGAAAATCTTGCAGCGCACTGGACGAACATAAACTATTTAAGCAACTTTCATTCCACCAAAACTCGAGGTGTATTATGTCTGAAGATGAAGAAATTGAAATTTACAAGCATTTTGGATCAACAGAAGAAAAACAGGTAGAGCTGCAAAAGGCAATAAAGCATGCATACATTGACGCTGACGATGATGACGTAAGTGCCACAAAAGCCCTGTTCGCTGATCTGTCGTCCGAAGTGCAGATGAAGATCCTGTTGTTCGCAGACGAGATGGTGGAGCGCACTCTTGACGCGCTTGACGAGATCGACGACGAAGACATGGATGAAGAGTCTGAATGATTTTATTTTTTTGTATTATCCAAGCGCTGAATAGATTGCCTTGATTGCCTTCTTGGTACCATCGATTCCTATACATGGATCGGTTATTGATAGACCGGTCAGATCCATATGTTCAGTTATCGGTTGATTGCCATCGTGCATATAACTTTCCATCATGAATCCCTTGATCATATCCAGAGCAGTATGCTTATGCATAAGAGCTATTGTATCAAGTATAGCTTGAGGCTGATGATTCGGATTCTTCTTTCCATCAACCATGCAGTTCTCATGGGACGCATCAACAATGATAGCGGGATGTGTGCAATTCCTCATCAGTGATGCAGCTTCAAGCAGTTCTGGTTCTGTGATGTTCGGTCTCCCGTCTCCCCCTCGAAGTACAAGATGAGCATACACATTTCCCGTTGAGCGTACATGGTCTCCAAAGTACGCGAAATGATGTGGGTGCTGGGCGGCGATGACGCTATTCACGCCTATATTAAGATTACCGGATGTGGGATTCTTAATGCCTACAGGGAAATCTGCGGCGCTTGCCCAAAAACGGTGCTCTTGGTCTTCTCCGCTTCGGGCACCGATCGCCGTCCAGCTGAGCAGATCGTCGAAATATGCCGACATATGCGTGAACAGCAGCTCATCCGCGATTGGAAAACCCATGCGAAGTACGTCAAGCATCATCCTTCTGCAATAGAATACACCTTGAGCTAGATCAGGGCTCTTGAGCGGTTCAGGTTGATTAGCAGGACCTGTCCAACCAAGAGTTGTGCGCGGTTTCTGCGTGTAGACACGGATGATCAGTTTCAGGCGATCTTGAACCTCTGCTTCAAGCTCCTTTAATTCACTCACGTATTGAAGCACTGACTCGCTGGGCCATGCAGAACACGGTCCAAGAATTAGAAGACGCCGCTTGTCTTTACCTGCAAGTATTGCTTTAATCTCGGTGCGATGATGTTCTACATCGACATCGCAGGGCAATTCTTCTTTGACTGCGCCAGGAAGCGGAATCCCGCCTACGAGGTGCAGACCCATCAGCAGCTCTCCTGGTTATTGTTGGCTCTATTGATGATGCAGTTCACCCTGTAGACTTCCAGCATGTTCGTAAAACCCTGTCTGGACATGATATGCCCAGACGTCACGACAACATGGTCATCAGCTTTGACATGGCCGCCATCGAAGATCTTTTTGACCAGAGCGTTGACCATCTGATCATGGTCTGAATGGTACTCTTTGTCACACATAGGAAACACTCCCCAACTGATCGCCAATTGTCTCATGACCGTCGGACTGTGAGTTATAGCATAGATAGGGCACCGTGGCTTGAATCTTGATACTTTCCTTGCAGTATAACCCGACTCTGTCGGCGTAAGGATCGCAGCGGTGCGCAGATCTTCACTGCATTGGTATGCGGCCTTTGTCACAAAAATACTGACCGCATGCTTGCTGTACTCTTCCCTGTTCGTGAAATTTCCTGAAACCCGGCTCTTGACATACGGATCATATTCTGCTGCTATCCTGCTCATGACTTTGATGGACTCTACTGGATACTTTCCCGCTGCAGTCTCACCGCTAAGCATGATAGCGTCAGCTCCCTGTCTGATAGCATTGGCGACATCAGCAACTTCGGCCCTCGTAGGTCGGGGGTTGTCCTTCATACTTTCAAGCATCTGGGTAGCGACGATAACTGGCCTTCCAAGCTCATTGCAGCGCTTTATGATGCGGTTTTGGATCCAGGGAACCTTCTCAAGCGGAAGTTCGACTCCAAGGTCTCCACGTGCTATCATGATTCCTTGGCTCGAATCGATTATCTCATTGATATTTTCAACCGCATCCGCATGCTCGATCTTCGATATCACACGAATATTCTTGCCGCTCTGCTGAATCATCCTTTTGAGTTCCCTGACCTCATCCTGATTCCGGATAAAGGAAGCAGCGACAAAATCAACATCATGCGAGATGCCAAATTCGATGTCTTCGATATCTTTTGATGAAAGGAAAGGAAGCTGGACATCATGACCCCTTATCGTCACGGTCTTCTTGCTGCCCAGGAAACCCCCGTTAAGTATCTTAGCGCGTACTTTGCCGTCTTGCACGCCCAGTACTTCAAATTCGATAAGGCCATCATCGATAAGGATAGTATTTCCAGGCTCAAGCGAATCAAGAGAACTATAATTGATGGTAATCATCTCGTCTGTACCCTCAACCTCTTCAGAGGTGAATAAGACTTCATTATGTTCCACAAGTTGAACGCAATCATCCCTCATCCGACCAGTGCGGATCTCCGGACCCTTGGTATCAAGTAGTATCGCTATCTTATCGCTCACTCTGCGGATCCTTGTGATCACCTCAGCGAAATAGTCATAAGCCCCATGCGAGAAATTAAGCCTGGCAACATTCATGCCGGCTTCATACATTTTACGAATAGTCTCTTCACTGTCCGATGCAGGACCTATAGTTGCTACAATCTTAGTAAATTTCATACCCCTTCGACTTGTGAAGCGTTTAATAAAGATTGTGTTCTGAACCACAACTCAGATTTATATAAAAAAATAATAACTTTATAAAAATATATACTGAAAATTTATAGCCTTATAAATGACTTAAACTATATGGCGGAGAAGATGGCATGGGATGCTCTAGACGAG
>JACJVW010000003.1 GCA_020637435.1 Candidatus Woesearchaeota archaeon
GTACTATTCGATAATTGGGGGACTATTGTACAGAATGGAGTCTTTCCTTCACCGATTAAGCAGGTGCGTTATATTCTTCGCATCCACACACCATTTCCTGAGTATGTGCACAAGTTTGAGAAAAGTTTCATGACTCAAGAGTTCGAGAATTTGACTGAGGCATTCGAGAATGTCATCAAGGAATTCGAATTGACACCACCCAGATTTGTCGTAGACAAACTTGTAGGTATGTGGAACAAAAACGCACTTCTTGCGCAGCCCTTCGAGGATACTATCCCTACATTTGATTTGCTTAAAGAAAAAGGCATCAAGATTGTTCTGGTCAGCAATACAGATAGGTTCGCCAGCAATCAGGTGCTCGACAAGTTCAATCTCAAACCCTATTTTGATGAGATCTTCCTCTCTTGCAATGAGGGTCTGCTCAAGTCCGATCCGGAGCTCTTCGATCGGGTCTGCGACCAGCTCGGCTTAGGAAAGGATGAGGTGCTTATGGTCGGGGACAGTATGGAGAGCGATATCGAGGGAGCTAAGAACGCCGGTATCCGTGGTATTCTTGTAGACCGAAAGGACAAGAGAGAGTATGAAGATAAGGTAACTGAGCTTAACCAGATAGTTGAATACCTTGGTGAATAGAATGGACTGCATATTCTGCAAGATAGTGAATGGGAGCATACCGAGTCAGAAAGTCTATGAGGATAGCGAATTCCTCGCATTTCTTGATATCCATCCTGTCAATAAGGGTCATCTGCTGGTGATACCTAAGGAGCATCATGAAACTATCGTGGATGTCCCTCCAGAGCTGCTGAGCAGGCTTATGCTGGTTGTGCAACAAGCGGCAGAAGCAGTACGTCAAGTCACGCATGCTGATGGTTTTAACATTGTCCAGAATAATTATAGGGCTGCTGGTCAGGAAGTACCGCATATCCATTTCCATATCATACCTCGTTTTTCTGATGACGGGCTTAGGCATTGGCCTTCGAAGTCTGTCAGCGACGAGGAGATGAGCAGTATACGCCAGAAACTCAAAGACGCATTGCATATTTAATATGGTAGCCCGCAACGACCCTTTACCTGAAGCACCTTTTGAACGTATTCTTAAGAACAATGGCGCGCGACGCGTCAGTCAGGGTGCCGCTTTGGCGCTACGGAAGATGACGCAGGAACATGGCGAATCCATCATCAAAGAAGCGCAGATGTACGCTGAACATGCAGGAAGGCGTACCATCACCGAAAAGGATATCAGACTCGCCGTGAAGAACGTTTCTTTAAGATAGGGTCAAGCTTATCACCAAACATCTCAGGATTCTCTTTTGCGAAACGCACCAGCAGATGGTGCAGTACGTAAGATCTTCCGCTCTTAAGATAGAAAAACCCTGACACTGCGACTAGGAGTGAACCGCAGGCGTCGATTATCAGATCAGACATAGTGTCTATGAGTCCGCTCTTTTGCATGTTCATGCCAAAGAACTGGTCAACACCAAATTCGAAAATCTCCCATACTGCTCCTATAGCCATGCCGAAACAGAACGCAAACACTGCCATGACGCCCGGCGCCGCGTGCACCTGTTTTCCGTGATAGAGCACGAAGATGATAATGAATCCCAGGAAACCAAGGACGATGCTGGAGCTGGCGTGCAGGAAGAGGTCCCACCAGGGTAATCTCTCATAAAAACTATGCACTTCTCCCAGGAAGAGCGCAGCATACACGAAAAGGATCATGGTAATCTCTATCTCAGAAGGCATATTGACCTTGATGTTGCGTTCTATGAGCGCAGGGATCCAGGTCATGATGAAGATGCTGATGGTAAGAAACGCAAGAAGCCATTGCTGTTGATAGATTGCGCTGCCTGTAGCAATGATGAGCGTAAAACGAAGAAAGTAAGAAACACCAATACTGATACGATCGATGAGATGCATTGAAAAAAATAAAGAGACGGGCTTTATAGAATTTTTGCTATATCCACAAGCCTATTGCTGTAGCCCCATTCATTGTCATACCATGCGATGATCTTAAGCTTGTTGTCGCCGAGCATCATGGTAAGGTTGGCGTCGAAGATGCTGGAATGGAGGTTACCTATGATATCGGTCGACACTAAAGGAGCTTCAGTGTACTGAAGCACGCCTTTTAGCTCATTATCCGCTACACATTTGAAGAGCCATTTTACCTCTTCTATGCTGGTACCTTTTTCAAGCTCACAGACGAAATCAACTACACTTGCATCCGGGACAGGAACTCGCATAGCTAGACCATCGAGTTTGCCCGCCAGTTCAGGAATCACTTTCGTCACTGCGATAGCTGCGCCTGTCGTTGTCGGAACAATGTTGGTCAGAGCACTGCGCGCCCTTCTTAGGTCCGAGTGAGGTAGATCAACGAGCCGCTGATCTCCGGTCACCGCATGCACGGTAGTCATGAAGCCGTACTTGATGCCGAAATTGTCCTGCAGAACTTTAACTATGGGTGCTAGGCAATTTGTCGTGCATGACGCGTTGCTCACCACATGATCTGTATCTGCATTGTATGTGTGTTCGTTGACTCCTTTGACAAGCGTCTTCACTCCTTTGCCGGGGGCGCTGATGATAACTTTTCTCGCTCCAGCGTCAATGTGTTTCTGACAAAGTTCTGCTGTGCGGAAGAAACCTGTGGATTCGATGACAACGTCTACACCAATCTCTGCCCATGGAAGATTTGCCGGGTCTTTTTCGGAAAGCATCCGGATGCTTTTACCATCTACGACAAGCTGACCGTCGACGATATCCACTTGTCCTGGAAAGTTTCCATGTACGGAATCAAACCGGAGCAGATGGGCCATCGTTCCGATGTCCCCTAAATCATTGATTGCAACTATATCCAGGTCTTTGTAACCTGCTCTAAAGAATAAACGTCCAATTCTACCAAATCCATTGATTGCAACACGCACCAAGTAGTACACCCCTTTTGATTATATTTGCATCAAGATTATACTGCTTTATAAATTTATTTAAATCTAAAAAGTATCAGTTGTGTCCTGTATGTAAGATTTATCGCGGGATGCGCCTCTACATAAAAACAAATGTTTATATACAGCATAATAACACTAGGATGTACATGGTTATGAACAATAAGCCTGCAAGAAAACCTGGTCAGCGTCCACCATTCCGCAAACCCGGACAAGCTCCTATGCAACCGGAGATTGTCAGAGTGAGGATGCCTAAGGATAAGGAAGTGCTTGGAATTCTTGACCAGAGGCTTGGTGGTTCAAGAACCCATGTACGTTGTCTTGATGGTAAGACCCGGAATTGCAGGATTCCTGGAAGGCTTAAGAAGAGACTTTGGGTGCGTCCCGGAGATACTGTCCTTGTTGAACCTTGGGAATTCGGCGGCGATGAGAAAGGTGATATCATCTATAAGTATAAGCCGAATCAAGTTGCTGTCCTTAGAAAGAAAGGTATGCTTGAGTCTCTTGAAGACTTTGAAGAGTTCTAAACCGTATCTCCCAAATGTACGGAAATAAGTTTTTTGACAAACCTAGGTATCAGCAATTTCTAAACATCAATCAAAGTATAATCATTACCTGTTTGTCAAAAAAATGCATTTGGGAGAGGAGGTTTAGAACATGAAGATAACCGTATTTCCTGATTGTACGGTAAGGATTGTTTGTCAAAGGTAGATTTCTATAAGTACGAACAGGGATACAGAAAATCCGTTTGACAAAAAGGAGCTTTCAGGACGGAGGATTCTATTGACATTTAACTTTCGAAGAAGCATTCGGGGTTTAGAACAAGATAAAAACAGATTCTATATCTTCAGCTGGCGAATACTTCTATCATACGCGAACTCCATCATCGTCTTGAGATTGACGATGTCAGCTTCGTTATATGCTATGAGCTTTCGCAATGCAGATTCATCACCGCGCCTATATTTGTACCACAAGCGCACGGCTTCAAAGCCATCGACTCCCTCTATCTCATCAGACCTGCTTATCGCCAGTTCTCTTTCGATGCGTTTGAGTCCCCCTGTGTAACCGAGATTCTTCATCACAAAACGCAGGTCGATGTGGAGGTGGTTGAGCTGCAACTCAGGGTATTTGGACTGTATGAATGGGACATCAAAGCACCTGCCATTGAAGGTGACGATGATGCTGTACTTCTGGATATCTTTCGCAAAATCATCAAGGTCCTTACCCTGCACATAGATACGTGACTGTTCGCCATCATACAAACCAAGGACGGTAATCTCATCTCTGCGTTTGTCAAGGCCTGTAGTCTCAATATCTAGGTAGCATACACTATGCTCAAATTCTTTGAATGCACGCCAATGGGCATTAAGAGGGAGCATGGATGAGAAAAACCTGTGGTTCTTATCTAGAAGATGTTTTTGCGACTCAAGAAGACAGACACGCATCTGCTCCTTCTTTCGCTCGGTAAGCGGAAGTTCATCATATCTCTGCAGAAAATCATCCCAGGTACGGATGCCGTGTTCCCATAGCTGTTTCTCGACATGTGCACCCACCCGGGGGACATGGATAAACGTAGATGTAAGCATAGCAAGGTGCAGAGGGTCATTCTTTAAAAGCTTAGTGTTCCTATTATGGGCGAGGTTTCGAAACGAAGGATTCTACATCATAGTCTGGACCATAAATGCTGAGCGCACAGAAATCATACACTCCAGATCTATCCAAGTCCGCGCATTTCAGACGCATCGAGATGTCTTCAAGCTTGAAATCCAAGCCATTCTGGCGCACATGCTGTTTTAACGAAAAAGGAAATTCTCCAAGCATGAAAGAAAGTTCAACGGATACATTGTCTATGGATTCACAACCCATAAAGAAGGGATTATGATGCAGCTCACCTTCCATCCGGGAAGGATAGCCCATTTGTTGACACATTGATGAACCTTCTTCTGAGACGCTTTTCACAGAGCCGTGGAGCACTCCTCTTGGTCCGGAGATGAGGGTTGCCAATTTCGCATACGAATCCACATGCACACCCATATACTCTGCTTTTGTGCAAGCATTGGGGCAGTACAGCTGACCTGCCAGGAGCGCTACTACAAGATCCATAGTGGTTGCGAAGTGTTCATGGTTTAAAATGATTACATTTTTAATGGAAGGTGTCTGACTGCATAATCATGAAGATAATCTCCTGGAATGTGAATGGAATAAGGGCCGTGCTCAATAAGGGTTTTCTAGATTTCCTGCAACAGGAGAGTCCGGATATCGTCTGTATCCAGGAGACGAAAGCTCACCCGGAACAGGTGGACTTGGCCTTGGATGATTATCCTCATCATTTTTGGAATTCCGCTGTGCGAAAAGGCTACTCTGGTACTGCCATATTCAGCAGGATAGAACCTTTGCAGGTGCATTATGGGTTGGGCATCGAAGAGCATGATACTGAAGGAAGAATCATCACTTTAGAATTTGATGACTTTTATCTTACGACTGTGTATACTCCCAATTCCGGAAGGGACCTTGGTCGTCTTGGATACCGTCATAAAGATTGGGATCCAGCGTTCTTGTCGTATGTTAAAAAGCTTGAAAAGGAGAAACCGGTCATTTTTTGCGGTGACTTAAATGTGGCTCACAAGGAGATTGATTTGAAGAATCCGCAGACGAACAAGACGACCAAGAGCAAGCCCGGCAATGCCGGATTTACCGACCAGGAGCGTGAAGGTTTTGATAATATTATGGGAGCAGGTTTTGTTGATACGTTTAGGCATTTCTATCCTGAGAAGGAGCAGTACACCTGGTGGAGCTATATGTTCAGCGCAAGGGCGAAGAATGTGGGCTGGCGAATCGACTATTTCTGCGTGTCATCATCCTTGATGGATAGAGTAAAGGATGCATTTATTCTTGACCAGGTTATGGGTTCCGACCACTGCCCTGTGGGGATTGTCCTTAAGTAACCGAACATTATTTAATAGGTGTTTTTTTACTCTGTTCCTATGGCAGATGTCTGGATTCACAAGTATGCTCCTTCTTCAAGCTCTGAGGTTGTTGGCCAGAATAAGGCTATCGAGGAGATGAAAGCATTCATACAGGATTTCTCAAAGCAAAAAAAGAAATCGATGATACTTTACGGGGATAGCGGGAGCGGAAAGACTTCGAGCGTTTATGCCGTAGCGCATGAACTGGAGCTTGAGGTCATCGAGGTAAATGCCTCTGATTTTCGTACTAAAGATCTAATCAATGAACGGCTAGGCAAGGCGCTTGGGCAGATGAGTCTTTTTGCAAAGAGCAAGGTTGTGCTTGTCGATGAAGTCGACGGCATGTCGGGCACGAAGGACCGCGGAGGTATCCCCGCTATTGTCGCTCTCATCAAGGACACCAAGTTTCCTATCTTCATCACGGCGAATGATCCTTGGGATAAGAAGTTCTCTGCGCTTCGTAAAGAGGCAGAGATGACTGAGTTTAGGACATTGTCGTATATCTCTATCACTAATCTGCTCAAGCATATCTGCAAGGAAGAGGAGGTGTCGTACGACGAGGACGACCTGAAGACGATCGCAAGAAGGTGTGGTGGGGATGCTCGTGCAGCTATCAATGATCTGCAGATGGTACTTGGTACTAAGAAGGTACTTGAGAAAAATGACCTGCTTGCACTTAGCGAACGTGACCAGCAGGACAGTATCACTAATGCGCTGATGAAGGTGTTCAAGACTACCGATCCGGAAGTAGCGATAACCGCTTTCGACAATATTCCTGAGGATGTCAATGAGGTGTTTCTTTGGGTCGCTCATAATCTTCCGCGAGAATATAAGAAACCTGAGGATCTTGTAAGGGCTTATGACGCAATCAGCAGGGCGGATGTGTTCCAGGGTCGTATCAGGAGGCGGCAACATTGGCGTTACCTTGTGTATGTGTACGCGCTGTTGAGCGCAGGTGTTGCGACGGCGAAGGATGAGAAATATAAGGGTTTCACTTCATATGAGCAGACTAAGCGGATACTTATGCTGTGGCAGGCAAAGATGAAGTATGAGAAACGCAATTCAATTTCCGAGAAAATAGCTGAGAAGACACATACTTCAAAGAAGCGTGTCATCCAGGATGTGTTGCCTTTCTTTAAAGAGATGTACAAGTCTATGGACAGGAGCGCTGTAGACGATGATCTTGAACTCTCCAAGGAAGAGATAGCCTGGCTTGTGAAATAACCTATGTCCAGTTTTTTCTTACAGAAGTTGATCGCTGTATGATACGGAACATTTATTAGCGAATACATACTTTGAAAGGGTATGGGATTGCGCGCGATATGTTTTGACCTGGACGGCGTACTCTATATGCCGCATGAATTTATCAGAACGATTCTACTTCATTCTGTGCGAGCGATGATCACGTATGGCTTGAAGGCTGAAGTCGATGTGGCGCTTGACAAGCTTATTGAGATCCGGAATGAGGATACGGGTGCGACGGATCATTTCAATCGCCTCTGTCTACACTTCAATAGACAGGAAGACCCCATCATCATCGCTTCCGGTGTGGAGAAGTACCATGAGAGCAAGACTGCGTACATGCAACGTCCAAAAGGACTGGACTATGTTCTCTCAAAACTTAAGGAACACTACATCTTATGTCTTGTCTCGAATGGACGACCTATAAAGCAGGCAGACAAGGCTGTGCGGCTTGGCATAGTGCACTATTTCACAAAGTTTGGCTCAGACGCAAGTATAAGGCAACGTATGGTATATATCTCGAATGATCCTTCAAAGATGAAACCCATGCCGTATCTTTGGAATGCTTGTACACAAGATCTAGGTGTTGATTTTAGCGAGTGTGTCATGATCGGAGACAAATTATGGGAAGACATGGTCGGCGCTAAACGTCTGGGGATGAAGACTATAAAGATAAATCAAGGTAATCACGCTCTGCTTTCCATCAAAGATTCTTTTGTGAAAGCGAAGAAATCAACTGCTTTTAAGCGTCTTTATCCCAAGGGGTTAACGCTAAAGGAGTTCACTGAGCTAGCAACTCCAGATGCTCAGGCAATCGATCTTACAGAGCTGCCTGGACTTATCCAGAATATCGCCGCAGATCTCGAATAGTCCCAAAAGACTTGAGTTCTCCATCATGGGTTATGGTCACGTTGAAATTATCTATCTCTTTTAGGTAGGGACTGAGCAAACGTTCGCGAAGAACATCGGTGCCCTGTGTCAAGACATTGCAGGAAGGATGTACCAACAGGCGTAAACCTTTCCATTTTCCATCAAGGAAGCATTTGAATGTCTCTTCCATAGCACCTTCACGGATGGTGACCGCTGGGTGTTCGTGACCGATGATGACAGTGTCTACTTCATTTGGCATCTGTCGTATGATGTGGCCGTGCGTGACACCTATGGAGCCGAATACATACGTATCAAGCATACGCATATTGAGATCCTCTAATATCGGGCCAAGGATCATGTCATGATTGCCTTTGATGATGATGAGTTCGTGTTTGCGGGCCAGAAAACGAAGAAGTTTCTTGACTTCTTCAGATTCCTTGAAGAGGATGCCGCCGATGTGATGCTTGATGTCACCGTTGAGTATTATCTTTTTTGGACATACCTTTAGCAACATTTGTTCTAAGCGCTTAATGGTCTTCTCGAATTGATTCTGCGGCACATGGATACCTGTCTGACGAAGCACCGCTTCGTAGCCCAGGTGAATATCACCTATGATCAGAGTATTATCTATCACCCATCCAAGGTCTTGCATGCGTATATCTGGCATAGAGGTCCATAATCTCGTCTTTCATATAAGAATTTTGGCTACCAGAGGTAGATTTTTGGCTATTTATAAAGAAACATTTAAAAAGGTCAAAGTATTCTTCTTTATAAATCCTTAAAAAGGGTTTATAATCTTGGGGGTATTAACATGGCAAAAACCACTGTTGTCAACATGGTAATTTCTACCGCTCTAGAAGAGCACATCAATCTGGATAAGTTAGCTTCTACGCTTCCGAACACTGAGTATAATCCTGAGCAGTTTCCAGGACTGATTATGAGAATCAAGGATCCTAAAACCTCAGCCCTTATCTTCACCAGTGGACGAGTCGTCTGCACAGGAGCAAAGAATATGGCTGATGCTGAGCGTTCAGTACAGAACATCATCGAATCGCTCAAAAAGATAAAGGTCCATATCAAGATCAAACCTATACTACATGTACAGAATATGGTCGCGGCAGGTTCACTAGGTTATGACCTGAATCTGAACAAACTTGCTATAACACTGAACAACGTTGAATACGAACCTGAACAGTTCCCGGGTCTTGTGTACAAGATCAAATCACCTAAGACCAGTTTCCTACTGTTCGGCAATGGTAAGATCGTTGTTACCGGTATCAAGAATGATGCGGATTTGGTTAAGTCTGTAGAGGTTCTTGAAGAGACTCTTGGAAAAGTCATGGACACCGGCAAGAAGAAAAAATAATTTTTTTATTTACCCTCTTTCTGTAATCGTTAAGAAGAAGGAAAAAAAATGGACATTTAGTCCATTAAGCCTTCATCGTCGGAATCGTCACCAAAAGAAAGTTCCGCAAAGTCTTCGCCGATTTCAGCTGAATATTCGAGTGACTCGTCGTCATACATTATTTACACAAAACCCCTTCTACTGTGTTTAGGGAATCCATGAAGACACTTCTATAAAAACATTTCGCTACATTAGCAGTGTTTTTGCATAGAAAAAAAATGTAGGTGCTACTACTTTTAATACTTTGAAATAAAGAATAATAGAGGAATAAAAAATTTAATACTGCCTTCGCAGCATGCTTGCTTTCTTTGAAGGACGAACCTTTTCAGCTCCTTTGCCTTTGTTCATAAGGCCTCGGGACTTTCGACCAGCTGTTGTCTTTCCTCTAAAAGCACGTCCTTTGTGCTTGTCTTGGGTGATCCAGCTTAGGTTCTTGTCTTTCTTAATAGCAGGATGGGCACGGTCAACAAGGATGACTTCATACCATGCATGCTTTCCGTCTTTCGCAAGGTAGTAGCTTCCAAGTGCCTCGCAGTTAGGGAACGCTTTGCTAGCGCGCTCTTCAGCTACCTGCTGATAGTTCTTGTCAAGGACCATCTTCTGTCTGGAATGTTTCGGACGTCGTCCTCCCATCTCATCAGGTCGCATATGTCCGCCTCGCATGACACGCTGACGTACGACGACGATTCCCTGCTTGGCTTTGTAGCCGATAGAACGTGCACGGTCAAGCCTCGTCGGTTTTGCGATCCTTGTGGTGACCGGTTCTCTTCGCCATTCAATAAGATGCTCTTTCCAGGAGTCTCCGAGATTTTTCTTCGGAGCTTTCCATAGGTCTTTTAGATATTTGTATAAGCTCATTATATAGCCTCCATATTTTAGTCTGCTTTGCAGTCAATACCTATTCAGGAAAGCCATTTCCCACATCCAGGTATCAGTCTGGTGGATTTCTGAGGCATTTATAAAGCTTCCTGTGAAGTTTCTATAGACTCGGGCTAGATTCCAGTCGGGATGTGCTTGTTAATCACTCCGGAGTAACTTAATTCATACCAACTCCTGCCAGTCCCAACTTTCCCTAAAATAAAGGAGTTCGTGGTTCTCCTTCGAAAAACCGGTTCTCCCTAATCAAAACCTTTAAATAGTGGCTATAGTCCTTGAAATCGTATATGTCATGCTCATTGGGAGGCTGTGTAATATGAGAAAATTCCTATCAAAAATCAGATCGGCTATCAATCCGCCGGAAGAGACTGACCAGGAAGATGGTTATGTCGAGATTGAGGGTGAATCAGAAAGCCCTCAGAAGAAGATTGTAGTCAGACCTTTCACACTTAAAGAGTTCGAAGATATCAAAGATATTCTGGAAACCCTGCGGAAAGGGAATACCATTTGTCTGGTCAACATCAAACCGCTCAAAGACAAGGACTTGCTTGAGCTTAAACAGGCTATCAATAAACTGAAGAAGACCTGTGACGCTCATGATGGCGAGATAGCCGGCTTTGGTGAAGAATGGATCGTTGTGACTCCATCATTCGCGACAATCTACAAGAGCAAGGCTATGCCTACTGTGGATGACGATGATGAAGAACGCTCCAATCTACAGACCTATTGATTCTTTTTATTAAGATACTTTTTTAAATTGGTCGTTGTTTGATTCTTCTCACGGGTCCATAGCTTAGCCTGGTATAGCATTCGGCTCTTAATTGGGCTTTTCCAAGCTGAAACCGAAAGGTCGGGGGTTCGAATCCCTCTGGACCCATACCTCTTCTTTAAGTCTATCTGTCTGAACCCCGGGGTTCGAATTGTTGTGAACGAAGTGAACAACATAGACATGAGCTTGCTCATGGCGTTCCCTCTGGACCCATACCTCTTCTTTAAGTCTATCTTTCTGAACCTTGGGGTTCGAATTGTTGTGAACGAAGTGAACAACATAGACATGAGCTTGCTCATGGCGTTCCCTCTGGACCCATATATCTTCTTTAAGTCTATCTGTCTGAACTTTGGGGTTCGAATTGTTGTGAACGAAGTGAACAACATAGACATGAGCTTGCTCATGGCGTTCCCTCTTGGTCCATATACCCTTATTTTTCTTAATTGTGTCGATAGAAATTATGCCTTAATAAGGAGTCTTCCATATGCATGAAGACTACTACTGCGACCCCCCTGGGAGCATATCCCTACTTCCAGAGCAATAACTTTTTAAAGTATAAAATTCCTACTTATCGGAGAGTAGCAACACTCATTCTAAAAGAGGTGCTGAGTACAGCATAGAGAGGTACAAACAAATGAAAAAAAGTTTAGTGATTATTGGATTACTATTTATGAGCCTGTTCGTATACGCGGAGGGCCAGACACATGTTTATGTAGAAGGATATGTTATGGATGACTTGGGTAACAAGTACGGCAATATGGATGTTCATGCATACATGGACGAGGGAGATGGAGTTTTTTCCTCTTCTGATCGATTGTATGATACTGTAGTCTCAGAGCTTTCGAACGGTATACACAACGGCTATTACTGGTTGAATATACCTGCATCTGACTTTGAAGTCGGTGCTACTATGTTCATCGTCTATCAAAATGTAAGCCATGAAGCTATCGTTACTCTTGCTGACCTTAAAGCCATGAACTATAAGAAGGATCTTAAGATTGTTGAGAAGAACTTAGAAGTTGAGGGTGTGGAAGCAGAGACTGAAGATTCTATGGAAGAGACATCTGTGGATGAAGTGACTGAAGAGGAGACTGAGGATACTATGGAAAATACTGCTGATGTAGAAGTAGCTGAAGAAGAGACTGAGGATTCTATGGAAGAGACTTCTGAGGAAGAAGTAGCTGAAGAAGAGACTGAGGACTCTATGGAAGAGACTTCTGATGTAGAAGTAGCTGAAGAAGAGACTGAGGACTCTATGGAAGAGACTTCTGATGTAGAAGTAGCTGAAGAAGAAACTGAGGACTCTATGGAGGACACTGTTGAAGAAGAGGCTGTACCAGAAGAAGAAACTTCTGAAGATGAGTCTGATGCGGAGAAAGACGAAGGTATGCAAGTCACTATGCCAAGCATCGGCGGCAATATGTCACTATTCGTCGGAGCAGGTGTCGTCATCATCCTTTTGCTCATCCTGGCTTGGATCTTCAGTTCAAGGTCCAGAGGCAGGAAACCGGACTACGTTGTCCGATAAGCTTTTATTTTCTTTATTCATTCAACTTTTTCTATGGATATTTTCCTGACTAATACACTTGGCAAGACCAAGCAACGATTCACACCTATCACTCCGGGAAAGGTCAGTATATACACCTGTGGTCCTACAGTGTATCATTATGCTCATATAGGAAACCTTCGTTCTTTTGTGTTTGCTGACCTGCTTAAACGCATGTTCATCGCAAATAACTACAAGGTAGAGCATGTGATGAATATTACTGATGTAGGTCATCTGACGAGCGATGCGGATGACGGTGAGGACAAGCTTGAGAAGGGGGCTAGGCGTGAAGGAAAGACTGTCTGGGAAGTGGCTCAATATTATACCGACCATTTTATGGAAGACTTGAGCAGGCTTAACATTATGCTCCCCGACCACATGCCGAAGGCTACCGACCACATTGCTGAGATGATAAGTATCATCAAGAACCTAGAGGAGAAAGGATATACGTATATCGCTGAAGGTAATGTCTATTTCGATACGCAGAAATATGCTGAGTATGCTGATTTTGCAGGACTGAAGCTTAATGAGGAAGATGCTCGGTCACGTGTGGATGAGGATGAACATAAGAAGAGTCCCTTCGATTTTGTCCTTTGGTTCACCCGTTACAAATACAGTTCTCATGAGATGGAATGGGACAGTCCCTGGGGCCGAGGGTTTCCGGGCTGGCATATTGAATGCAGCGCAATGTCGACAAAATATCTTGGAGATCATTTTGATATCCATACCGGAGGCATTGATCACATTCCTGTGCATCATACGAATGAGATCGCTCAGAGCACTTGTGCGTTTGGCCATAAATGGGTCAACTACTGGATGCACAACAATTTCCTTGTGCTTGGCGAAGATGAGAAGATATCAAAGTCGAAAGATAATTTTCTTCGCTTGCAGACATTGATGGACAAAGGCATCTCTGGTCTTGATTATCGGTATTTCCTTCTTGGCGCTCACTACCGTAAACCTCAGACATTCTCATTTGAAGGGCTTGAAGCAGCAAAGACTAGTCTTCGCAAGCTTGTGCAGAAGTACAAGGATGTTTCCGTCCGTGATGGACGTAATGAAGATGAATTCGATATCTTCTATACGAAATTCCTGGAAGCGATGAATGATGACTTGAATACTCCTCAGGCACTGGCAGTGTTCTGGGAGACCGTGCAAGACACCAACATTGATGTTGGGACGAAGAGGTCGCTGTTTGATGCGTATGATGCTGTGCTTGGCATAGGGCTTAAGGAACAGGCAGAACGAAAAGAGGAAATCCCGGATGATGTCCTTGCGCTTAAATCTGAGCGGGACAAGGCGCGGGTTTTGAAGAACTGGGCGGAATCTGACCGACTACGAGATGAGATTGTGTCTAAAGGTTTTGAAGTGCTTGACTCTAAGGATGGTACTGAAATTAGAAAGGCCTAAGTAAATTTAGCTGGTAATGCTATCTTGACAGCACATGGTGCGGTATTTAACAAGTTTTAAATAACAAATTTCAGCGTCATACCCTATGGCTAAGCAGAATGCACATCTTTTTCTGAATAGCGTCGCGTTTGTATTAGGTTTTTCGGTGGTGTTCTCTGCGATGGGAGTATCGCTGCAGACTACTCTTTCATCGATCAGTTTTGAACTGCAGGGATTCTTGGCTAAGCTTGGAGGAATCATCATCATCTTCTTTGGTCTTTATCTGCTGAACATTGTCAAGGTCCCTTTCCTGCAGAAGGAGATCAGGATCTCTGTGCACAAGAAATTTTCATCAGCCTATATCTCATCTTTCGTTTTTGGAGCCGCGTTCGCCATCGGCTGGTCTCCCTGTGTAGGGGCTATACTCGGAGCAATACTTGCGCTTGCCATAAGCTACCCTGCGCTAGCGTTCTTCCTTATGGTTGCTTATTCGCTTGGCTTGAGCATCCCTTTTTTGATCGTTGGTTATTTTGCGGATGAAGCGAGAGGTTGGGTGAAAAAATACACCGCTTCGCTTCGCTATGCGAGCAAGGTCTTTGGGGCTATCCTCATCGTTCTAGGAGTTCTTGTCTTCACTGGCAATCTTGGTGCGATCTCCAGTCTGGAATGCACAGATCAGGGTCTTGGGAAGATCACTCACAGCCTGCTTGGTAACCAGCCTTTACATCTGGGTATCGCGTTCCTTGCAGGACTGGTCTCGTTCCTAAGCCCTTGCGTCCTGCCGCTGATTCCGGCTTTTCTGACCTATCTGGCCTCATTGCTAGTCAAACACTAATTTTATTAAGGTCAAAGGTCCTACAATTGCTATGAAAAGAGGTCAATCCTCGACCGAATCACTGATGGTCTATGGAATAGGGTTGCTAATGATCGTAGCGGTGATAGCTTCCCTATCATTCTTCGGGGTCATCAATCCAGAATCTTTGATTCCTGGAAGCTGCTTATTTGACAGTGAACTGGAGTGTATGGACGCGACCATCGAAGGAGGCAATAAGAGTGTGCATCTCGCTTTGGTCAACAATAAAGGAAGAGCTATCGATATTCTCAATGTGTCATTGGCGTTCGCCATTCCCGATAGCTACAGGTGCAATTCTACGCGTATGATGCTTGATGCTGACGGTACTCTCTCAACCTACACTCTTACTGATAGCATAGCAGTCGCTGGTCAATTTACGATGAACAATAGGATTCCAGAGTCTTACGGCTTTAGGATCCAGATCGAATGCGCGGATGCTAACTGGGTGGTGGATGAGAAAGTGCAAATCAATGTAGAAGTCACTTACCGAAACAGTTATTCTGGACTTATGCACACTGCGCAGGGAACGATCAATGCTCGTGTCGGTCAGTGATCAAGCATACCGCAGGCGGCTTCGATGTCAGCACCGCGACTCATCCTTACAAAGCATTTGTAGCCTGTATTCCTGATTATCTCCTTGAAATGTACTAGATGAGGGCTTTTTTTGAGTGTTCCCTTTTCGTTGTATTCAATAATGTTGAAATTGGTGCTAGGGGCCCAGTCCAATGCTGCAAGCCTTCTGGCGTCCTCATCTGTGTCATTGACACTGTCTATCAAGGTGTATTGTACCATGATTCCGTTCTTCCCCCTATGCTGATGCGAGAATCTGACGAGTTCTTGCAGTCCGGCGGCATGAGGAATAAGCTTGTCACGTAGTTCCTGCGTCGACGCATGGACAGAGACGGCGATATTGTAGGGTACATCTATCAGTCTGTTAAGGTGATAGCCTACGGTGGAGAGAGTTATATGCCTATATGCGAGATTGAATTTTGTATGAATAGCTTCGATAGCAGCACTTACAGCTTTAAAATTAAGCATCGGTTCACCCATGCCCATGCATACGAGCGCTGTGGGGTTCTGACCTATCATCTGTGCTGCATCGCTAAACTGACCGATTATCTCTTCGCTATTGAGATTGCGTCTGAACTTTCCCGTGTGGCAAAAGGTGCAACCTACCGGGCATCCGGACTGGGATGAGACACATACTGTGTATTTCTCATTTTTTGATGGGATGATGACAGCGGTATACCCGTCATACTCCAACTTAATAGTCCCGTCGGTTGATGTTATGCTTTGCATGCATATTTCATCAATCAGGACAGACTTATATGCGTATCCATAATCATTAAAAGACTCTGATGAATCCTCTCATGCTATGCTACAGCTTTTTAGAGTGCATCAATGGTACAAGAATCTTGTTGTAGCATTGCCATTGTTCTTTTCCGCGACTGCACTGGATTTGGGGAATATCTGGCAGACTGCAATTACATTCGCACTATTCTGCATCATCTCCTCAGTCAATTACATCCTTAATGATGTGCATGACGCTAAGAAAGATAGATTGAATCCTGAGAAAAAGGACAGACCTATCGCTTCTGGCAGGGTCAGTGCTGGAATCGCGATTGCGATCGCTGTATCACTGTTGTGCATGGGAGTGCTGATAGGGTTTCTCCAACAGTTTGTCATCGCAGTATTGCTGCTACTCTTTTTCCTGATCACGTTCGTCTATTCGTATTGGGCAAAAGAACAACCGTATCTGGAGTTTTTTTTTGTCAGCACGAACTATATCATCAGGGCAGTAGCCGGTGCGTACGCGATACAGGTGTATGTAAGTCCATGGCTTATTCTTGGCACGTTTTTCCTGGCTCTCTACATCATCATTGGCAAGCGATATGCGGAACTTGCTCTTCCAGATATAGAGGCATCACGACCAGTAATGGTCCACTATAAGTCTGGACATCTACGGGATTTTGTGACCATCGCTACCACATCACTCCTCATCTGCTACGCTCTTTATTCGTTCTCCTCAGCCTATACATATCTTGTCTATACTATACCCGTATTCATCTATCTGGTATTCAAGTACAGCACGCATATCTATGCGCAGGATAGTGTCGCACGACATCCGCATAATATCATAAGGGATAGAAATTTTGTGACAGCACTTCTCGTCTATGCTATGCTTGCAGTAATTATCGTCTACTGAGAAGAGATCTCAACTGCCCTTCCTTTCTTGATGAGCAGCTCTGCGATGTCTCCAGGGAGGTTTGCAACATCCTCTTCCTGGAAAGGACCGTAAACCTCAAGCTCTTTGCCTACAAATTTTGGCACTGCGTGGGTGAAACGGACCATCTTCTTTAGCGCATTCTCTGATGGAGATGGTTCAGGTTTGTTCTCCACCTTTTTTGGTTCCTGCTTTTCAACAATCACTTTAACTTCTGCATCAGTCACCGATGCTTCCCTACCTTCGAGAACTGAGATGAGGATGCCTTTGCGATAGTTCTGCATTGTCCTGACAAGGGAATGGAACAGCTGCTTTTCGATGTCAAGCAGATTGGTCGTATCGATGATGTTAGAATCTGTCCTTGCCTTGTTCATAGCAAGCATCAGGATCTTCTTCTCACGTCTGTCATAGAGCTCCTGGAGAATCTTGGCGACATTGCTCAACTGGTTGCGAAGCTTGGCATGTTCGGTCGCTTTGAGCAGATCTATAGTCTGGTTGGCATCTCCTATCTCAGTCTTCTTGTCAGAGATATAGGTGAGCACATCATCGAAGAATGTTTCGGGAAGCTTTTGGATGTCATCTTTGTACTTCTCTCTACGAAGAAGCTCAAAGAGTGTCTCATAAGAAATACTTAGATCCTCGTCCCCCATACCATTTCTGAAAGTCAAATAGGGTATATAAATGTTACACCCCGAAAAATAGGACTGAGAATCAAGGTGATAAATGTATCAGTCGCTTCGCTTGCGAAATCCGAACTCCTGGTCTAGCTCTATTGCGGCCTCTTCCCAGTCATCGAGCATGCGGTTGACATCTTTTCGTAATTCCTGGACGGAACGTTGCAGACTACCGCCGCGGATGTAGAGTCTTGCTTTGTCACGGACTATGAGGCCCGCTTCGATAAATATCCTGATGTGATGGTTGACCCGCGCTTGTTTGATGTCAAGACGCCTTGCAAGCTCTTCACAGCGTACTCCCTTCTGTTCAGCGCTAAGGTTGACCAGTTCTTTGAAGACTCTTAGCGAAGTGTCTTCTATGTCTCGACCTGTTTGAAGGCCCATGCTATGAAAGAGCCACTGCAGTTCTTTGTCCGGTCTTTCATCAAGCGGTCGGTCGATCTTCTTTATCCTGAAATATCGGATCATGTATCAAGGAATCCCTTTTCAAATTTATAAATCTTTTGGATAAATTCTATTTTATCTCTTTATTGTCGATAAGAAGTCGATAAAATTAGCAAAGTTTATAAGCAAATTCATGTTAACGGGCCTGTGAGGTGAGGCAATGACCAAACTTACAGTCGAAGAAGCAGTCCAGATGGACGTAGGAAGGAATATCGCGCGTATACCACGAAGAGCTATGGAGTCTTTGGGAGTTGCGCAGGGTGATGCCATATTTATCAAAGGGAAGGTCAAGATAGCAGCGCAGGTGTATCCTATCCGTAGTGAGGATGAGTCGAAGGATATCATCCGCATGGATGGCAATATGCGAATGCTTGCGCAGTCTAGCCTATCTACTCTTGTTGAGATAGCGAAGGCTCAATATAAAGATGCTAAATCTATCACGCTAGCACCTATAGAAGGATCGACATTCTTTGCGGACCAGAACTTTTTCAAGTCCCGCTTTGAAGGCTACATCACCCAGAAGAACTCTATCATCACAGTAGATTATATGGGTAGGCAGGGCTTCTACACAGTCGTGAAGGTTTCACCTGCCGGAGTTGTGCGGCTCAGTGCAGAGACCAAGATACAGATTTCTGAAAAACCTGTCAAAGAGATAAAGACACCGAATGTCAGTTACGAAGATATAGGTGGTCTTTCACGGGAGATTGAGCTAGTTCGTGAGATGGTAGAGATCCCCATGAAGCACCCCGAGGTCTTCGACAGGCTTGGCATCAGCTCACCTAAAGGTGTACTGATGACCGGTCCTCCCGGTACCGGTAAGACATTGCTGGCAAAAGCTGTAGCGAGCGAAACAGATTCAGCTTTTTATTCCATTGCCGGTCCTGAGATCATGAGCAAGTTCTATGGGGAATCGGAGAAGCAGCTTAGAGAAATATTTGAGGAAGCGGAGAAGAATGCACCTGCGATCATCTTTATCGATGAGATAGATTCTATCGCGCCAAAGCGTGAAGAGACCAGAGACCAGACGGAGAAAAGGATTGTCGCACAATTGCTCACTATCATGGACGGTCTAAAATCGCGAGGTCAGGTCATTGTGATGGCAGCGACCAACCGACCGGATGATCTTGATGAGGCATTGCGGCGACCGGGAAGGTTCGACCGTGAACTGAAGATCCATCCCCCAGGACTTGAGGGTAGGAAAGAGATCCTTCATATCCATAGCAGAGGCATGCCGCTGGCTGAGGACCTGGACATGGATGATCTTGCGCACCGCACAAACGGGTTTACCGGAGCTGATATCGAAGTACTCTGCAAGGAAGCTGCCATGCGTGCGCTAAGACCTTGGATGCCGTCACTTCAGGATCAGGCAGAAAAGGTTCCTGCGAATGTGCTTGACAAGATTCAGATAAAGAAAGAACATTTCGATCATGCGCTCACTGTGGTTGAACCCTCAGCTATGCGTGAAGTCCTAATCAATACTCCTACTACTACGTGGGATGATGTAGGTGGTCTTGGAGAAGCTAAACAGCTGATGAAGGAGGCTATCGAACTACCTTTGAAGAAGCCTGAACTCTTTAAGAAAGCCGGTATCAAACCCCCGAAGGGAATTCTTTTGCACGGCCCTCCAGGAACGGGAAAGACGCTTATAGCAAAAGCCATCGCTCATGAGAGCAACGCTAATTTCATCTCTATCAAGGGACCTGAACTCATCTCTAAATGGGTGGGAGAATCTGAAAAACGTGTTAGGGACATATTCAAGAAGGCACGTCAGGTAGCACCAGCTATTATCTTTTTTGATGAGTTTGATGCCATCTCCCAGGTGCGGGGTTCATCTACTACGGATTCGACGGAACGTATGGTCAACCAGCTGCTTACGGAACTTGATGGTGTCGAAAGTCTGGAGAAGGTCACTATTGTTGCTGCAACGAATAGGCCTGATCTTATAGATCCCTCACTGCTTCGACCAGGACGGATTGATGTTAAGATTGAGATAGGACTCCCTGATGACGCTACCAGAAAACAGATCTTTGAAGTGCATACAAAGGGCATGCCGCTCAAGGATGTTCAACTGGACGATTACATCGCAGCAACCACTGGGATGTCAGGAGCTGAGATAGAGAATATCTGTAGAGAAGCAGGCATGGCAGCTATCCGGAGGGTCGCTGATACCGATCAAGCCGAAGTGGTCATCACTAAAACTGATTTCGATGATGCTCTTAAGATTGTGAAGAAGATCTGATGGCAGAACGATATATGATCTCTGCTGCTATCACATCCAATGGCATATAACCCGGGAAACCGTTGTTTGTACGCATCCACTTAGGGAAATAATTTTAACGTCCAAGCGATTTTACCTTTCCATGCACGGCGTGTCTTACCGGTTCAATCACTTGCTGGCCAGAGCAGAGAGTTTTGTCAAAACTTCCATCTCAGTAGAAAATTCAGGTTATCTGGCAATATTTGACAGGACTCTTGATCTGATCCTGAAGAAGCTTACTGACGCTTATTTTGAGAGCTCCAATTACTTGGATTGGGTTGTGGATGAGGATCGAGAACGTATTGATCTTATCTTTACTGACGGTATGTACGCAGAGCACAAAGAAGTGGGACCTTTTTGGCATCAGATACATATACCTATCTCCTATCTTGAGGATATGGAACATCTTGACGCTGCACTGCACGCAGAGTCCAGACATGCGATCCACCATAATCTGCACCATGACCGGGGTGTCAGTTTCAAACACTCGGCAAGTAAGGCAGGCACGATCATAAGCGAAACTGTCCATCAAGGTACGGATTTTCCGCTTACTATCCCTGATCGGTTCGGCAATGATTTTGATTTTGTCCAGGGTGATGTCCCATACCACTGCAGCGCTTATATTCTGGGGCAGCTTTCTCCTCAACCTCTTGAAAGACAGATTCAGGTGCAATGGCTTGCACGACAGACGATACGGGAACATAAGGTTGACTCTGATCTGTATCGGCTTACCCTATCAGAAAGGGAATTCGATCCTTTGCAGGCTGCTTTCGATTTTCATCGTGGTCGCAGGGATCCTCTACGCACATATGCGTATAAGGAGTATCCATTTGAGGGATGTAAATTTGAAGGAATGAAGAAAAATTATTATGCTTCTCAGCTTGATTACATTCTATTGCGTCTTGCTACATCATCCATTGATGCATTGCATAAAGAGATCAGAGTTTGAACTGCTCATGCCCTTCATACACGCGCATAGCCCCATCAACATCCCAGCCGCCGTACGTGATGGCCGAAATTGCGTCACAGAGCCTGATAGCCTCATCGAGCGGTCGCTGATGTACGTTCCTTCCCGTGGCATTGCCCTTGCCGCCTGCGTAATAGATCTGGTCATGTACGTCCTGAAGGAAATCCCTGACTCCTTTTTTTGAGCCGCCTGCGCAGACAACGCCTGTATTGCCTGCCGCTTTGATTGCTTCTTTGAACATTTCCCTTGAGTCAAAGCCGTATTTGCTTGGGTAGTTTACTTTGACGAAATCGGAACCAAGGCACAGAGCTGTTCCGCACGCGCCCGCGATGATATGCGGATCCTTCTCGAAGAGTACCGATTTGCCTCGTGGATATATCCATAGGACTGTGAGCAGTCCATGCTTGTGAGCTTCACTGATAAGCCGTCCTGCTTCTGTAAGCATATCTGCTTCGTATTCAGATCCAAGATAGAGTGTGTAGCCTACTGCAAGAACTCGAAGTCCTGATTCTTTCTTGAATCTTACAACATCATCCACGGTCCAAATCTGTCTGGAGACGGGGTCTCTTTGTTTAGTCTCGACGAGATTGGTCTTAGAGTTAAGCTTGACGAGGTAGCCTATTCCTGGGTATTGTCTTCCGTACCTTGCTATGAGGCCCATCTGTGCCGCAAAGCAGCCAACGGTGCCGTGATATGCTATCTTAAAGAGGTGTTCGGGATCACTGTCTTCGTCTGCTATTCCCTGGCCGTAGAAATCACTATTAAGGTGCTCTATCTTCTGGTCACCTGCGAATAGCACCAGTTTTCCTGTGCTTCTGGTCAGTGAGAGAAAGTTCGCGACATACTCATCATGCATGCTGGATGGTACATCAAGCGGAATTGAAACGTCATGTTTAGTAAGCATACTTGTAACCCCCTTTTTAGAGTCAAAAGGGTATATGTACCTTATAAATATTTCCTTCTTGAAAGCTTTGGTTTTACCACAATTTAGCTTTGGGATACGTCATGACGCTTCTCTCTATAATTCTTAATAAAATAATCTAAGTTGGGACATTTACCATCTTCAAACCTTCATCATGAGGTATGCTTCTCCTGTTTAGGTAGGGTGTTAACGCATCGAGTTCATAAGGCTTTATCATCTGCTGGCCATCACAGACACGTTCGCCTTTGTAGCAGTAGTCGGGGTCGGTATGCACTTCTATCATCACGCCGTCTGCTCCACGTTCTAGTCCACGGATGGCATAGTCGATGACCAGTTCTCGTTTGCCGGTCGTGTGACTTGGGTCATAGATTAGCGGATATCCAGCGTCTTTAATCTGCGCTATAGCGTCCATATCCGGTTTGAATCTTGTGGTCGTGCTCGTATCCTTCTGTTCTCCGCGCAAGCATAGCACGATATTGTTGTTGCCGAATTGCGTCAGATATCCTATGCTGTCAAGGTATTGTTGTACAGATAGTCCCAAGGGTCTCTTGAAGAGGATGGGTTTGTTCCCCGCCTGCGCTGTCTGGTAGCCTACTTCACTGAGGAAGTCTTGTTGTCCGCTGCGCGCTCCTATCTGTATCATATCTGCTGTAGCTATAACTGATTCCAAAACATCGATGCGCTTTCCATCAGGAGTTCTTCTTGTGACTCCTGTGGCTTCGGTTACAATCGGTATGCCCAGTTTTTCTCGCATAGCGGCCATACGTTCGAGTCCCATTAGTTCGTCGCCCTGGAATGTGCCTGGGCTGCTTCTTGGTTTGAATGCACCGCCTCTTGCGATGTGCGTACCGTACCGCATCGCTTCTCCTACTATCTCTGTGTAACGATCATCGACAGCGCATGGTCCTGCGATAAGCACTTTAGCGTTACCTATCTCGATGTTCTGTATGTTCACTATGTTTCTTACTACCATTCTTCCTCCTGCTAGGACCGTCGGCAGTTTATACATCAAAAGAAAACGTCTGGTCCCAGGCTTGTCGCTCTAGTACCAGTAAAAAAAGCCAAAGCTAAATCCAAACATCTGCTGTCCGGTGTTCTGGCCTTTCATTATGTGATTATTGGGGAGAACACCTATATAAAATTTATTAAAAAAAGTAGTCAGTCATCACCAAGTCGGTCAGCGAAGGCGATAGTCTCCATGACTCTCTTGATCTTTATCCGTACTTTTTCTCCTACTTCTGTATTCTGTACGAACACAGTGTATCCTTCGACTTTTACGATACCGTCGCCTTTCTTTCCGATATCTTCTATGGTGACATCGAATTCCTGTCCTTTTTGGATGCTTGTGACTTGGCTTCTCCTTTGAGAACCTGAATCCTGTCTTCTGTTGTCAGTTGCATATTGATCTCTTTCCATCCTTCTTCTTTCCATGAGGATCACATATGCAGAATACTTCACAGGTTAATAAACAAATCGGCTGTTTACTTTGAGGATTCTTGCGTACATGGACGAAGTGGATTCATTGTTCAATATACTGGTCTTAGACAAGACCTTAATTCTGCGAAGTTGGTGCGGGTAGAACGATCTCCGGATATCGTACGGCATTCTTCATGAGCATGACAAGTTCAGGAAGCACCTTGGTGGCATACTTCTTACCCCTTATTCCAAATTCATCGAATACTTCCCTAATCATATCCGTTACTTCACTCTTTGTCGCAGGGTATCTGTCCGTACCTGCCAGAAACTGTGCCCCTGGCTTCCACGCATGGGTGAATACATACTCCTGATCGCTCATGTAGGTCGCTGATATGGTTCCATCCGGGATAAGCAGGGTTGTCGCGACCTGGGTGAGGCTGTGCGCATTGCCTTCACCATTGCGCTCAAGACGCATCGCAAAAACACCCCTTGTGCACTCTACCATAGTAGGACTTAGGACATCCAGGTCAACTTTGCCGACGACGAGTTCAAGCCCTTTGTGCTGACAATCCATGGGATCGTACAGGGTCCGCATAGCGTCGACTCTATACCCATTGCATAGCCTGTGCGTCGATGATTCAAACAGATGCCTTTCATGGTAATGCAAAAGAAGATTGTCCACTTGTGTCTCTTCGATATTCGAGACTTCTTCAAGCTGTTTGATGAGTCGAATGTACATGCTTCGCGGGTCGTCCATAGTTTTCTGGAGTTGCCACGGCATTTATATGTTTATGTTAGCAGAAGGTTGAGGTGCATAGCTTTGTTGTCGATAAATTCAGGCAGATCTCTACGGTATTTCCATGCCATAAGTCTGAACAACGGTGTCGCAAGGGTCACAAAGAAGAGCTTGTCGATTAAACGATATGCAGATTGTTTTCTCAGTATTAACATAAGGATCATTTTCTTTAACCAGGTGGATTTCTGATTCATGTCAATCGTGAATGTGTAGAATCCCGAAAAGCGTTCCTGGTAGGTTGCAATATTCTCGATGAGCGACTTTTCTGAAGTCTGTCGAGCCAGTACTTTTCGAAGTTCATAGAATAGCTTTAGGGTCTCTGTAAGAAAATCGATCTGCTCTATGCCTGCTTGTGCACCAAGTGTGCGCAAAGTCAAAAATTCACCTTCATCTATCTGTGGACTGCTCTTGAACGCAACCTGGTAGTATGCTTTGATGAACGGACTAATGGTCACATTGTCCCAGAACATCCAAACTACCGGGGGGACTCGTGATCTTCTGAAGTAGAAGGGTTTTCCTCCGCTGTAGATAAGACGATGATACAGGCTATTGTATTCACGCAGGAAAGCCACCATATCTTTTCCCATGGTTTGCCTGATTATCTGTTCAGGTAACGCATGATCTTTGAATATTCTTAGTGCTGCGATGGTGTTGAGTTCATTCCAGGGTGAACTGTTTTTGAGGAATGTAATGTCGTTGTACTTTGACCAACCCCCTGTCTGACACCAGACGGAAAGGCCGACCAGGTTGTGCATATTTTCCAATTTTTCTTTGTATTTGAAGTAATCCCATCCCACAAAGTAAGGATTAGTTCCAAATCCGTCACGTTCTCTTCTGGTCTGCAACTCGATCATCATCCGGAGCTCTGGATTGTGGAAGAAGAGCGGGTTGAGTTCAAGGTTTGAGAAAAAATCAGTATCGCCATATTTCATCGAAACGATAAGATGGTCACTTCTGATACCTTGAAACACTTTATCGAATGTTCTCTTATTCCAGATCAGGTCACCTATCTCGTAGGCCCCGACTGTCCATGTCCTGAAGATCAGTTCCTTTTCGGCTTCTTCTACGACGAGTAGCAATTCTTTAAGCAGGACGTTCGCTTCTTTGGCTGTGCGTAGGGTAAGCGTGCTGTGGAAATCCCCTTTTACATCGATTCCGTCTGATTCTCCTATCCGAAGATTGATGCCGTCTATCGGGTATTCATTGCAGACTTTTTTCACTGCTATCTTGAGGAGACTATGAAGCTCCTTTGACTCTCCGCCGGTATGTTGTTCGATACTCGGATTATTGAACATGACATCGCTATTGATGAAGACATACATGCCGGCATCTTTAGCCATCCTTATGAGTCGTGAGTAGTACTCTTTGTACACCTCTATCTTTGACTTGGTCTGTTCATCATAGAAAGGAAATGTTACCATGTGCGCAAGATCATCAAGAGTTAGTGTGTTGTAGCCGATATCCCTGATCCTACTTAGATAAGTGGTGAACTGTCTGACTACCTTATTCATATTCCTTTCTATGTCCCGTTCTAGTTCGAAGAACGGAATCTTGGACCAGTTTACGGTGCCTTTCGGTTCAAGGAAGAAAGGACCAATACAATCTATGGCGTAATACTCCATATCAGTGGAAATGATGTTTCTTAATTTATAAACCTTGAGAACGTGTACCTACTATCTACTTTTGCCTTGATGGTGCTTAAAAAACTTTATGCAATTAATCTCGATAACTGATTAATAAAAGAAAGTTCTCTATAGTGGCATGAAATATGATATGAACTACAACAGGAAACTGGTCGGTGATTTGTATGAACTTCGTATTGAGCATGGTCGTGATGACGATGTTCAGTACAGGACGTGATTGATTGCCCAATTTTTTTTATGCACTTTTTTTAGATGTTCTTCAATCTTTGCTTGGTCTTCCTGTTCCATCTTGATGGTGAATCTATCGTATGAAATCATCACGGATGCAGTATACGCGGTGATACTTCCGTCGTCGCTGCCAGGTATGCTCATTAATGCCTGAAATGACCCTTCTCTTATGAAGAGTGTGTTGTACATCATCTTCGCTAGATGCTCACTTGCTGCCTCGGTATCGATTGTCACTGTGGCTTTGTAATCATTGTGCAAAAGGTTAGTTAGATAACCAGTAGGCTTTGACCATCTTATGAGCTCTGGCTTTATCCAGGTCCACCTTCCTTCAAAATTATCTTTGAAGTGGTCAGCGATGTCCACCAAATCGCTTCCTAAGGGTACCATGATTCGTTCTTTTGGTTGCTTGACGACAATGTCTATTGTAGGCATGAAGCATGGAGAATCAAACAGCAGTTAAAAAGTTTAATAAATGGTCCATAGTTACAGCTGCATACGTGCCAGCGTCGCATAATCTGGAGAAGATGAGCAATAGCTCACCTTCGGAGAATATTGCGGTGGTCTCGAAAGATGAAAACTATGGTTTCGTCACGAAACAACCACTGTCCTTGTGACTTCCCGGTTCAAAAACCTACATAGGCTGAAAGTCCGGGCGCTGGCGTAGCAGTGGGCCGGCATCTTTGGTGCCGGTTTTTTTATTTATAGAGTTCTGAGAAGCTTTCTTCATCCCCATAGTCAAGAAAATCTTTGTGATGTTTAGGGGGGATGTGGCCATTCTCTTTCTTGTGCTTGATAGCGCACCAGTGTTTCTCCGTTCTGCCGGCGATCTCAGAGACGTAGTGGAGCAGGCCATTGACATAACCGCAATAAGCGCAGTTAGTCTTCTGCAGAAGCGAAAGATAACCTAGCTTGTGCCTGTCTATCTTGATGTACTTGTGTCTCTCAACTCTGGGGAGGCCATACAACCGAAAACCCAATTGGTGGTATATCTCTACGAAAATGTCGAGCATTATGAACACAAAGAGCATGGCGTAAAGCATCATGAAGCCTAACGCGTTCTTGACCGGATGATGCTGTCTTCGTTTATATTCCATCGAGAATCAGTATATGCTATTTGTATTTATAAAAACTTGTATTAAAAAAATAAGAATTATTTTTTCTTTTTTGCTGAAGGTTTCTTCTTAGTTGCTTTCTCTTCAGCAAGAATTTTCTTCTCTGCCTTCTCGTACTCAATACCGCCAAGACTGTCTTCGATGTAGACGTCGAATCTGTCGATACTGACATAGATAAGTGCAAGAACCAGACCTGAGCCCCAGATCATGACCAGAAGGAAATCCATGTTGAAGAATCCTATGAGGATCAGCATGACCAGAGATGCCACGATCAGGATGAATCCAAACATAATCTGCGTGCTCGCATTGAGTCTTGTGTCCGGATGTGTCAGTCTTGGGTAGTTGTAGACGAGGAAGGATGTGTTGATGAAAATACCTATAGAGAAGGCAATCACACCTCGTATCTCCGCTTCTTGAGGACCGCCAACAAGACCTTCCATCATTGCATAAACTGCGTATGCGATGATGAAGCTCAGTAGCAGAACAACAGCAGAACCCGTATAATGATGTTTATCTCTCATGAGTATAACCTCTTTTTTTATATACACTTTCCGGGATGCGTATTATATAAAGGTTTCTATCTTTTTGATCTTGAAGCCAATAAGTAAAAAAGAATCATTTGTTCACATCTGCATGGGTGTCTGAGGTTCATCCTCTTATGATGGCAAGGATCTCGTCACGTTTCTGCTCCATGACTTGCCGGGTGCGCGCTTCAAGATTGAGCCGCAGCAGCGGTTCTGTGTTGGATGGTCTGACGTTGAACCAGAAATCTTCGAACTCAATGGTGACGCCATCAAGCCATGAGACCGATTTGGCGCTTCCTCCATAGATCTCTTCGAGCTTTTTCATCATGCCTTCCTTGTCCTCTACTTCAGAGTTTATCTCGCCAGAGTGCGCATATCTTCTAAGGGGTCGTACCAGTTCGGCACTGGACTTGCCAGATTCACACAGCTCTTTCATGATGATGAGCGCGACTATCTGCGGCATCTCAAAGAAACCATATTTTGTCTTGACGAAGAAATGTCCTGATGATTCACCTGCAAAAGGAGCGCCTACATCAATTCCGTGCTTTTTGATAAGGCTGTGGCCCACTTTGGTGACCTCGGGCTTACCGCCTGCTTCTTCTATCATGTCGCGGGTGATCATGCCTGGTCGTATATCATAGCAGATAGTCGTGCCCGGGTTGTGCTTAAGCACTTCCTGCGCTACCATTCCTCTGATGATCGCAGGGTCGATGAGTTCACCTTCATTGTCTATGAAGAATATCCTATCACCATCTCCATCTGTGGCGATGCCAAGATCTGCATGCACTTCCCGTACTTTCGCTTTTAGATCAACGATATTCTGTTCCTGATATGGGTCTGCCTGGTGTGCCGGGAATGTTCCGTCAAGATCGAAGTTCATCTCAATGAGCTCACACCTGAGTTTCCCGAAAAGCGCTTGCAAATCGGGAGATCCCATAGCATTCGCTGCATCGCATACTACTTTGAGACCTTCTATGACTGAGAAATCATAATACTCAAGACTATAGTCGGTCACATCATTGAGGCTTTCTTCCTGGATGGATACTTTGCCCTGTCCTTTGCTTTCCTCATAGTCGTCCGTTACGACTATGTCTCTTATCCTGGCAAGTCCTGTGTCAAGACCCATCGGGTAGGCTTTGGCGCGGACAACCTTTAGTCCGTTGTATTCTTTTGGATTGTGGGAAGCGCTTACTTGAATGCCTCCATCATACCCGTACTTGGAAACTGCAAAGTAGAATGTGGGGGTCGATACCAACCCTAGGTCGACGACGTTCGCTCCGGTTGAAGTGATGCCATCTATGAGGCTTCGCGCAAGTTCGGGTGAACTGAGGCGCATGTCCTGGCCGACAGCGATGGTCAGATGTTCCTTGTCCGAATTTTCTTCTCTTATGAGTTTGACATAGGCCTTGCCTATGTTGTAGACGAGGTCTTTGTTTAGCTGCTCGGGAAATCTGCCGCGAATGTCATATGCTTTGAAGATAGATGTGTCGAATTCCATAGTGAGCAAAACCTCGGACAACCGATTTTTATACTTTGTGCAAAGGGGTATTTGGGACTTTGCAAGGAGTCCAAATAGTCTGAAGTCAGCATCCAGAACGGCTTTAGTGCACAAAATTTATATACTAGTATTCATTATATAACTAGATAGCCCGGGTGGAACCAGGTGATGATAGTGAGAAACACGTTCCGCGAAATGGATGATATGTTCTATATGAAGAATCCATGGGATACTTTGGCATACCTTGACCCTGCCATGACTCTTGATGATTTGGATCACGGAGCTCGACTGCAGGATACACAGGCTTTTTCTAGGCGTTTCGGACATACGAGTATGAGAACGTATTATGCAGCCTTGAATGCGTTCACGCCTCATTTCCAGGTGCTTGGTAATGTCATCAAACAACATGATGCTCTTATGGAACGGCAATATGGAATCAAGTATGTGCCCTTCGATACTCCTCTATTTGTGAAGGATGAGGAGATTTTGGGCGCTTATAGCACGGATGATACTCGTACTATCAGTTCTATGCTCTCTCTTCCGGATACTCAGGGAAGGATCGAATCCAGGCATGACTGGGATCTTGGTGAGGTGCTTGAAGAGGTCGCAAATACAGTAGGGGATTTCTTCGGTGTTAGGACATTTGAGAAGGTTCCTGAATTCGCTTATCGTATCCCTTACGGGGGAAGGGGCGGTATCGCTGTTCCGTACACTGACAATCATGGCTTTATTGTCAGGCAATGAATTATCCTTTGTTCTTTGTTTTTCAAGCCCCTTTTTTTGGAAAACTTTATAAAAGATAAATCTCAGAGTATCAGATATATATGGTCATTTATCATAAAAGAGGTGTACTTATGAGCAAAAAAGCTTCTTTACAGTTATCTATAAACGCAATTGTCGTCTTGATTCTCGCTATCACTCTGCTTGGACTGGGACTAGGATTTGTGAAGACATTGTTTGGCAGCACTACAGAAAATTTCGAGAATATGAACCAGGAACTCAAGACAGATATGATAGAGCAGCTTGAGCAGTCGGGTTCGCTTATGACACTGAAGCAGACAAAGTTCGAAGTTGAGAGTGGCAAGCCGGTCAATTTCTACTATGGTCTTAGGAACACTGAGAGTGTTGGTCAGTGTTTCTATGTGCAATTCTACTGCAATCAGGCGCTCAGTGTAGGCGTACCTGGAGATTGCCTTGGACAAGACATCACCAACGCTGATTACTGGTTCTGGTTCAAGACTGTACCGTTCATCCATATCCCTGCACAGACCAGTATGCCTCTATACGCTACTCTTCAGGCTTCTGGTGCTACTGATACGTACGATGGACGACTTATCATATGGAAAGCTCCTGAGAGCGCTCCGGGTGAATGTGCATCAGGTGGATTTACTTCAGGATTCGATTTCCAGGGTTCCGAAGCTTCGAGTATTTACCCTGGCGGTAGTGACCCAAGCGCAGAGATCAATACCGTATCTGCATATGCGGATATCGACGGAAATCCACTGACCTTCCATGCTCAGCAGGCATTCTATGTATCGGTGAAATAGAGGTGTTCAAATGAAGAAAGGATCCTTACAATTATCCATCAACGCGATTGTCGTGTTGATCCTTGCAATTACTATACTTGGGCTTGGGCTTGGATTCATCAAGTCCCAATTCGATACGGCCACACAAAATTTTGGAGTTGCTGATCAGGAACTTGCGAAACAGATCACTGATGAGCTTGAGAGTTCAGGAAAGCTTCTCACTCTTAAGAAGCAGGAGTTCGAAGTGAAGTCCGGTGATCCTGAAGAGTTTTTCTTCGGCATCAGGAATACCGATACCGCAAACCAATGGAAGTATTATATACAATTCCAGTGCATCTCCACTGCAAGCAACCCTACAGGATGCGACAACTGGGATGCAGATGGCGATAATCAGTGGGACTGGTTCAAGACTTTCACGGTGACTGATATCGACGCAGCATCCAGCAAGGCAATATTCGCCAATCTACTTGCTCAGTCCGCAACCGAGACCTATAACGGTAAACTTACGGTCTACAGATGCACTACAGCAGGCGGATGTCCTGCGGACCTTACTGATGCTATTGCTCAGCTTGGAACCGATAGTATTGTGCATGACACCAAGGTCTTCACTATCAGGGTAATCTAAGGGGTGAAATGATGAAAAAACGACTCACGCAATCAGAAGAATTCGAGATCATGAAGATGGTCATGGACAAGTTCCTATGGCTAGGAACTGTCATCATGGGTTATGGCCTCTTCAAGATGTTCACTGAGTCAGACATCGCTAATGGCATCTATTTCCTTGTCACTGGAGTTATCGTGCTGGTCCTGTTTGTGATCATCATGGTCAAGGAATACGAGATGGTCAAGTAGGTCATGTCGCATGAACAAAAAGGCTATCGAACTTTCAGTTAATTTTCTTGTTATTCTCATTCTCTCTATCGTCATTTTTAGTTCAGCATTAATTCTGACAAAGAAGGTATTTGACTCTACCACTACTAAGCAAAAAGAGCTTGATGATAAGACCATCAAGCAGATTGAAGTGTTGCTTAACGATGGTTCAAGAGTAGGAATTCCCATCCTTAAGAAATCCGGTAGTCCTGGTGACCAGCTTATCTACGGACTTGGCATCTACAATGTGCTTAGAGCTCAGAAGACGTTCCATGTGGAGATTACGTTCAAGACAGCTTACGCTCCGGACGATACTGAAATAGTCGGTGCTGATAATGCGCATATTGAGTCTGACTGGTATTTCTCCTCTGTTAAGGAATATACAATTAAGAACAATGAATATGTGTCCATACCTATTCTGTTTGAGATTGGCTCTGAGATGGCACCCGGGGTACCTACGCAGAAAGGTATCTATATCTTTGATGTGAAGGTTACGGTCGATGACAATGATGACCATGTGAATACAGGTGATAAGCTATATGACGGCAATCTTCACAAAATTTATGTTGTTGTAGAGTAGTTTTGTGTTGTTCATTTCTATGTTCTAATCGAATGATTAATAAACGAAACCACTTATAAAGTATGTATGCAACGCAGAGGTGGATTTCAGCTCTCACTTAACGCCATCGTACTTTTAGTGCTTGGAATTGCAGTGGTTAGTTTTGCCATTGTAATCGTACCTAAACAATTTGATGTGGCTAAGCAAGAATTCGCTTATGCCTCCGAAGAGATCAATACGCAGATTACTGAATATTTGACTAGGTCCGGTGAATTGCTTACTGTATCCCAGGTCGAGATGCGGGTCAGTGCGGGTGATCCTATGGAGTTGTATTTTGGGATCCAGAATACTGATAATGTGGTGCGAAGGTACTATATCGAATTTCGCTGCGTGAATTCTATCCAGAACCCTAGCGGATGTGCAGCATCTATTGTCGATACAGATAGCTCGTGGAATTGGTTCTCGACGTGGAGTCATGTGGATCTGGATCCGCTGAGCAGCAGAGCATTCATCACGTATCTACTAGCCTCGCAAGGCGGAGACTCCTATAATGGGCGGCTGGTAATCTGGAAATGCATAGATCCTGCAAATACTTGTCCGGATAATATTGCTGATTTCTCAGCGCTTCCTGGTGATACCACCGACAATATGGAGAGCTATGCAGAAAAGAAAATAGTTGTCGCGGTCAATTAAGACCGCTGATGAGGTCCAGGAGGGCCTGCTTAGGATTGTCTGCTTTTGTGATGCCTGAAGCCAGGAGTACACCGTCAGCGCCGAGATGCACCGCGATACGGACATCGTCTCCCGTCTTTACACCTGCACCTACCAGCACTTTGATACTTGGGCAGATGGACTTTATGCTCTGCACGGTCTGTGAGATGAGTTCTGGCCTTGCTGTCGAGACGGAGATGTCTCCTCCTATAAGTTCCGGAGGCTCAACAGCGATGAAGTCAGGTTCAAACACCGCGACTGCCTTAGCCTGTTTTTCATCGTTGGAGCAGACGATGGTGATAAGTCCAACCTCTTTGCATCTTTCTATAGAACGCTGAAGAACATCAAGGCGTAGGCGGTGCTCACTATGATTAAGCAGTGTTCCGATGGCACCATTCTCTTTGACATCTTCGGGGAGGATGCTACCCGTATGTGCGCCTTGTGTTTCCGCATCGATATGTTCAGCAAGCACCGGAATCGATGTATTGGTATCGATGCGATAAATGTCGGGAGCGGGTACGCAGAGCGCTACTGCACGTCCGGTCTCTTGCGCGGCTTCTTCGCAAGCCTTGGCCAGTTGAAGAGCTCTCTCTCCGATGGATGATTCATAAGTCTTGAAGTTTATAGCGATAAGTGGTGTCTCTATCATGACTTCTTTTCTGGTGTTTGAGCTTTTTATGTTTTTCGAGAAGTAAGGATAAAATTCTAAAATTTGCTGGTAGGGGCGCTAAAAACTCTAGATTTAAATATGATGGGCTTGAAACGTACTGGTAAGTGCGATACAAAAGGTTATCATTGATGAGTAGCCAATGTTTGTATTTACTGAACAATAGAAAAGGTTATAAAGTTGATATCTCTATAGAGTAGCATCATACTTATTGATTCTATAAGCGAGAGTGTGTATGAAAGTGGAATGGTATACAGAATACGGTTTTAAAGATAATCCTTTGGAAATCAACCCGCTAGAGGCCTCCGAGGATCCGGTAGGTTTCGATCAGGAGATCGAGGACCTGCTCTACTATGTTGAATCTGGAAACGTCATCCTTATCGAAGGTCCAAAGAGTTCGGGCAAGACCCTGCTTCTTGGTCAGGTCATCGAGAAGTTCGGTGGTAAGGGGCGCATCGTCTACATCGACGGTAACAATCTGAACAGGAAATATCAGATCGACGAACTGTTGACTGATGCTCAGGGATTCTTCCGAAGGATGTTTAAGAAACGTCCGAAGGGAATGATACTGCTCCTGGACAATTCTGTCGATCTGCCTCTAAAGACGTATGAGATGCTCCAGTACTATTTTGATCAAGATTATCTGCATTCAGTTGTCTTTACGGCTGCCGATGGGAAGAAGCTTGCCATGCCAAAGAGCATGCGCGACAGGATCGGTAGCAGGACTATCAAGACCAAGACACTAAGCAGAGATGCTGCTGTCGATATGGTTCTTGACCGGCTTAATCAGGATATCATCTCAAAGGATATGCTTGAGAAGCTTCACATCATGTCTGACAATGATATGAAGCGGTTCCTTGTCAACTGCAATAAGGTCTTCGACTATATGGTCGATGAAGAGAAAGACGATATCGATCTTAAGACTATGACCAAGGTTGTCAATGAGGACAGCGAGTATGACGAACTCTTAAAGGATGAAGTCTCGGAAGACGCATTCGTCGACGAAGAGACCGGAGAGAAACTTGTCAAGGTCGGTGAGCACTACAGATCTCCTGATGATCTCTACTGCCCTGAATGCGGCGCTCTTATCGATGAAGATGATGATGAATGCCCAAGCTGCGGCGTCATCTTCGAAGAGGCTGACGACGACGAAGAGGAGAAGAAGAGGAAGTAAAATGGCTTGGTATGAAGAATACGATTTTGTCTCAAATCCTTTCACGATAAAACCCCAAGAAGAGCTTGAAGATTTTTTCGGACAGAAGGATATCATTGATAAGATTGAGGACTGTTATGAAGAAGGCGCTATGATAGTAGTGCGTGGCGCATATGGTACCGGAAAGACTACGGTGATGAAGGGAGTTATCGATCTTTTCAAAGGTGAGCGAAAAGTCGCTTACTATAATTGTTACACCAGTGAGAAGAAGATAGATTTTGAGGATATCCTTGTCAGAGGTGGCAATTTCCTCTCTTCCATGTTTCGGATGAAGACGAAGGATATGATCCTTATCCTAGATGAAGCGCACAACATGATGCACAAGGATTTTGAGAATGTTGTCGACTTTTTTGAGGATGGCTATTTCAGGATGGTCATACTGGTGACTAGCGAGGACGATTTTAAGTTCCCTGCTGAGATCAATGACATCGTCGGCGATCAGGTCTACAAGCTTGAGATGATCGATGAGAAAAATGCTGTCGAACTGGTTAAATCCAGACTCGAGGGTGTTAACCTCATGGGCGATGATGTAATCAAGAAGATCCTCAAGGCATCAAAGACTCCCCGGGAGTTCATGATGCGCTGCGATGACGCTTGCAGGAAGGCTGTTGAGCGTGGTAGTGAAAAGGTCGAAGATAAGGATCTCAAATAAGTTTTTAATTTTTGTCTCATTCTTATTCTACTATGAAAGGATTGCTTTCGCTTGTGCTACTATCGGGTGCAGCACTTGGCTGTGATGAGCATGTGTACGAAAATATGCTAAGTGCTGTACAAGCCGATGTACCAGGTTATGAAGAGCGGGCCACTGCATATGCGAAACGCTGTGGATACGATTGTGGTCTTGTAGAGCGCGCTAGGCTTAGCGGCCCAAAGCTCAGATATGAGCGGTATATCAAGTCTATCAACGACGGTGTACTTGTCTTCTTTGAGCCGGCAGCCCGTCTTGCCGAAGAGCATGGGTTTTCCATCTCCATACTGGAAAGAGCTGTCTTACAAGGGGCTTTGAGAAATTATACTGCGTATCTGGATGATATCGCACAGGGTCGTATTTATATGGAATCTTTTGCAAGGAAACTTGCCAAGGATTATGGTTTTTCTGATGTTGAGGTGGCTGACGCTGTCACTATGGGGGTTCCAAAGAGGTGTGCAGAACTCAGGTCACTTATAGGCAAAGGCGCGACGCTGTATGGCTCAGAACTTGAGGAACTTACTCTGGAGTTTGGGGAGCTTTGTTCGGGGCGTAAGTAATACCTTTCATCCTTAGGTAGGCAATGAAATCCTCGGCGTTCTTAAAAAGCAGTTTATACGGCGACCCTTCCCCATTTACTTCACAACCTTCTTCATCGTAGTCGCGGCATATATTGGGGCGGTGCTCGTAGATAGAGCACATCTTTCCAACCAGTTTTTTGCATGGTGTCATGACTTCCATGTACCAGTCTTCGTCCTCAGCATCTATGTATATCTGAATATTCTCATGAAGAAGGTACCATACAAAAGAATCGTAGTCTTCGTTATCCTCTGGTGTGTCCAGAGGCACGGTGATGTAATGGCAGCATTTGCCGCAATCTGTGCATTTGATCATTTTTTCTAGAGGATTTGACAGATTCCTTTTTAAGAATCTTTCTACTCAAGAAACCTTTAAAAACATACTCTTGTTGCAGTCTTTCCATGCGAGGGTGGCAGAGCCTGGTCAAATGCGCAGGACTTAAGCGACCTATGATGGAGACAACCAAGCGCGTGCTTGGGTCTAAGTTATCCTGTCCCTTAGTGGGTTCGAGGGTTCGAATCCCTTCCCTCGCATTATTTCTCATTATCCTTCAGTCGAACCCTAGGGTTCAAAGTGTTGTGAGCTGATGCGGACAACATAGACATGGATTTTTCCATGTCGTACCCTACCCTCGCATATTCCCTTCTTTGCGTTGTGCTCTTGGTTCTAAGGAATCCCTGTCAACTCTTCTTTTTGAACTTAAGAATAATGAAGGTTGGCAATGTTGCACACAAATGGAACCTTTCAGGATCAATCTTTTTTGATGAAGGTCTTGGTTTGCAATCAATATAATTAAGGAGTTCAAAACCATTCTTGATTCCACCATTAATGAAGGCTTCAAACGGATAGTTGTACAATTTTATTTTCCCGAGACTTCCAAGGTTGTTGAATATTGGTTTTGTGCCAAAATAGTCTCCCCAGATCCTTCTTTCTCCATTTTTTCCTTTTGTTATGCCTATTCTGTGTTCATCATTTTGGCACATTAAGTTAAAAATGGGGTGCCCTGTTGAAAAGCAGAATGTGCCTCCTTTTTTTAGAACACGTTCAGTTTCTCTGAAGAGTCTGTTTAGGTTTTTTACATAGTGAATTGCTAAGCTAGAATAAACAAGATCAAAAGTGGAATCTTTGTATGGCAATGGTTTACTCATATCGGCGACATTGAACACTGAGTTTGCTATCTTTTGCTGTTGTGCAAGTTTGACCATCTGTTCACTTATGTCGATTCCAATGAGTTTTTTGAACCCTTTTTTTGAGAGTTTTTTTGCTTGGTCTCCAAATCCACAACCAAGGTCAAGAAGGGTCAAGTCTTTTACGTTACCTATGGCTTTTATGAGGTTAGGAACTTCGATGTCTCTGTTATAATCGAAACGAGTTTTGTCCTTCCTGCGTTCCATGAAGTGTTCTGCCAATGTATCGAAATCACTCATCTCAGCATTCTCTATGTTTCTACTTAATAAACTCTATTCCTGTAATCTGCAACAGATTGTCGCACCAGCTTCACTCTCGTTTCCGTGAGCCGTTAGTTCTGCTTTCTGATTCAGGTAAAAAGAAATCCGAAATATACCATACAAAACAAATGGATAAAAAATTAGAAATTTTTTTTTGCGCCAGCTGCGATCGCTTTATCTGCGTTCTCTTTTGACATCATGGCGCACATGGTAGTTGGACAATCAGGGCATTTACCCTTGGCCATGTAGCCTCCTTTTGCGGTCTGATTGATCACAGGATCTACCATCTTCTGATTTTTTTTCTTACATTTCACACAATATGCTTCTACCATAGTATTGACCTCGTTTTTGCTATTTTAAGCCTACGTAATTATCATGGAGGCCGAATCATTCTTTAATCCTTTGGTTTTTGATATATATTCACCTTAAGATGGGACATTTCTTCCCATTATGTTTTTTATACTCTACCATTTTCCGTGTTGCACATGAAACTCTACTTAACCTCGGTTGCGGCGAATATGCTTGATGAGATCGATTTTTCGAAGCACAGAAAAGTTGCGTTCATACCTAATGCTGGTGACTTATATGAAAACCCTTCATTTGTCGCCGCTGATAGAGCAGCACTTGTTGAGAAAGGCCTTGAGGTTGAGGACCTTGACCTTAAGGAGTATCATTCTGGTGGCATCAGGGAGAAACTTAAGGAGTATGAAGTTATCTTTGTGGCTGGCGGCAATACGTTCTACCTTATGCAGCAGGTGCTTAAGAGTGGATTTGGTCGGGCTTTGCAGCAGATGATTTATGAGGACAAGCTGTATATTGGTTCAAGCGCTGGCTCAGTTATCGCCTGTCCTGACATCGATTTCGTGAAGAAGCTGGATGACCCTTCAGCAGCTGAATTGCCTAATCATCAAGGATTACACCTGATCAATTTCTACGTTTTGCCTCATTTTGAGGTGAATGAGACGAATGTGGCAATACTTGGACTGCTCCGGGGAGAGGAGGTCATCACTTTGCCCGATAACCAGATGGTCGTCTATTGTGACGGAAACAAGAAGATAGTGACTGCCAAGCACTGATGTTTTTCAGTCTTATATGAATTTTACGCCAAGGTGCGTGAGCAGCAGTTCATACAGGATTAGAACAAAGACTATTGTTGAGATAAGGATGATGATATCGCGCTTTCTTTTATGGCTGTTGTGCCGGACGCTTGATTTGAAGTTGAGCAAGTCGTAAACTTCATCACCTATGTAAAGTGTGAAGAATGTGCCTACTCCGGAGAGGACTATAATAAGATAGTAAGGTATCGGAGTAATAAGGATGTCCTTAAATATGGTCAGTAAAAATGTCTTCTCATATGCTTCCGGATTGAAGAGCAAATTTGTGATATTGAGAAGTATGGCAAATGCCCACACAAAAATCTCTGAGTGTATCATTTTGAAACCCAAAAAATACCTTAACGGTAGGTCAAGGACAATCCCTCCATCCGGTATAGGTGTGGCTAATACGAAGAAAGACCAGGTGAGCAGCATGATCACAAATCCGTCTTTTAGGCCAAAATGCCATGATGCGAAAGCGAAATATGCTACCAGGATCAGAACGACTGTGAGAAATTTGTTCTTAAAGACTTTACGGATCTCATGTGAGAAGTGTTCTTCCAAGTGCCTAATATTCAGCATGGTTCTACCTTCACGAATAGGGTTTAAATAGATTGTGGAGGTGGTGTCATATAGCTGAACATTTGGCTACGTCTGTTGGTCTTGATATGGCACTGATCTAATTGTTCGTTGCATTTGTTGTTTGAAGAGTGAACAGGATCCTGTAGGCTGTCCGCCTTTTTTTATCGGTAAGTTTGATGCATTTGCCTTCACTCACCCAGTTTTCAAGCATCTTCTTTATTTTCCTAAAGTTATGACGTTCACCATATAACTCCAGCAGCATCACTGAGAGCTCTTTTGGGAAGTACCAGCATTGACCTATATAGTCAATCGATCTTATCTCTTTTACCATATGCTCATCAAGCATGGTATTGAAGTTAGCTGCTATGATGCTCTCAATCATATGCAGTAAGTCAAAGTTGGAAAGATTACTTAGTCTTGAGAGTTCCTTGCCAAGGATTCGGCCCTGTTCATCAATCACGCAAAGTCCATAGTGCACCAGGCTTCTGATGACGCGTATGCAGTTCTTGTGGACATTTGTATCGTCTTTGTACTTTTTGAGATGGTGATTCTTGTACATTATCTGCCATAACCTGTCTTCAATCTGCATAAGGGGTCTGTATCAGATTCGATTAATAGCCCTTTGCATTTCCTAGTTTATTTTTCGTAATATTTATAAATATCCTACTCTATCCTACCTTTATGTATCGCGTGTGATGGTGTAGACTATGCATCGTAAAACTTACAATGATGTGGATATTGACAGACAGAACGGAACAGTGACGAAACATTATATCCAAGGAGATGATGTGCAACGATTACGGCGTATGCATACGGAGCGGGATGCATTACTGGAACTTCATAAATACCCGCACAGCTGCGTGTTACCTGAGGTTCTTGATGACAAAGATGATGGACCTTCATTAACCATCTCGTATCTGAATGGTGCTCATGATATCACTGAATTGCTTGAAGATAATTCTATGCAGCATCTTGTTGGTCCAATAATGGAAGCTAAGACTTATCTGGAGACAGTACATCACCGTACAAATTCCAAATATGCAGTTCCGGAAAGCCTTGTGGAGAAACTTGAAACATATTCAGACGTCTACGCAGATTACATTCCGGATGATGTGCTGCGCTATCTTGGTTATATGCAAGTGCCACGCATGCCTGTCTCAAATGTCCACGATGATTTTAAGTTGGCAAATATCATGCCTATCGATGGCGGAGGGGTAGGTCTAGTTGATTGGGAGCACTATTCACAAGGCGCTTCAGATTATGATAGAGCCACACTTTTTGTTAACGCAGCTATACTGTTGGATTCAAAAGGCAGATTGCCTGAGATGCGAGACCTTGCACCTGTCATAGGAGAACCTTCATCAGAGCTGTATTTCAATATGATGGTACGAACCCTCGTAGAATTCAGTCCCGCGGTCAAGCGCGGGGAGTACGGACCTTCACGGCCTATCGTCATATTTATGCAGCGATTGCTTCAATATGAGCTTAGAGCTGTTTCGCGTCCCATTAGTGTTGAAAGATTTACGGAGCAGATGGTCTACGATGCATACATTCTTTGAAGTCATCAAGGAGATCGGAATCGCCTCCTGGTCAATCATCCAGGAGCAGCAGGATGTTACGCTTAGTCGCAAGAATATTCATGGTGATGTGCAGACGAGGTTTGATGTGCTTATCGATGACTTGATAGTGGAGAGATTCAGAAAGGCAAGGATAGCACGAACATTGCTAAGTGAAGAACGGGAAGAACCTGTCCTGATGGAAGGCGATCCTGATCTAAGTATCCATGTCGACCCGGTCGATGGTTCGAAACATTCTCTAGTCAACGGGGCTTTCGGCAGTCTGTTTGCCCTATATAAGGATCGTCATGTCATAGCTGCAGCTTATTTACACTATGGCCCCCGTGTTGTCCTTGTCGCTGCTGAAAGCCAAGTTGACGAATACCTCCTGTCTGGGCAGAGCTTTCTAAAGTCAGAGGAGGGTATCCAAGTTCCAGCTGCAAAGCAATTAGTGCTTGGCGGCCTTTATAACGGATATCCTCCAAAGCTTCTTGAATATGTGACGCAGATGCTTGCTGACGGTTACTATTTTACGTATTCTCATCCTTTGATCTGCAATCTGCACAATATTCTCAAGAAAGGTGGGGTATATGCGTATCCCAAGACAAGGTTGTATCCGGACGGAAAGATACGTCTCTACACGGAAGCCAAGACTGTCGCATTCATCATCGAGAAAGCGGGAGGAAGAGCGACAGATGGAGTGCAGCGGATTCTTGACAAGGAAGGCGGATACAAAGATAAGACTGCACTTTTCTTCGGAGATCCAGCACTAGTCCAAGAAATCCTTGGCGGTCTTGAATGATCTCCAGTTGCTCTCATCGATAAATCCATGCTTCCTTTTAATGTCATCAAGTTGAAGCTCAAGTTTTCCAGAGTCATCCAGGTTTTTTACACACTCTGGTTCGATCATCCCAAGCCCTGTGAAGATAAGGTGGGTTGAAGCGTCTTTGTCCTTCTCTTTGAACTTCAGGATTTGGGTGCCCTGCATGACTGCTGAACCATATTTAGAGGGATTTTTCATGCTGCGAAGCACCATGACCAGGTCGGAGGCATCTTTGCGCATAAATGTTTCAAGAGATGCAAGCCTGGTGCTTGGCAGGATATTCCCATACATGAATATGAATGGTCGCTGTAGTTTTCTGGCACAATCCTTTAGAGCACCGCCATTGCCTGTCTTACTAGCGGTGTAGATTAAATTTACATCTGGATGATGTTTGGAGATATAGTTCATGATATTACTGGAATCAGTATGCACATGGATGTCATGTATCCCATTGTCATGAAGATAAGCTATCTGAGCATCAATCAATGGAGCACCTTTGTATGTATGAAGGCATAATTCTTTTCCATCGATGGTATCCTGGCCAACGGTAAGTATCAGCGCAGGAGTCTTATGCATCTCTTTTTCAAGGATGCTTTCAATGATTTTGCTCCTGTTTATCTTTTTAGCTTTCGCAAGCGCATCGATATCGGCAAGGATACTTTGCTCAACCGTGATACTTATCTTATCCTTCATCAGAAGCTCTAATATCAATCAAGGTTTATAAAATATGGTGTATGCTTATTTGAGAAACCTTCTAAGAAGAGGATAGTAGATATCCTGTTCCACAGCGATAGGTAGCAGATCCTGTGTCGCCTGGTCGGTGAACTTGATCATCTCTGCATTGCGGATTAAAGCGATCGGGGTACATTCGTCGCCTTCGCCCATGACTAGAACAGCTGCTGCCGCAAGTCCATCGACGAGATTGCTTTGGGACATTTGCATCTTCCTTTCGAAAAGGTCTGTTGTCTGTCTATAGTCTTTTTGCGGATACATGCCAAAGAAGCCTACGCTTATACCGACCACACCACTTCTAAGAGGTGGTGTGACGCTGTCTGTAAGTATGACGGCTATCTCGCTGACTTTGTGCTTGTTTCGAAGGTAGGTCCATATCTCATGTGCAGCTTCGCTGGGTTGTTCTGGCCAGAGGATGTAATGATTGTCCGCATTGCTTTCATCGATGCCTGCGGATGGGATGAGCGTGTTCTCTTTTACGGTCAATACAACGTATTCTCCGGGGCATTCTTCTCTAGGAATGAACAAGTCTGCTTCTTTTTGGATGAGTTCATCTTTGCTGCTTATCTTTGATTTAGGTATGCATCTTCCCTGGTGTATGGCAACTACCTTGGAGGAGATGAGGATGATGTCTTTTTCCGTGATATCCGTGAGGAATCTATCGAGCACACTGAACAGGTCGTCTTTTGGAGGATGGAATATACTGGTTTTGATTGGTATAATCTCCATGAGACATGCTTATTTATCATTCTTTATAAGTCTTGATGCCGAATCATTTTTATATGGCATAGCGGACCGCATATACAATGGACAAGTATGAGTATGTGTCGAAGTTTAAGACGCTGATTACGCGTGAACGTAACGCAGAGATTGAGTTTCATACTGAGGAGATTAAGTCTCTTAAGCCGTTTGCCCGTGAGAAAAAGGGGCGGGCTTTGCTAGATATGGTGAAGCAATCTTTTAAACGGGAAGGGGAGTCGGTGTTCCGCTTTGTGAAGATGAATGGCGAAAAGCTTCCTCACAATGAATTTGCGATAGGTACAAACGTGCTTATCAGTTCTGGAAGACCGCTTGAGCATCACCTTAAAGGTGTGGTTATGCAAAAAAGCGGAATGCACCTGGATGTGTACGTGCAGACGCAGTCAAATATGCTGCAACGGGACCGTCTGCGTATCGATGTCTATGTGAATGATACGACGTATCAGGCGCAGCTACAGATTCTTGATAATTTTAAGGAATGGGCGCTTGATAAACGAACTATCCGTGAGGTTCTGCTTCATGAGATGCGTCCCCGGCTTGGCAAGGGTGGTGATGTAGAGTACTTTGATGAACTCTTAAACGAGTCACAAAAACTGGCTGTCTCGTATGCCTTGCAGGAAGATGATTTCTATCTTATCCAAGGTCCTCCCGGAACAGGAAAGACGAAGACTAGCATCGAGATCGTCAGGCAGCTGATTAAGCAAGGTAAGTCGGTTCTTGTCAGCGCTGATTCGAATGTAGCTACGGACAATATCATGCTTGGTCTGGTGCAACATACATCTGTGATACGGATTGGTGAGAGTCCAAAAATCAGCGAAGAGATTGAGGAGCATACCCTTCAAAATATGGTCAAACAAAGTGCGGGTTATCGAGTTATCTCTGAGGGTGAAGCTTTGGTCAAGAAGTACAGAGAAGAGCAGCGCAAGCATACCATGCCTACGAAGAAGAATAGTGCAGGTGTGTCACATTTCCAGATCGTAAAGATGGCAGAGCGTGAGCAGTCCGGCTTTGGTATGTCGGTCGATACGCTGAAATCCATGGCTAAGTGGATTAAGTTTCAAGAGAAGATTAAATTCATTCATAAGAAACTAGATGGCGTTCGCAGAAAGGTTATGAAAGGGTGTATTGATAGCGCTTCGGTTATCTGTACGACGAACACGACTGCCGGGAGTCATCATCTTGATGGCATCACTTTTGATGCAGTCCTTATCGATGAAGCTGGGCAAAGCACTGAACCCAGCTGCCTAATACCAATCTCTAAAGCGAAGAAGGTTATCCTGGTGGGTGATCATAAGCAATTGCCACCTACTATCCTTAGCAGGAACGCACAGGAACTGAGCGTTTCACTCTTCGAACGGATGTTCGGGCATTGCAGATACACACTTCTTGATACACAATACCGTATGCATCCGCTCATCAATCAGTTTCCTAGCGATGAATTCTATGAGGGTAAGCTCAAAACGTACAGTAAGAATGTGAGTCATGTTATAAAGGATCCAGTTTTTGAAAAGAATGTAGTATTTATTGATGTTAAGGGTGTTGAGAAGAAGTTTAAAGGTGCGACAAGCTACTATAACGTACCTGAAGTTGATCGGATTATGGACCTTGTTGAAAAGTATGCTAAGCATGGGGTTAAGGCAGAAGATATTGGTGTTATCAGTCCTTACAATGAGCAGGTGCGAAAACTGCAGGAGCGCATGCCTTTTGTTGAGGTGCATAGTATTGACGGATTTCAGGGGCGGGAGAAGAAGGTGATTATCATATCTCTGGTTCGTTGCAATGGCCGTGGAGAGATAGGTTTTCTTAAGGACCTTCGAAGACTTAATGTGGCACTTACGCGAGCTATTTGTGAGCTGGTGGTGATCGGTGATGAGAAGACTATCTGCTCCAATGCTACGTATCGGCGATTTGTTGATTTTGTAAAGAAGGACGGAACGTATATTTCTAAATCTTAATGTAGATGAGGTAGTCGGGTGCATCTTCTACCGTGCCATCATCAGGGACTATTATCTGATAGTCGTGCTGTTCATAGTTGTAACCGTAAGTGCTGTTGTACACGTAGCCTGTGTAGAGGATCTGGTCATTGTTGACATCATATAGAATGACTTGCTTAAAAACAGAAGATTGATTGGTGCCGTTGACATTGAGATGGGTGGTATTGCATGTGTTTGGAAGTATCGCATCAGGACTTAATGTAATTAACGGGTGGTCAGGCGTCCCGAAGGTGTTGTGCAGGTTGTCGGATGCCGTGGAAAGTCCCAGCAGTACTTCTTCGTCATCCTGGTGCGTATCATTTGCACAGGTTACATTGGCGAATGAGATGGTGGAACGTGCTGCGATGATATAGCTTGGTCGGATATCACCCCAATCGAAAGCAACGTTGCTTGCATCATCGCGCAACCGGACTGATGCATTAGCTCTACCATAGAAGAAATGCCAGTTTGTACTCCGTACGCTTTGAGAAAGGTTGAGTATGGTGACATAGCCTCCCTGTCCACCAACAGCAGCACCTGCTATCAATACATCGTCTACTGCAGATAGAGTCGAATAGCCAGTACGATTACAGGTTACATTGAACCAATGGAAAGCATACGTGCTGAAATTATGCTCAAAAGTGAACTGTGTGCCTGTATTAGTCATATTCTGGACTGTAGGGTCATCGCTGAAGAAGATCTGACAGGAAGCGTCATTGATATGGTTGCCTGAAGTATGGTTTGTGTAGTTCGCGTAAAATGTCACGCTCGTGTTTATCTCGCTGTAATTGGTCTCAACTGAATCATAGATAACAAGGTTTGAGTTGGCGCCGATGCTGTAAGTCGTGAAATGACTGACTGTGAAAGAGATTACACCTCCTGCATTGCTTACTATGGTGCAATCAGCACATACTTGTCCATCCTGTAGTATCAGTGGGTTTTCAATGTTTATGTTTTTCAAAGTGAGTGTCGCTGACCTGTTTAAGGCAGGAAGATTGGTGGTGTCAATCGTTATGGTGTTTTGGCTTATGGTGACAAATTCAGGAATATCACCACCCTGTGAGAGGTCTATTGATTCAGAGAAGTTGATGCTGCCGTATGAGATCTTTTCCAGCACCATGTTGGTTATGTTGCTCAGATTCTGACCTCCAAGAGAGGTAGTTGCGCCGTCGAACCCGGTCAGATGGGAGACGAACACATAGGCTCCGTTTCCAGTATCGTCACCACCGTCATCAGAGAAGCATTGTATATTCCATGCAAGAGTACCTCCATCATCTGCTGACCAGGAGATGGTATCAGATATATTGCGTGTTACGCTGGTGTCATTGGCTACCTGAATACCATCTATGAGCAGGGTGCAGTATGTTATCGTATCAGTCGCGTCTACGATGTATGAGAAATTGATGAGGCTGCCAGTAATGTAACTTTGATTAAATGGTGAGTTTAGGGTGATGTTGACTATTGGTGGTGTAAGGTCTTCAACTATAGTTATCTTGAAATGTTCTGTGAGGTTTCGCTCAGTACCATCTTCGTATATGGTGAAAAAATCCCATTCACCAATTTGTGTTGCATTGACTGTCCAAGTCGTTGTGCAGTTCTCCCCATCATTAAGGTTGTTTAGGCAGCCGTCAGTATTTGGATTGGTTGTGGTTGTGTAGAAGGGGTCAGCACCATTCCATGAGCTAATGTAAGGTACGACTCCTTTGGGTAAAGTTGTGCTTAGGTCAATGCGCGGATAATACTCATCTGTTTGAGTATCATATAGTTTTTTACCCGCGTTTTGCAGCTTCGTTTTGATATCGAGAGGTGATATCTCGTGTCCGTAGCTGGTTCGATAGTATTGTTTCATGAGTGCTGCCGCTCCGGCAACTTGCGGTGTAGCCTGAGATGTACCATGTTTTGCAGTTGTTCCTCCCGTATGGGAAAATGCAATGATTTCTGCACCCGGTGCAAGGAGGTCCATGATACTTTCTCTGTTTGTGAAGCAGGTGAGTTTGTCTGCAGCTGTTGAGGTATCTGAGCAGGAGGAGTACGACCATCCGTGTCCGTAATTGTAGTCAAATACGGCACCAACAGAGACAGCATTAGCTACGCATGCCGGTGAACTGATTCCTGTGTAATCAGCATCATTTCCTGTGGCAGCGACTACGAAGATATCCTGGCTTACAGCAGTGTTGATTACTGTTGCTTCAGAGGGATATGAACCGTCACAAGCTGATGCAAATCTTGACCCACCTCCCAGGCTTAGAGATATCACTGAAATGTTGTAGGTAGCCGCATTGTCAACGCACCAGTCAATTCCTGCAATTACATCAGAATTGTATCCTGAGCCAGCTGAGTCAAGCACCTTAATTGCCACAATATTTGCTTCAGGCGCTACGCCAATGTACTGATTGTAATTTCCTGCAGCGATGCTCGCGCAATGCGTGCCATGACCATTATCATCATCAGCAGCAGTGTCTTCAGGGGTATTGTCTGGGCAGCAATTATCTGTGCAGTAACAATACTCGGCTACTATTCGGTCTTGAAAACCTGCATGGTCAGTGTCTATACCCGTATCAACAACACATATAGTCTCCCCTTTTCCTGTAATATTGGTTGAATTTACATAGAGATTCCAGGCTTGTTCTGCCTGAATAAGTGGGGAACTTTGTGTCAAACTTATATGTACGGGCTTTATTGTTGTAATGGTTTTAATGTCAGGGTCTTCAAGAAGCATATCAAGCCCTTTTTGCGTAATGCTTCCTGCCAGAGACGGGATTGTTTCATACCTGGTTACTTGTTCTATATTCTTAGGTCCAACGCTCATACCAAATACCTGAAACAAGGGGCGGTTTAGGCTATTGACTATTCTGTCCTGTTTTCGGTCAATAGCTACTTTTTTTGATTGCATGGAAATGGCTTGAGCTGTCACTAGGTCTGTCTCGAAAGTAATGATGACTTGAACTCTACTTTGATTGTTGAGGGTTTTCTGTACATGCTCTTCGATGTATCTGTCTGAGATGGGGTCAAGGATTGCTGTGATATTACCGCAAATCCCTTCACAGGTTACTCCTGTGCTGATATTGAAGAAGGTGTCTCTCTGAACGGTAGAATTAGTTGTCACTATGTAGGGTACGATGGCCGCAGATGCTATCTCGATGCAAAGAAAAGAAATAATCACTAGTAATGTGGTTCTTACGGACACCCTAGAGCACAATTCAGGTTCTTTGATTTATAAAGTTTGGCGTCAGACATCACTTTGTTTAGAAGGGCCTTGGTCTTTTTAGTATTTTAGAGTAGAAACAAAGCTTTTTGATAGAAGGAATTCCTGATTATCATGTGGAGCCATTTATCATCACTCTCCTGTACCTAACGATCCTCTTAGCGCTAGGTGTCATCATATTGACGATGTCACGGGCGCTGCGGATTCCTGGCATCTTCCTTCTGGTTATCGCGGGTTATATGCTTAAGCTAAACGGCTACAATTTCTTCGATGATACTGCTATGCTGGTGTTCGCATCTTTGTCTTTGATACTTATCATGCTTGAGACCACGATGGATATCGATATGGCCCACATAATGAACAATTTTTTGGCTATGCTCAAATTCACTATAGGATATTTTTTCCTCAACGGCTATATCCTGACATTGGTTGTGTATCTCATCTTCGATGTCGGTTCAACTTTTGAAAGTTTCATCCTGTGCTTCCTGCTCTCAATCATCATGTATGGTGTCGACGCATCGGTCGCTCTTGAGTTTATTAAGAACTCAAAGAAGAATCGTGTGACAGAGATGCTTAAGATTGAAGGTATCCTTTCCGGTCCTCTAGTGGTCGTTTTTGCATTTTTTGTCATCGGTCTAATCGACTCTGGACAGTTCATGAACGACAGCGTCATCGATCCGTTGCTCATCATAGGCAAACAAATACTTATCGCGGTGTTGGTTGGTATGGGTCTCTCATTCCTCCTGTACAGATTTATGCTCTATTTCACTATCGAGAAAGAGATGAAGTGGCTATTGATCGTGTCTGTGGGTATTCTTGTCTTTGTTATGGGTGAATATTTCGGCTCAAACGGCAGTCTTGCTGTCGCGCTCTTCGGAATCCTTTACAGAGGTCTGTCCAAGTCAAGTTTCGGCAAGGAGTATACGAAGCTCATCGCGCATATCTTTTTCATCATCGTCTTCATACTGCTGGGTATGCAGTTTGATGTTCCTGATATCTTTATGGTGCTCAAAGGTCTGCTACTCTTCGGGGTCTATCTGCTGCTCAGATTCCTCTGTCTGTATCTGTTCATCAAACAATTGGACCTAAGGGAGATAGCGTTTATGACACTCAATGTAGCAAAGGGTATAGAGATAGCTCTTGTGCTTGTCATCATGAAGCTGTATTTCAGCGATGTTGATGGTATACATTTCATCCTGACGATGGGTTTTCTTTTCTTCCTATTCAGCTATATCAGCTCCACTATCGTCATCCACTATCAGGACTTTTTTCTCGCTCCTCATAAAGCTAATAAATCGAAGAAGAAGCCGGTATCTGCATGAGACGCAAAAAACCTCATACCGGCACCGCTGTGAATCGCAGGGATGCATTCTACAAGTATTTTCCCGTTGATGATGTTAAGAGCATAGCTGTTCCTGCAAGGAGATGCAAGCGCAGCGGAAGGATCACGACCAGCTACTGCGTCGTGTGCCATCAGCCATTGATTGAGAAGTATCTTATGGATGGTGTCTGTGAAGTCTGCAAGGGAAAAAGGTCAAAGGATTATATAGGTTAACGAAGCTGTGGAATCTCCATATAGTCTCTCCACAAGCCTACGACTGCATTTATGATGGCCCAGGCGGAGTTGGGTATGTCTGAGGTTACTTCCTTCTTTTGCATGGTATATGCGTGGTTGTGCGCCATCTGGGGGTGGATCTCAGCATTGATATCCATGTCGACAGACCTTATCTGCAATTCGATGGCTTGATACTTCTGCACCTGGTCACCTATCCTGTCTCCTATCATGAATGGTACGTGCAATGACTGATATCCTGTGCCTTTTGGATTTTTAATATAGTCTTTGGCGAGCGCAGGGTCGATACGCATCAGACCATCGCTCTGCTCGACGATCACTTTGAATGCTTCATAGAAATCATATACCTGATCCTTGTCACGTACTATGACTCTGATACCAAACATATCCTGAAAAGATTTTGGCCTGTCACCCTGTTCTCCAAGGGTCTTTCGGTCATATAAGGTACGAAGCAGTTTCATGGCCATACTATTCCAGCTTTTTACCCGGGTCTGTACTTCAGCATAGGGCAGATGAATCCTCTTCGACTGGTCGATAGCTTCCACTAGATACTCCACATAGTCTTCTAGTTCAGGTTTCTTGCTCACATAGTCGTCGAGCACCAGGTGTCTTCTTTTAATATCTCTGAGTATCTGGTAGCAGGCTTCGTAATTGATGTCACCGTTACTCTTAAGGGTGTCCGGCATATGTGAAAGGAAATTCTGGGCAAAGTAATTGGATGATATCCTTTGGCCTACATGTCCACCGTAGGTGGCTTTATACACTCTTTGTAGCAGAGGAGCAACCGCTTTTTTCATGTCTCCCGCTTTGGGTGCGCTTTCGTAAAAGGTAATCTCGCCGCTTTTTTTTGTCCTGTGCGTAGGGAGGTGGAGTCTTGGATGCGTACCGGTGGTGTCCCAGTTGAGGTCTTTACCGTAAATCACGTTCCTGAATCGGAAATCTTCTTCTAGAATATCTGCATCCTGAGTCTGGAAAATAGTCGCTATCTTCGTTCTATCTTCAAGAGAATACATGGTGATCTGATTCAAAGTGGTCGGTACGCTTGGTGTTGGAGGGATGATGGAGGCCTCTTCAAGCGTTTCCCTTATCTTGTCGGGAAGCACTTTCCTCAGCTTCACTTCACCCTCTCTTCGGGATTCGCTGACAATGGACCAGAGCCTTTGGATCTCATCATCATGTACAATTCGGTTGAGTGTACTAAGAAGCGTACCTTCGCTCATGCTTACCAGTTTTTCCAAAGGATACGCGGTGAATACCCGAGCAAATTGATAGCTAACGTCTTGCGGGTCAAGGAATGCGGGCTCCACAGCATGACTGAATCTACTGTAGAGCTGCTCATTCACTTCATGACGCATCGTGTTTGGCATAGGGGAGCGCTACTTAAATTTTATTTATAAATCTTACTTTTCTTTGTCTCTTTTTAGTAGTAATCGTTGTCATCTTGCTTGGGATACCAGACATTTTATCGAACCAATGAGAATTGTGAAGATGCAAATAGAATGTAATACTGGCTTATGATGAAAACAATTCTGTGGCTCGTATTGCCTATGTGATCGTAAATCTCTAAACGTTTTATTTCGTCCATGAAAACTATTATATACTTGCTTCACTTATGGTCAAGGTATGAACACAAAAGTTGATTGTATTCATTGTTAATTCAACCAGTTATATTTCTGCAATCATTCTTCTGAATCATGGGTAGCTCGGCTACTCTGTAAACTCTATCTGGATTCTTGGAATTTCTTGAAATCGATTGTTGAATAAATGGAGGAATGAAAAATGTATAGAGAATCAATCTATGAATTTATCAAAGGAGAAGCGACATTATTGCTTCCTAAACAGGGCGGATTATTTGATTACATGTGGGATCTTTTACCTGAAATTGGTCTAGAGGAAGTAGTGATGGATTTGGATCTGCTTAAGCGCAAGGCACTGGACAAGTTAACAATAGGAGATCTTACTGTACAACTTGTCAGAGGTGAAGATATATCACAACGAGTAATGGATTCCCTTGGACTGGGAAGAAATACATATGGGCTTACTGGCGATGACCTTTATGATGAGTGGAGGCTAACTCAACCAGAGAATCCCCTTGAAGTGAAGAACACCTATGATTGGGTTGACAAGAGAGCTATTTATGGAAGGCCTGCACTTTGTGTTGTTAACAGGTCTGGTGAGCTAGGAAAGATAAGATCCGGATCAATCATCGCTCTAAACAGGAAATATGTCAATACATCAAAGCTTGCCCTTGAAGATTCCTTAAAAGATATGTCTTTTTTGTACAGAGTTTATAGTGGAGATACGGAGAAGGTCGTTGAAGCAGGCAACGCAAGCGCAGCAGTCGATATAGTGTATAGTGGTTCTACATTGGAATCGACTGGTCTTAAGATTGCTGCATGTATCAGGACTAGTGACCTATCGCTAATAGGAAGCAAGTAATTTTTTTTATTATTATTGACAACCAATGCATATCTGCAAAGAAATCTGTTTCTTCTTTTTTTTCTTTGGCAAATGCTCCTTTTCTATTTATGAGTTGACTAATGCTCAATGCTTCTAGGGACTCTTCACAAACTTTTTAGAAATAGAAAACTCTTTTTCGTACATTTGCTAAGAAAAAAGAGAAGAAGAAAAAAAGTCCAGAAAACTATTTCGAACCGTAATAGAAATAGTTCTCCAGGACCACGTTGTCTGGAGAAAAGTTCCCCTGCCTGGGATGGCTTTCCTTTTGTGTCTGAGGTTTCCCGCCTGAATTCTCGGTAGACACTTGGTTTGATGCATGTTGTTGAACTTGTTCCACAGGTCGTTCTACAGGTTGAGCTTTAATGGCTTTGATCTGCTGCATCTCATTGTAGAGTTTTTTCATCTCTTCTGCGATGAGCTTGTTGTTCTTCATTATAGCATCCGAAACAATCTGCCTTATCTCCTGTTCTGTCACAGACTTAGTCTGTGGTTCCACCTTCGGAAGTTCCTGTACAACAGTCTCCTGTCGTTTGTAGCTCTCAGGCACAGAGTTCTCGTAGATACTTGTCGCCTGACTTACCGCGTCGTCGAATGACTGAACGTGTCCGTTCTTTGTCAATTCTGCAATCATCTGGTTCGCTTTTCTGAGTTCTTCTATGTTCATCATTCTGTACCGCACCTTCATACAAAATTAATGTCCAACTCACTGGAGAGTGAGTTTTTCCGCTGCTGTACCTGTTTTGCGTCTTCTTTTCCGACGATCCAGGGTGAATTGACTCCGGTCATGATGGTCATGACACAGATCTTTCCTTTCATGTTCTCTGATACACGAGCGCCCCAGATGACATTGGCGTCTTCGCTGAGATTCTTGGTGACTTCGTCACCTACTGCTTCGACTTCTTCAAGAGTCATGTCAGGTCCGCCCTCAATGTGGATGAGCGCTCCGTCTGCTCCTTTGTAGTCTATGTCAAGCAGTGGGTTGGAAAGCGCACCGCCTACAGCTTCAGCAGCCCTGTTGTTGGTATCTGAATACCCTACCCCGATTGCGGCAACGCCGCCGTTTTTCATGATCGCTTTTACATCAGCGAAATCAAGATTGACAAGTGATGGAACGGAGATGGTCTCAACGATTCCACGAATCATGGTTGCGACAAGCTCGTTAGCAACAGCGAATGCTTGCTGTACTGGAAGGTTTCCAGCTATTTTGACCAGTCTGTTGTTGTCTACAACGATGACGGTATCCGCGATAGCGCGTAGTTTCTGCAGACCTACTTCGGCTTTGTCGATCCTTGCACGTTCTATGCTAAATGGCATGGTCACTGTTCCTATGACGATGGATCCCATCTCGGAAGCAATCTTGCCTACCATAGGAGCAGAGCCTGTTCCTGTGCCGCCGCCCATACCAGCGCAGACAAAGACCATATCGGTATTTTTGAGGCTTTCTTTGACCTCATTCATGTTCTCCTGGACTGCAGCAGCCCCTTTTTCAGGGAAGCCACCACATCCAAGACCTTTTGTCACACTAGCGCCGATGAGAAATTTCTCATCAGCTTCAGTGATGTTCAGATGTTGCTGATCGGTATTGCATGCGATAATCTTAGCGCCTTTGATGCCTTTTCGGTACAGCCAACTTACCATATTGTTGCCTGCGCCACCGCATCCTATAACTTTGATATTTGCTTGTCCTACCTCGACTTCGGGCATTGCGCCCACCAAATTCTCCGGGTTAAATATGTCCATGACGGTCCACCTCAGTGTTGCTTTCTAGTAAGAATATTATATATGACAACCAGTATATAAATGTTACTAATTTGTATACTGAGTTAAGTTTTTGTATACTATTTCGTTGCTCCTGAATGGTGACTACTCTTCTTTAAATAACAATTTTGCAGGAAAAGCCCCATATGGCTAGTGATGATTCTCTGCAGATTGTTATTTTCAGGCTTCATGAGGAGTATTACGGAGTCAATATCCGGGATGTTATTGAGATCCACAAGGAAGCACCCATGACGAATGTACCTAATTCAAAACCGTTTATCGACGGAGTCATCAATCTGCGAGGTAAAATAGTAGTCATCGTGGATCTGAATACGATGCTCAATATGGAACGTACTGAACAGACGAGAAAGTCAAGGATTATCGTTATGGAGTCAGAGGGGGACCCGGTAGGCATGAAGGTGGATGAAGTCATAGAGACTGTTGTGATAGCCAAGGATGATATCCAGGCACCACCTTCTGTGATACGTGAGCGCATCAATGATGATTATATACAGGGAATAATCACGATCAAAGATCGGTTGGTGGTACTTTTGGATAATGTAAGCCTGTTCCAAGCGGATATAACTGAAGAGGTGGATGCAAGTGGAGGACAGTAAACGGATAGTGCTTTTTACACTCGGCTCTGAACTCTTTGGTTGTGATATTTCGCATGTGCTTGAGATTATGAAGGTCAGGCCTTATACAGCGATACCTGGCGCATCAGAGTATGTAGAGGGTGTCATCAATATTCGTGGGCAGATAGTGGCTGTAGTCAATCTAGCCAAGAAACTTGGTTTCCCCCAGACTGATGACCTTAACAGAGCAAGAGTTATCGTCTGTGATGTAGGAAAAGACTCTATCGGATTTCAGGTGGATGCAGTCAAAGAGGTCATGACGCTTGAGACGGGTGAGATCAAGTCACCGCCTGGAGTCATCCAGAAAAAAATAAGGTCTGAGTACCTGGAAGGTATCTATATCGACGGGGATAATCTGATAATCCTTGTGGACCTTCTTGCGCTTGTTACGGCTGAGGAACTAAATACTCTTGGCGGAACCATGGCGCCTACGTCACCTAAGGAGATCTATGACGAGATCAATAAAGTGATGAAAGATCAGTAAGCTCTGGTTCAAGTTCTTATTGAAGTGGCAACGCATGTTTTGTAGACTGAGTGTCTGTTCACTTGATAAATGCACGAAGCCTGGTACACAGACCGAACAAGTTCGTTCTTGCCTTGCTCACTCTCTTCGCAAGGGATCGTTCGGTTGGCATTGCAATTTCTCCACTATTCTATGTTAAAACTTATAAAGAGATGAACAAGAACTTAGCTATTATGGGCTTGTAGCTCAGCCTGGTATACAGACCGAACAAGTTCGTTCTTACCTTGCTCATTCCATTCGCAAGGGATCGCTCGGTTGGCATTGCAATTTCTCCACTATTCTATGTTAAAACTTATAAAGAGATGAACAAGAACTTAGCTATTATGGGCTTGTAGCTCAGCCTGGTATACAGACCGAACAAGTTCGTTCTTACCTTGCTCACTCTCTTCGCAAGGGATCGTTCGGTTGGCATTGCAATTTCTCCACTATTCTATGTTAAAACTTATAAAGAGATGAACAAGAACTTAGCTATTATGGGCTTGTAGCTCAGCCTGGTAGATCGCTCGGTTGGCACAATCATCATCTGATTCCAAAGATCGAGAGGCCGCGGGTTCAAATCCCGCCAAGTCCATATTTTTTCTTACTTTAATTTGCTTATGATGCCTTTGACGAATTCTTCGTATCTTACTTCGGCTGCAAGCATGGCAACATCCGGACTAGGAATGCCTTCTACATGGTCGATATGTTTGAGATGCTCAGTTAACAGTTTTCTGATGAGTTCCTTTTCGTTTGCTGTTAGCGTCATATGTATCACCCATAGTGCATAAAGATTTGATAGTATTATAATCTTGTGGGTGTGAGTATGTAGCCTTTGTCAAGGTCGCCGAAGATAGTGCATTTTTTTGGGTTTTTCCAGTAGAAGAAGACGATGTAGGCGCACAACAAAGCATCGATTTGGTCTTCATAGTCTTTTAATGCCCTGCCCCTCATCCCTATAACTTTTTGCTTGAGAAAATCACACGGAAGCAGTTTGTAGAAGGCATTTTGATATTCTTTAAAGGCCTGCCACCTGCTTTCATAGGTTCGGCCGGGTTTGTTCTTATAGGGGATTATCTTATCCCTTCTAAAGAGTGTAATGGTGGCGGGATGAGGGAATACTTCGTAGAATCTTTTACCTGACTCTTTTGGTTTATTCAGGAAGCTTTGGGTGAACTTCCTCTGTTCCAGGGCAATGCTGATGTCTTCACCTCTAATTGACCCAGTCCAGCTTGAGAGGCGCTTTCTGTTGGCAGGGTGTGCGCCCGCATGGTGTTTTCTGAATTCTTTGTTGAGGAGCTGTTCTCCCGGGCGGGAACCATCTTCGTTGGGTACGATGAGAGGCGCATCGATACCAATAATCGTAGGACTCTTTTGTATGATGCTAAATATGGTCTTAAGGATATTTGCATCGGAATCATGGATAGAGATATGGACTATCTGCAAATGCTCATTAATAATTGCGACACCAGATGGGTTCCTGTTGGACCAGGCAAGATCAAGACCTACGAAAAACATATACTTAATCCGAATAGCCTTCATATTTATGAATTGTGTGCTGTTGTTTTAAGCCTTAAAACCGAAGTACTATGACAGATTTAATAGTATGATCACAATCTAAAGGTCACATGTATGATATTACAGATATACCGGACCTTGGATCTCTTTCGATAGCGTATAAGGGTGCCCCAAATTCTTATCTATTGGCTTATGGCACCGCCGTATTGATACGTGAAAGTGGATATTCATTAGATGATGCAGCTAAGCTTGTCAGTACATTTCGTGATATGGAGTATGAGCCAAGACAGGTGGCAAGGGGAGTTGAGATCCTTCTAGGCGAGGATAGGGGTCGAAGCATCGGTGATATCATCGACGTTACGGAGCGTGTAAAGAAATACACTACCTGGTCTTGCAGCCCCTCGAATATCGCATATGCTGTTGTTGATGCCCTAAAGACGGGAGAGTCTACAGAGCGAATATTACGTGCTATCGACTGCAGAGGGCAGCATACCTCGCGGATGCAAAACCTATTCGGTCGTGGCGCAAATGGGGTTGTAAAATACCTCGGTGATTGCCTCTGATTGAAAAATCTTTTAAATGCATGATTTCTCGCTTTAGATTATTGACTTTGGGGCTGTAGTGTAGCTTGGACGTAGTAATGCTGCGTATCGCAGCATTGCTAGGGAGCAATATCACTGGCGGTTCGGGGCCGCCCAACCGGAGTTCGAATCTTCGCAGTCCCATACAAAACCATTTAATTTAAAAATTAGAAAAAGCAAAGGGTCGTAGTAAGTAGCACCACAGCATCTAGATAACGATGCTTAGTTTGTTTGCACAAACTGTAAGCTCAGTAGACAAGCTAGTGGGTTTCTTCGCTAGCGCTCATCAAGCCCAGGAAAATCAGATATTGGGGCCGTAGTGTAGCCTGGAGTTGATCACAGCTGTGGTCATCGGGTACCTATCACTGGAGCTCGGGGTTCGTAGCGCAAATGCGCTGTGCTTCCAAGAAAGCACATAACGTACGGACAGCTTCTAACCGGAGTTCGAATCTCCGCGGTCCCATATTTCTTCCTCTGGAATCAGCAATAGAACTCCAGAGTTCGAATTGTTGAGGTTTCCTCAACATAGACACGGTTTTTCCGTGGCGTACTCCCGCGGTCCCATATTTTTTCCTCTGGAATCAGCAATAGAACTCCAGAGTTCGAATTGTTGAGGTTTCCTCAACATACCTTGTGTTAACAAGGTTCGAGACTTCAGTTGAAGAAGACATGGTTTCTCCGTGGCGTACTCCCGCGGTCCCATATTCTTTTCTATTATATAAGTGCAAAAGAACTGAACAAAAAGTAAATGAAATTATTTTCTTAAATCCTTATCAAATGAAAGAATCAGATCACCGACATGATAAGCTTCTATGGCGCTACGGCTACTATCTTGTTTAACACCACCTAGGTGATACTCTTTTTCTCCGTCTAAAGGATATTTTTCCACCAAGTCTGTTCGACCATCCAATTTACCAAATGGATGACCATCATGTACAAACCATTCGATGCCATCTCTCTTTGCTTTAACAGTATGTTGGTCCTTTGTAGAAGAACTATTGAGAATCTTAATTTCAATTGGCTTTCGCGGATTGATCTCCAAATCGTAAGCAAGTAGCTCTTGTGCAATAGCATAAGCCTCTTTAGTTGCGGGGTTGCTGTCTTCTTTAACACCCCCACGATAGGGGAACCATGTATTCTCATCTGGATGTCTATCGACTCTGTCGACTTTTCCATCGTAAGGACCGAAAGGATAGCCATCGTGTGCTCTCCAGTCTTCACCATCTCGGGTCGCGATAACATAATGCATTGCATCGTTATTTGTGCTGCCGCTTATCTTGATCTCTGGTGCTTCAGAAGCATTGACTGAAGCTGCTAGGATAATTCCTGTGAGTGTTATCATCGGTTTCATTGTCTGTGTCTAGAATACTAAGCAGATTATAAACTTAACTATAGTCATTACTTGGAAGGGACTATTTACCTTGATCTATTTACTCCGACACGATTACAGTGCTCAAACAGTGCGCATTTACTGCAATGCGGGCTTGTTGGTGTGCAGATGCTCTGGCCCCAGGTGACGAAGACGCGGTTGATTTCTTTCCACCATCTAATGGGGGCTTTTTTTCTAAGCGCCATCTCGGTGTCAAAAGGTGTTTTAGTTCGGACATAGCCAAGTCTGTTGGTTATTTTGTGCACATGAGTGTCAACACAGATGGCTGGTTTTTCAAATGCAACGGCTACGACGAGATTTGCTGTCTTGCGGCCAACACCGGGTAGCTCGACAAGCTCTTCGACAGTGTCAGGGATAATGCCTCCGAATTTCTCATCGAGAACGTCTGGAAGCTGCTTGAGGAATTTTGCTTTGTTCTTGTAGAAGCCGACAGGGAAGATTAGTTTTTCGATTTCTGGAATTGAGTATTTTCGAAAGTCTGCAGGTGATTTGACGGTCTTGAAGAGGCGCTCTGAGACTGAACCAGTGGTCTCGTCTTTCGTTCGTGCGCTGAGTATGGTTGCGATGAGCACTTTGAATGGGTCGTTTGTCTGGATTTTAATGAGGTCTACAACCGGAACATGTAGTTTATCGCATTCCATGATGAGAATTTGCATGACTTGGTCTATGTCTACCTTCTTCATAGAATATCAACAAAGGGTTCCGCATATTAACCTTTCTGTCAAGAATGATGTTCTGACAGAATCTAAATTATTTATATGCTTTTAATTAGAATTTTATTGTTGCAAGATTCTGTCAGAATTCTTTTCCGTACATTCTTGACAAAGGTTAATAAGCAAAATATTTAGTTGATGGCTACACCAGTGCCGATAGCCTGACCTGGCATTCCTTTTTCGAAAAGCACTCGAATTGCACCTTTCTTGCCGTGAGCAGAGCGGACTTCACCTTTGATGTCTCGCTTAGCGGGGCTGGTCCAGGTAACTGTCTTTCCGACAAGCTTCTCAGCTTTCTCGCGGGAATCGACGGTCTCTGGAAGAACAATCATCTGATTATTCGTCTGCGTGGTCACGCCTCGTTTATAGTTGATAATGACTCCTTTCATAGGACTCCAGAAACTCTAGCCCCTTTAAAAAGGTTGTTATTTAATGCACGAGACGCGATGTCTGCAGGAAATCTCATTTACCCTCAATATGGTTTCAGATCTTCTTGGTGGGATCTTATCCTTCTTTTTAAAAACGGATGATTTATTAAGGAGTGGAACCAGTATTGCACTATGGCGGAAGCCGCGATGCCAGAAAAGGGGGACTATGAGATTTACGACCGGAAAAATCCAGGTGTGCTACTCCATGGTTTCTTCGCGTTGCTGCTGACTATCATCTATCTAGTTATATACTATCAGATATTCATCCTGGAGCTTGATGTTGGTTCTCATGAGTCGTTGTCTTTCATCCTGAGCATCGCCAGTATATTTATGGTGATTTCGTTATATCTTTATTACACGTTCTTTAGTCATGTTTTACAGTATTTTTCTCATCGACCAAGATTGCTGTTCAATAAATCTGGTATCTATCTTCGTATGCACGGGGTCAAATCCTGGTTCATCGCCTGGAGCAGGATAGCGTCGATAGGTATCGAGTCCAAATATATAGGTCTGGATTCAGCGGTGGGTACGATGCCAGCTTTGACCATTAGGTATAGTCAGAACGAAGTGCCTCCTAAATCCCTTCAAAGTGGTATCGGCAGTGAAGGTGAAGTGTATTTCTGGCTTAAGGATATACGGACAATCCCTGAGCAGATTGACGTTATACGGGGCCGTTTTCTTGAAAACTAATATATAGTAGTGATGCTGTATATACATCGGTGAATAGAGGTGCTTGAGGACTGGCCAAAATTTACGAATGACACCTACGTGGTCAGATTACCCCGTAAGGGGGGCAGGTTGGTATTAGTGACTCTAGTGAATCTTGTTCTGATCGGGGTCGCTTCTACGCTCATTACTGGTGGTATCAAGGGCTGGAATATCAATCCTATGGTGCTATATGGCATCACTTCGATGATCGTCGCACTTGAGCTCATGGCATTATTCTTTTTCATAAAGACTTTGCAGGATTATCTTATTCCTCATACTATGATCTGCGCCGCTAAAGAGGCCTTGTTCCTAGGTATAGACGGTTCGAAAGCCTATCGCATAAGCTATGATACTATAGGTGGTGTCGGTGCTGAGACAAAAAATCTTACTCAGAAGAAAGGAACAGTTGAAGAACAGGCAGTTGTCATTCGATTCCAGACAGAAGATATGCCTGCCATCGTAAGAAACGCTTATAGTGATACGGAAGGTGAGATATATTTCTTCCAGCACATGCTCGATAGGCCTGTCGACGAGGTTGCGAACAAACTCACCAGCAAGATCAGTAGTTATTCGTTCTGATGAAAATGATATATGTTGTCATGCTTTTGTTCCTGTTTATAGCAGGGTGTGAAAATGAAGTTCTTTTAGAGGATGCAGATGGATGGGTTCATTATCCTGAACCAATATTCTCCGGGCAGCATCCTTTGATTGGAGATCCATCAGTTATTCCTTATCAGGATGGTTTTTTGATGTCTTATACCTGTTTTGATGTATATGGTAAGCCGCAAGGTGGTGAGATATGCCTGGCGATCTCTAAGAATGGCACAAAATGGGATATTGTGGAGAACGGTGAGAAGGTAAAGGGTCGGATTACGTTTGATAGTGAATGGGCAGATGCCCATGAGACTTCATTCTTGCTTGAGACCAAAGATACTTACTATGTCTATGCAATTGGCTATTTGGATGAAGGTGGGTTCTTTAATTCGAAGAGTAAGATGGGTCTTTGGGTTTCTGAAGATGGGATGTCTTATACACCTTATAGCAAGAAGCCTATATTGGAACCTTCACCTGAGGGCTATGATTCTGATGGTCTTACAAGTCCTTCGATACTTGAGCTGGATGATGGCTATGTTATGCTGTATGCAGGTTTTTGCCTAGCAACGTGTCAGCGTACTCCGGGTGTGTATTTGCTTACTGCAAGTTCGAGTGATGGTATTGAATGGGAAAAGGCTCCTGAGCCATTGCTGCACAATGTCTCCTGGTCACCAGTTGGGCTTGGGGAGCCTGAACTGACCTATTCTGATGGCACGTATACTATTTATTTCACTTCTACTGAAAATCCGCATGCAATTGGTATCGCAACCAGCAATTCCTTGAGCGGCCCCTGGAATATCTCTGAAGCTCCAATACTGGTCAGTACTGGTTCTGCCTGGGATAAAGAGGGTGTTATTGCACCTTCAGTCTTAAATAAGGATGGTAAGACTCATGTCTGGTTTCATGGGATGGGGAAGAAATCTATAGAGATCGGATATGCACACAATTGATTGTTGATCATTTAGAAGGGTAAAGCCTTGATATTTTTTCTTTGCGCATGAAGGGTTCAAGTTCTTTACGGACCTCTAAGGGCCATTCTTTGTTTTCCAGTATTTTAGCGAGCGCCCAGGTATCGACGGATTTAACCTCGTCTATCCTGCCTATGCGTTGTAGTGTGTTGACCAGTCCCGGGTACTCAGGGTCATTCTTGTTGGGCAACTTGACGACCTCTTTGGACCATATTCTTATCCTGGTATCTTTGCTATAGACTGTCAGCATATTCTGCTTCTCTGCTTGTATGAGTATAGCTTCTTTTATCTTATTGAGCTCGACTTCAACCTTATTCTTCTCTTCTGATGTTCGCATATAGCTGTCGACCAGACTTGCCATCTCATCGGACAGGTATTTATTGTCGAGCAGACGATTGATCTCCCAGAGGTGCTTGAAATGAGGACATATGGGCTGAAATTCGCACCACCCGCACAGTGCAGTCTTGTTATCCGGGAATTCTGTCGCAGCTTCAATCTTCTTGACGTTCGCTTTCGTCTCGTCCAGCGTCTTTAGGAGATCCTCTTCTGTCTTCTCTATGATAACGTCCTTATCGAACGCAAGCATGTGCCATACCAGTCTTACTCTTTTACAATCCTGATACTTTTTCTTGATAGCAATTGCGTATAATGCCAGCTGTCTGTCATTGTCCGCATCTTCAGCGGTCTTAAGAGAATTTGATGTCTTGTAGTCATGGATGGTGTACAGACCATCTCCTTCGTACGAGAGGCGGTCGATGTAGCCTTGCAGCTGATGCTGGTCATCGAGGTCAAAAAGGATATATTCTTCCACTCCTATGGTCTTATCCTGGTCAAAGGGAGCGAACCTATCATAATATTCAGAGATGAAACGTACGCCCATGGCGCGGTAATCATCTACTGTGTAGTCTTCACGGACGACTAGGATGCCTTCCTGCCATTCTTTATCCCACTGGTTCTGATAGAATTCGATGAGATCCTGCAACTGATTCTTGCGTTCAAACTGCAGATCTTTGTAAAGTTTCTCAAGCGCTTCGTGCACGCGTGAACCCATGAAGGCTTCGATAGTGCCCTTGATCTGTGTCTTGGCCTTCTCGATGTAGTTGAAGCGGTATTTTAGGGGGCATGAGTTGTATGTTTCTATCTTAGAATGTGAGTACAGGGTCATAACAAGCCTCGTTTCTCATACTCTTCTTTCTTAACACCGCGCTTGATGTCAGCGTATTTATCATCAGGAGAATATTTTGGAGGTCGCTTCTGTTCGGTAACCGCATCGCATACAGGACATTTCTCCTGCATCGTGTATTTGTCGCAAGCTTTGCAGAAACGGATGGTTCGTGCCATCTTCTAATCACGATTGAAGCTGATCACGCCATCAGCTTTGGCAAGGACTTTCTCTACTTTAGAGACAGCTTCTTTAAGAATCAATTCGGCGTCTTTGTAGTTGTCGGATTCTACACGGAACTGATATTTGCCTCCGCCAAGGTATTTGCAGTCTAAACCTTCAGTACCTTTGATGGTGGAGAAAGCTTTCTTAATTATCTCCACTCCTTCTTTTTCATAGAGGGTTGCGGACAAGGTACCTTCGATGTCGACGATAGGAGGTTTGATCCTCTGGCGAACAATCTCTTCAAGCTGTTCAGCAAGGTGTTTATCAAGCTTGAATTTCTTGAAATCTGCCTTATCGTCCACTACTTCTTCGAAGAATTCGTAGAGTGAACCATGCTCTTCCATGGCGATAGGATTAATCTTGTCGAAGAGCTCTTCAGTCTTTATCTTGTTGTCTTTAGCGACGAACTCAAGGATCTTCTCAGCTTTCTGTTCCTGCTTGACTTCGTTTATCTTACCTCTGCGCTGGTTCTCATTGACCCTGCGCAGCGAAAGATCGATATGACCTCGTTCCTTGTTGATCCTTAGAACTTTACAGACGATGACCTTGTCTTCTTTTACAAAGTCCCGTATGTTCCTGATCCTTCCGGGTGAGATCTCAGAAATATGTATCATGCCATTCTTATTGTACTCGTCAAGTTTGACGAACACAGAATGGAATTGCACGTTCGTTACCGTACAAAGAACAATTTCGTTCTCTTCCGGAAATCCCGTGTACTTGAGCAGCATTTACTCAAGTACCTCAAGAACTCGTGCTTTTACCTTTGCTTTGCCGCCAGCTGGTTCTGCAAGGACTTTGCCGCAAACAAGGCATTTGACCTGTGAAGAGGCTTTTCCGAACATAATCTGCTCGTTTCGGCATTTAGGACACCGGATCTTGATGAATTTGCTTGTTGGTTCTGCCATCGTAAAAATCTCCATATAATATACTCTGTGAATAATAGGCGGTTTATAAAGGTTTGCAAGCCTGTAAACGCTGAATAGAACAGAAATTGGGAAGAAAAAATTAATCCTTTAGATACAGGATTTTTGAAGGTCCACCAAAGTCAGGTTTAGTCCTGTCATAAGCGTACGTAGAGATAAGCAGACCACCATCGATAGGTGCGATACCTGTTCCATTGATGCCTGGAATCTTCATCTGTAGGGCTTTCTTATCTTCAAGCGCTGCTTCAATGCCATTATCTAGGGATAATGCATAGATACCTGCTGTAACGTTGGATCTTTGATCAGGCATAATGAGTAGTTCCCCTTCATGCTCAGCAAGACCGTACATGAATGTTGCAACTTCTGCATCTTTGCTGTTCTTCTGGATAGCTTTGAAACCTGCCAGAGGGACTTTTCCTATAGCGATCATCTCACCACTTGGGGCGATGTCGTATACTCCTAACTGGGTATTTTCATAGTTTTCGATTGTTACGATCTCACCACTTTTTAGTCTGGTGAAGTACTCGATCATATCACTGGTGTCTCCAAATACTTGTGGTTCAGGAACTGCATGACCGTTAAGGATTGCTTCAAGATCAACAATGCTAAGCTCTTTAGCACCATTCTGGAGATATAGCATCTTAGATGTGTCAGTTGGATCAATCTGAGCTACCTGGGCTCTAGGACTTAACTGGGCATCAGGTGTTCCGCTCCAGAGCTTTACAGTCTTACCATCTCCAGTTTGATCAACATACAGGTGGTTACCTAGAAATCTTTCTACTTCTAGACTTGGTGCTCTGTTCTGCATCTCAACAGAGTTAATAGTAAATCCTGGATCGAAATATTGTGCTGTAACAACTTTTCCATTAGTGGATGTGATGCCTGCGATAGGAGTAGCGCAAACGTAGAGTTCAATGAGTTTTGCGGATTTCATACTTTAAAAAGAATTTAAATTTATTTATAAAAGTAGTGCCAATTATGGGCTATTTATAGAATTCAACTTCGCCTTCGAAGTATACGCCCTTTTTTAGCTCCACAGGGCGCCAATCGTCTTTGACGAGGACTGCGCCCAGCCAGTCAGCTAACTCTTCAGGGTTGCCTATTGTCGCGCTCAGGCCGAGAATCTGAATGTCTTTGATGAGGCGCCTGAGCATGATGATGATGATCTCGAGTGTCGGCCCTCTACCCTGGTCGTTAAGGAGATGGATTTCGTCGATGACGACGAGCGAAACCTGCTGAAGCCATTCACATTTATGCCGCATGAGGCTGTCGAGCTTTTCGGCGGTGCAGACGATGAGGTCGTACTCAGCAAGATAGTTATCTGTCTTGTCAAGGTCGCCAGAAGAAAGCGCAGTACGGAAGAGTGAGTCGTATTTCTTCTTGAATTCATGGAATTTCTCGCTTGCGAGCGCTTTTAGTGGAACTATGTAGATGGCTTTGCCTTTTTTTTCAAGGAAGTGATTGAGGAATGCCATCTCCGCGATGACTGTTTTTCCTGAAGCAGTAGGAGTACAGATGAGCATGCTCTTGAAATCCAGCAGACCGTCTTCGACTGCTTTTTCCTGGCCAGGGCGGAGTTTCTCTATGCCGTGAGAGGTAAGAAGCTCATTTATCTTTGGAGGGAGTCGGTCAGGGAGCATTGGGTTATGGGGTTGGAGGTGTCATATAAAGGTTTGGTGCTCTTAAAGTCATTTTGACTGTACTATGGAGATCTTAGAGCATTTTGCTAGGGTAGTCAGTCTCTTCGCTATAGGGTTTTTGCAACTATGTTCTAATAAGTAATAATACTTGTACTCAGAGAAAAATCTTTTACCGTACATGAGAAAGATGTTTTTTCACAAACACCCTCTTTCTCATGCTTCTTTTTCTCTTCGCTATAGGTTTTTTGCAACTATGTTCTAATAAGTGATGATATTTGCACTCAGAGAAAAATCTTTTATCGTACATGAGAAAGAGGGTGTTTGAAAATAAAAGGTAATAAAAAAATAAAAGCTAGGCTTTTACTCTTCGTCGCCCATCATCTCTTCTTCTTCCATGTGGGTTACTTGAGAGACTTTGGTGTCGCTGAAGGTTGTACTGGTTCCTGCAACTTCAACTTCCATTCCGCTTAGCGGGAAGGAGGTGTAGTCTGCAAGGACACGAGCTGCTCTTCGAGTATCAAGTGCAGTTGCACCTGCTACAAGCATAGCTACCTTGTTGCCATTTTCGTATAGCTTGATGATAGCTTTGCCTTCTTCGAAGCCTTTAGTACATGGGGATGGATTTCCCATGAGCTGTGCAGCTACTGCGTTTGCGCAAGGACCACCCACAACAATCATGTTCTGACCTGCAACATTGCTAACTTCACTAGCTAGCTTTGCAGTTCCAACAGTGATTGGGGTCACTTCGGTAGAAGTGATAGATCCGCCTGCGCTTCCTTCAAGGACGCTGGTAGACGTTACGCCAGAGCTTACATAGACATCGAAGGTAACTTCGTTTTCTGGGTACATGATGGAGATTTTACCCTGCTCATCTGTATCATAGATGATGTGGGTACCATATCCAGTCCAGCTCTCTTCGTAATTGTCTTTGCTGTCCCATGACTCAGTGTCAAGTACCTGGTTGCCAGAGATATCAATTGCCGCAAGAGATGCTACCTTAAGCTCTTCAGTTTCAGAACCATGCTGGTTAACTGTAACTACGAAGCCGTCAGTGTAGTCTGCATGGGAAAAGTCGTCTCTCTCTTCTTCGTACACATAGACACGACCAGTTCCTGCTGCTCCTTCAGTTGCGTTGATAATAACTTTAGCACCGCCTTTGGTGTAAAGGACAGCAGTCTCATCAGATCCGTCCTGGTCGCTTCCGAAGTCAGTGAAGTCGACAGTTTCAGCACCACAGTCTGCGCTGAAGGAATAGGTCTTACCATCTAGGATAAGGTCATAAGTACCTACGCCGTTGCAGCTGCCTGCGGAAATCTTGGAGATCTCACCGGTTGCTACGTTCTTGAACCATACTTCGTCATCGGAGTCCTGGAACTTGTTCACCTGCATGACCTTACTATACTCGTCTTCAGACAGGATGAAATAGTTGTCTTTGACAAGTGAGGTAGCTGGGTCAAGTACAAGGATCTTATCGTTCGTACCGTCTTCACCGAGAGCAACATCGCCGCCATCGATGTGGAATACATCGAAGCTGAACTCGTCGTCAGTCTTGGTGGTCAGCTTTAGTCTCATGTTGTCGCCGCTTGGAGAAAGTTCGATTAGCTCAGTTGGACCTACGTTTATTCCAGCGAACTCATAGTCGATGTTCTGTAGGAATAGGTTGCCCTTCTCATCGTTATCAAGCTGCTCAGAGAGCTTTCCGCCTTCAGGTACGAAGTATTCTTCAGTGCCTACCCATCTGACCTGGATGTCATTGATAAGAATCTTATCAGATGTGTTGGAACCCTTGAAGTTGATCTCTGCATCAACGGTGTCTTCTCCTACATCGAAGGTAGCCCAGTTGTCAGTTGTCCAGTCGCTCTCTTCAAGAGTAATCTTGGAAGCGCCTAGATAGAACTCAACGATGTCTCCTCCGCCCACTTCAGTACCTTCGTTCTCAAGGATGGTCTTGATACCGATGTCGGTGCCGTCAGCAAGGGTGTAGGTGTCGTCTTCTTCCAGCTTGTCAGTGACTTCTCCATTAACTTTTAGGATAACAGTGTCGTCGCTGCCGATAGCGATAACTTCAACTTCGTAGTCGATACCGTTCAGGGTGTAGGTCTTAGAGGTGTACTCCTCTAGGGTGTCCTGGATAGCGCCGGTGAGGAGTTCCATACTGAGGTCTCCATCGGTAAGCTCTGTGTTCAGGATAGTGTACTCCTGTCCAAGAAGAGTGATCTTCTTGTTTTCGATATCGTCCAGTTCGTTGCTCTTGTCTGCGTCGATGTCAGACTCAAGTGCTGGCTGGAAGGTTGCTTTGTAGACATATATTGTGTCTGCGTCTGGAAAGTTCAGATACATAGCAGGGTCATCGCTCTGGTCATCATCGATGCCGAACATAGTGGTAGCACCGGTTGATATGTCGATGAACTGATTGTATTTGAAGCTGCCCTTCTGGTTAGAGATTGAACCGCTGGAAAGTGATTCTAGATCATCATCCGTAAGAGTGGTGATAGGATCGTTGATCATTTCTCCGTAGTTCAATGGGTCGCTGCCTTTTGCAAGCTTAGCTGCGTCACCGCTAACAAATGTGGTTGCACCGCTTCCGCTTACATCGACTGCTACTTCAGTCTTTGATTCGAACTGAAGGCTGGTTGCTACATCAACTGCACCGATAACATCGGATGAAGCTGCTGCGTCACCAACTACGATAATGCCGTCGAACTGTCCATCCTTGATAAAAAGTGGGGATGGGTACTGAGCTAGGTCTACAGCTGCAGCACCGAAAAGAGTCGCACCCACCATGGTTGCGCCGGTACCAATAGCTGCAATTTTCTTAATTGCTTTTCTTAGTTTCATCTAAACACCTCCGTGTTATAGCTCCACGACCAGTTTGATCGTGGAGTGCACGCCGTACACCGGGTGAACCGGTGTTGATCGTTAGGTACGTTGTCAAACGCTTCCTTCCGGGTTTGGAAAGCCGCATTCATCGTATGTACGCGAATCTAACAGATACCCCTTGTACTGCGCGAAGTCATTTATAAACTTTTCGCAACACTCAGCCCGTCTCTCGCTGTTATTCAGGCCTCTGGCGTCCCATTGTTCAAGATTTTGGCGAATGAGGCAGTTGTCATCTTTAAGGAGTAATCCTGATGACCTCCTCATTTCCACCTCAACTCTTAAAAACGGGTGTATCTTGTTTATAAACAACTGTTGCACCGCCGGTCCGACCATCATCGTACTGCTACTCTGCTGGTCGTGGGCCGGAATGGGCATCTGTTGTACCATCTTGCTGCTTTGATTTTCAATCTTTTATAAAGTTTAGCTAGAAAAACTAAGGGATTCGTATACTCTGGTTGATTACGGTTGTGTAGTACTTGGAACTGTGTTTTCCATGATATATAAACCAGAACGAAGGGTATGGTCTATTTCTTCCTTTGTGGGAGCGGTTCTTCAGTTGTTAAACCAGGAAAATTTGTTCCTGTTCCAGCTTTCCCTAAATGCAGTTTCGTCACTGACGAACGCATGCTGTTCACGTTCGCTTGCATCGATGAAATAGATGAAGCTGAGTTCTGCAGACTTTGAACCGTATTCATCGTGGTATTTTCTGACCAGATCGGTCGGCGAAAAGATCTTTCTGCCATTGATGATGCTTAAATTCATCGTAAGGCTTGCTTCATATGCTGCATAGATAACCTCAGAACAGACTAGCGCATCGGTTGTATCAAAATCAAAATCATAGTCATAAGGTTTGCCGTAATGGTCGAATGCTCTTTGTAAAGCTGCCCATTTGTCTTCTCTGCTAATATTTGGACGAAGCACCCCGACGTAATCAGCATATGCTGATGTCTCGATGCTCTGCAGAATGACGCCAG
>JACJVW010000004.1 GCA_020637435.1 Candidatus Woesearchaeota archaeon
TTCTTTGGCGAAGTTCGATGCCGCGCACTTTTATCTTGCCGTTGCGGTAGACACCGAAGTAGTGCGTAGGGACAGGTCGCTTTGCGTTAGTGACGCTTGGCAGGAATACTATCCACTTGAATATGCCGTCAAAGGAGACGGGTATGCCATGCCTTAGCTCAAGGTCTTTTGCGAAAGTTATCGCATCGTTGTCAGTAATATGTTCTTTTTGTATGTAGAGAGAGTCGATGATGCCGTGGATTACTCTGTAGCCCTGCTCCTGAGCGTACTGCATCGAGTCCATCATCACCTCACGCGCCGCCTCGCCTATCGCCATATGGGCGCTTGCCACGCCGAGCTTGAATTCCCTGAAGCGGAGGTAACCGTAGCTTGAGACCAGGACCCATTTTAAGCCCTGGAGGCGCTCTTTATCTCCCGTCTTCTTGTAGTGCATCCTTCTATCAAGGAAGGGTTTTATCGCTCTAGGGATGATACCTTTTTTTTCGGAGTTCGCATCTATGCTGATGTTCTTGTGATAGATGAGCCAGGGGTACATGCTTGCGTAATCTACTTCAGCGACATCTGTGTGAAATCCGACAAGGGGGTCGAGCGTATGTCCTACTCTGTCCTGCTTGAGCAACTGGAACATGGTCAGGGGCTTGTCGACCGGTTTTTCTTTAAACGGCACCAGATAGTCTTTTCGTATCATCTCACGGACAAGGCTTGACTGAAAGACTGCACCAAAGGAACGGGACGCTACCTGCTGGAGCAATGTGCCGGATATCTGCGCAAGCTCTATGATTGCGCCAAGACGGCACTCTGAACCGATGTGGGTGCATGCATCGATAAGCAGTCTGCCATGCAGACGCACCGCATAATCACGGTAGACAATGTGGCCGTAGCTGAAAAAAGTCTTGCCGCCCCTGTAGGTTAATGGAGATTCATCCCAACGATGAAACGGGAGGCGGATACCGTAGAGGGACGCGCGGTTAAGTAAATAGGGGACTCTTGAGAATGCGTGTTCCATGAAGATGACATCTGGGTCTTTGTTTTTGAGCGCAGCCGCGAGGTTCTTAAGCACATCTTCTTCTGCACCGCTGTATTGACGTCCATCAATGTGCAGGGTATGCACAGGGATGTTGTGGTCTTTTCTAACATCGCCTGAGGCTATGATACCGAGGTCCATGTAGGAGAGTTCTACATCGCCAAGCACCAGGCCATGTTCATAGACATATTGCTGCTCCGGCTTGATATCGGCATTGTAGAGGAGCACCTTGTGCTGTGTCTCTTTTTCGATGAGTCCAACAATCTTCTCGAAATTATTCAGGTAGCTGATGTGCACACCTAGCACGGGCATGTATTTGCCAAGATAATCCTGATGTGTCGCATGGAAGTAGGGAAGGCCGAGCCTGCGAAGCGCCTGATAGCTTAGTTTGTGCTTCTCCAGATAGAGGGTGACCCTATAGTCTTTAACCAGGCGCCTGTTCTCTTTTCCTTCCCGCATCCAGAGTATTACTCTGTTGTCTGCACGATACGCATCTATGAATTCCATGCTTCTTCTCTTCCATCATGATAGTCAACAACAGGAGCGCCCAGGTATGCATGCTGCATGCGTAAGATATGGCCCCCATGTGCTTGTAGGCTTGCTGCAAAAGGTCTTCGAGGATGACCCTGTCTTCTTCGCGAAGCGCTTTAGCATAGTCTTTGAGCTCCTGGATTATTGTGTCGATGACAATCCTCTGGCTTGTTACGGTATGTCCCATACTCTACCCCCATGCATCGCAATATTTTCTTGCAAATGCCGCTTCTTTCCTTCCGACCTCGACGATGACCTTGTAGCGTTGTGAGATATCCTTGAGCAATTCCCAGCACTGCACGAAAACATCGTGATTCTCCTCTTCATCATCATAGGAGAAGAGGATTCGTGTTGAGGTGACGATTATACTTTTGATAGCCAGTCTTCTTGCCCAATACGGAACCTGCTTGAGCGTATCTCGATAGCGGTAGATAGCTTCGGCATTCATCACATAGACATCATGCATCTCTTCAGGCATGACCTGCGGGAAGACCCGATGAGGGTCGGCACTGTTCGCGCAATCTATTATCAATGACGGCTTTTCTTTGAATGCCTCTAAGAGAAATTTCCTGCTTTCACTTACCCCGACCAGCATATAGAACGGAGTATTTCTTTTCTTTAAATAGGCCGCAAGAGGATGTCTTGTGGTGTATAAAAACCTCTTTGCAATAGATACTGCTGCGTAAGTGATGTTATTCCCAGTTTATACATGCAACAAAGCAGAGTACAAATTCAATAAACAATTATAGTCTTCATGTTTATAAAGTTTGAAAATATTCTTCGGATATGTGCGGAAGGTTCAGTCTGTTTACGGTCGCAAGCGTACTTGCGGAACGTTTTGATATACGTGTTGAAGGGAAGCTTACTCCACGGTACAATATCGCTCCTACGCAGGAGATTGCGGTTATTCTGAACACTGCACCGCATAGCCTGACGATGGTGAAGTGGGGACTTATCCCGACGTGGGCAAAAGATGATTCCTTTAAGACGATTAATGCAAAGCAGGAGACCGTCGCTGAGAAACCTATGTTTAAGCGTCTGGTGAACAAGAAACGCTGCCTTATACTTGCTGACGGATTCTATGAATGGCACCATGTCGGTGAGAAGAAGATTCCTTACAGGGCTTACTTTATGGACAATGTGCCTTTTGCGATGGCTGGGTTGTACGACCACTGGGTGCACGAAGGTGTTGAGCTGATTACGGCAACTATCATGACCACTGCTGCTGCTGGAAAGCTTGCTGATATCCACACGCGCATGCCAGTCATCCTTGACCAAACAAGTGAAAAGAAGTGGTTAAGCGATGTACCTTACGGCGAATTGCACCTGACCAACAGGACTGACCTGATGCTTAAGGAAATACCGCCGCTCATCAATAGTCCAAGGAATGAGAAGAAGGCAGTACTTGGCTAATCTTCTTTGCCCTAGCTGCAAAGCGTATAGAGGATCTCGAAGGACTTGAGTAAATCGGATTCAGCAACCATGAGGATGTGTTCGTTCCCGCAGATTAATGCATCGATGATGGAGATATCATTCTCACTTAATTGACTGGAAATTACTGAGAATACTCCAGGCGTTTTCATCAGAATATCCGGATAGGTCATCTCGAGCATACCTATTTTCTTGTCCGTAGCCATGATATGGCCTTTGAATAGCGCTATGGTTCTTGGCAGGCTTTGCTGATCAACGACAATACGAAAAAGCTTTGCACCTTCAAGCACACGAAGGGTCTCCCCCTCCTCATAGTTTACTTCCGGGAGCAGTTTACCCAGTTTTCGGGTAACGTCATCATTCTTCTTTAGCGAGAGGGAAGCCATCTTGCTTAGTGTTTTAATCTTGGCTTTCTTGAGCAGTGAGTACACTTCACCGATGTCTCTCTTCTTCTCAGGCTCGATGTTGTATCTTCTTATGGCGCTGATTACTGAGTCAAGACTGAGATTGAGTTTGTATGTGGTAATGATGTACTGCGCTAGCGCGCGCATATTGATGATGCCGCGGGAAAGGTCTTTCCTGATGGACATATCAGTATCAATTATCTTCCAGATATGTTCTCTGATATTGGAAATATTTTGCTTTCTCATGCGTCACTATATTTGTCAATTCTTAATATATTTTGCCATTTTTGTCATTTTTTCTATTTTTTTGAAATATTTGTCACTTGGCTTATAAACACTATTTTCCTTTGATTAGAAACGGAGGTACAAAAATGACTTTGTTTATACCAGGACCAACAGAAGTGCGAAAAGACGTGCTGGCTGCTATGGCCAAGCCACAGATAGGACACAGAACCGTTGAATTTAGGGAGCTATTCTCTTCCTTAAAACCGGGCTTACGAAAATTACTCTACACCGAACTTGATGTGCTCATCTCCACTTCTTCCGGTTCAGGCTTCTGGGAGGCCTCCATAAGAAGCTGTGTGCAACGCCATGCCCTTCATGCGACAAATGGAGCATTCTCCAAGAAGTGGGCAAGTGTTGCAGAGCGATGTGGTAAGAAAGTTACGAGGATTGAGTATCCTTTTGGCAAGGCAGTAAAAGCAAAGGATGTGGAGGAGTACCTTCAGAAGGGTCAATACGATGCTTTCTGCATGGTACATAACGAGACTTCAACGGGTGTGGCATCAAATCTTGAAGAGATTGCGGAGGTCATGAAGAAGCATCCTGATGTGCTGTGGATGGTTGATGCAGTCTCATCAATAGCCGGCACAAAGATTGAAGTGGATAAACTTGGGATTGACATCTGTTTTGCATCATCGCAAAAAGCTCTTGCGCTTCCAGCAGGTATTGCTATTAGTTCAGTGAGCGATAAGGCATACGCAAAAGCAGCAAATGTGGAAGGACGGGGTTACTATTTTGACCTGCTTGAATTAAAAAAGAGCTACGACAAGGATATGACTCCGTATACCCCCTCTATACCCCACCTCTACGCACTGCAATATCAGCTTGGCATGTTTGCAAAGGAAGGCCTTGAGGAACGATTTACACGTCAGCGGAAAAATGCGGACTATGTACGTCAATGGGCTAAGGAGCAGGGATTTACGCTGTTCTCTGAGGAGGGTTATCATTCTGACACTATCGTGTGTCTGAGCAATACGAAAGATGTTGATTTTTCCAGGATAAAAAAGGATCTAGCGGCAAAAGGTATTACGATGGATGCGGGGTATGGAAAACTCAACGAAGCGTTGGCTGCCGAAGGCAAGCCCACAACATTCAGGATAGCCACGATGGGTGACCTCACTCTTGCGGAGCTTGAAGATTTCACACAACAACTGGAGAACTATTGGTGATATTATGAAGATACTCATACCGGATAAAGTCAGCACAACAGCGAAGGAAAGACTAGATAATTTTGAGGTTACACAGGAACCTGGATTACCTATTGCGGAGGTCAACAAACAAACTCCAGACGCAATTGTCGTGCGCAGCTATAAGCTTCATGACCTGCGCATTGGAAAGAAATTGACTGCGATAGGGCGGGCAGGAGCGGGAGTGAATAATATTCCTGTGGAGACCTGCACAGCACAGGGTATTGTGGTCTTCAATACGCCCGGGGCAAACGCTAATGCCGTCAAGGAATTGGTGCTTTGCGGATTGCTACTTTCTTCAAGAAAGATTGTGCAAGGCGTGCAATGGACGGGGACACTTACAGGCCAGGAGAATGCTCATACTCTTGTAGAGAAGAACAAGAGTTCCTTTAAGGGTAATGAGCTTTTGGGTAGAACCTTAGGCGTGATTGGTCTAGGCGCTATTGGGAGACGTGTAGCGAACGACGCTCTTGCGCTTGGCATGGATGTTATAGGTTTTGACCCGCATATTTCCATTGAGCACGCCTGGCAATTATCACGAGGAGTGCAAAAGGCAGCATCACTGGATGAAATCTACACGAAGTGTGATTATATCACTATACATATCCCATTATTGGAACAGACTCGTGGTATGTTTGACGCTTCTGTATTTAGCAAGCTAAAGTCAGGAACGAGGTTGCTAAATTTCTCAAGGGACGCGCTGGTGCAGGAATCAGACCTTCTTGACGCCATTGCATCTGGACAAGTTGGTTGTTATGTGACCGACTTCCCCACGGATAAGCTTATTGGACTTGACCAGGTCATTACGATACCGCACCTGGGTGCGTCGACTGAGGAAGCAGAAGAGAATTGCGCGGTCATGATAGCGAACCAGATTACTGACTTTCTGCAATACGGGAATATCAAGAACTCTGTAAACTTTCCAGATTGTTCTTTGCCAAAAAACGGTTACCGAAGAATTACAGTCGTAAACCGAAATACTCCTGGCCTTTTGGAACAGATTACACAAGCAGTCAACAAGTACAACCTTAACATTGAGGAATTGCTCAACAAAAGCAAGGGTGATATGGCTTACACGATTGTTGATGTTAGCGGCACACCGGAGGCATCTCTCCAGACAGAATTAGAGGGGATAGAGGGTGTTATCAGAGTCAGGATGTTGTAATATCAATTGGTTTCTTATTATTTTCTTTGTACCCTGGTGTTACAAGAGTTGCTTGTTTGGCTATTCTTTAAGTCTAAGGAGGGTACATGTTCTAAGTAAATTTTTACCTGCTGTACTTTAGCTTGGCTTCATCATAGATAGTAAGGATACTGACATCATGTTTCTCCGCAGCTTTTTTACAATCTTCATACTCGGGTGTGGCTCGCTCTTCGCCTGAAGCGAGGGTCACTACTTTTGCACGGATGTCACCGTATTTTGTCTTGATAGTTCGTATCTCGCGTTTGAGGAGATATCTGGTGATGTCTGTGACACGTACACCAATAGTAGATGAATGTTTGAATATGCAATCCAGTAATGCATCAAGAGGGTTTTGTTTGCTAAGAATCTGAAGTGTTGTTGCGTGGCGGTGCTTTTTTGCGATGCTTGGATAGATTTGCACATCGATAGCGCCGCATGCCAGCAGGTGAGTGATAAGGGGCTGATAGAATTCAGGATTCATGTCATCGATGGTCGTGGTCAATTGTTTGATAGTATCTATCTCGTATGGGTCTTGGTAGAGACTTATGGTGAGTATATTTGGAAACGGAAAATCCTTGGTGCCTGCACCTTTGCCAACGTTGGATGGTGAAAACGGACAATCAACTTGAAAGTTGTCAGTGATGGTCGCGAGAATGGCTGCACCTGTTGGAGTGGTCATCTCACTTGGAAGATTGTATCTTTTCGTCGGCGCATCTTTAAGGATGTGGCGCACTGCGGGAACTGGAAGGAGCGTTTCTCCATGTGAATACGTGACTTTGCCAATTCCTTCACCAACGGGTGAAGCGATGAATCTTGCTTCTCCCAATTTATCTAAGAGGACAGCTGCGCTTACGATGTCTATGATGCTGTCGATTGCGCCCACTTCGTGGAAATGAACTTTTTCTATCGGAACATCATGCGCTTTTGCTTCGGCTTCCCCAATCTTCAGAAAGATGTCTTTACTGAGTTGCTTAACCGCATCTGAAAGGGTGCTTGCATCAATTATGTTGAAGATGTCATTAAGGTAGCGGTGCGTGTCTTGCTTTGGGAAATGTACATTGAAATGTAATGCCTCTGTCTCGCATTTACTTACAGCGGTGAATTCTGTTGAGAACTCAAGATGTAGTTTTGTGAGTTCTGATTGGAGATAGTCCTGAGCATCAAGGAGGTCGGTCATGGCAGCGATAAATTTGTCACCGCTGATTCCGCTTGCACAATCAATATAGATGAGCTTCATTCTTCACCTATATGATTGATTAGAGAAGCCTGGTACGCGGCACCAAAGCCGTTGTCAATATTTACGACGGATACGTTTGGTGCGCAAGAATTAAGCATGGAAAGTAGAGGCGCAATTCCCTGCAAATGGGAACCATAGCCCACAGATGTTGGTACGGCAATGACCGGGCATTTAACCAGACCGGCAACGACAGAAACTAGTGCGCCTTCCATGCCCGCGACGGCAATGATGACATTTGCTTCCTGGAGTTTGTCGTAATACGCAAGCAATCTGTGTATACCCGCAACACCCACATCTATAATGGTAGTGACTTTATTGCCCATCGTCTCTGCAACTAATTCTGCTTCCTTGACTACAGGCATATCGCTTGTGCCTGCACCAATAACTATTATGTGGCCTTTTTTTGGGAGCGGTTCTTCTTCGTAGATACCCACTCTGCTGATGGCATCAAATGCAAAATGTGTTTTGTTGTTGAGTGCTTCCGCCTGTTCATCTGTCATGCGTGTAAGTAAGAACCGCTTTGATTTGTTCTTTAGCTCTTCATATGCATCGGTGACTTGTTTGACCGTCTTGTTCTGCGCCCATATGACTTCGGGGAAGCCTTTTTTCAGCTCACGCAGATGGTCCATATGAAAATCTGCAAATTGCTTAAAGGGCATGTCAGTGAGTTGTTTAATGAGCTGCTCTGTATCAAGCGTTCCGGATTTGTGGTCTTCCAGAAGCTTTTCAAGCTCTTTCTTATGCATGATGGAGCACCTCATTCATGGAACCGGAGCGAAAACCCTTAAGGTCAAGTGTAATGTAGCGGAAGCCAAGGGCTCTAAACTTCTCATCAATGTCCAGGCGATTATCAAGTATGGTCTGAAAGTCTTCAGGATGCACTTCAATTCTTGCGATGCCTTTGTGATAGCGGACACGCACCTGAGCGCAGCCCAACTCTTTGAGTAATTTTTCAGATTCCTCGACCATGGAAAGCTTGCCTAATGTTACATGTTCACCATAGGAGATTCTTGAAGAGAGACACGGCTCGGCCGGCTTGTTCCAGTTGGACAGTCCCAGTTCTTTTGCTGTGGCTCGTACGTCTTCTTTTGTAAAGCCGGCAAGACTTAATGGTGATACGATGTTTAGCTCTTTGACTGCCTGCAGGCCTGGCCTGTAGTCGCCATGGTCATCTTTGTTGGTACCATCAAAGACGACACGGCCATCTTTTTCTGCTATCTTGGTCAGTATGGAGTGAAGATTCTTTTTACAGTGATAGCACCTTGTCTTGTCGTTGACCACATACTCAGGGATAGCTAGTTCGCTGGTCTGTATGACTGAATGATTAAATCCCTGTTTTTTGGCAAGATGGACTGCATGGTCAAGTTCAGCTTTGGTGAGAGACTCCGCATCAGCGGTTATAATATGCGCTTTTTCGCCAAGAACATCATTAGCAGCATAAGCGACGAGAGAACTGTCTACTCCACCGGAGAATGCGACGATGCACGAGTCATAGTCTGAGATGATTGCCTTGAGGGCGTCATACTTGTCCATATAGTCTGCAAGTCCGGGGCCGTTTATAAAATTTGAGAATGGTCGTTACACCTAAAGAGAACTTCAAAAAAGCGTTTTCGTAAGATTCTACTTCTTTTTCTTAGGCGCGTTGGTTACCTGTTCATCTACCCATTTCTGTGTGAGCCAGAAGATGACTGAGAAGATGAAACTGGCCAGAATGAAAAGACAGACCGAAATGATGGTCATTCCAATGCTCCAGGAGTACGCTGCTCCGCAGGTCATACCGAATCCCATATGAACCTATTTGTATTCAAGGTTTATAAAGCTTATTACTGAATACAAGGGGTGCGTTGAGACATTTGCTATTTACGTACATAAGCCTTATAAAATGAAATCTGTCCGATACTAGCTGAGAATTATATGAGGCAGAGGATAAAGCACATCATCGAAAGTAAGGTATTCACCTATACAATAATTCTACTTATTGTGGCCAACGCTATAGTACTCGGTCTTGAGACCACAGCGACGGGCTCCCTATATGATATGCTACACTTGTTCGATAAGATTTTTCTGACCATATTTGTCATGGAGATCCTGCTTAAGCTCTATGCATACCGTCTTTCCTTCTTCCAGAAGGGCTGGAACATATTTGACTTTGTCATTGTAAGTATAAGTCTATTGCCTATGAATGAGTCACTGAATATCCTTAAGGCTCTGAGAATATTAAGAGTACTACGACTCATCTCACAGATACCTGCATTGCGCAGAGTGGTCGATGGTTTTTTTCATGCTATGCATGGCCTGTCTGCTGTGTTCATGCTCTTGATGATAATATTCTACATCTCAGCTGTCATGGCAGTCAATCTTTTTGGTGAACAGTTCCCGCAGTGGTTTGGTTCAGTAGGGGCTGCAATGTACTCGTTATTTCAGATTATGACGCTGGAAAGCTGGTCCATGGGTATAGTAAGACCTGTTATGGAGGTATATCCTCATGCGTGGATGTTCTTTGTGCCGTTTATACTTATCACTACATTCTCTGTGCTCAATCTTCTCATCGGAATTGTAGTCAATAGCATGCAGGTCGTGCAGGAGAAGGAGACGAACGAACTCAATAAGCACCTCAACACTCAGGATATGAAGACAGAACATATTGAAAGCAAGCTAGCGCGTATGGAACAACTAATTGATGAAATGCGCGCAGACTTGCAGAAAAAGCATCCTTGATGCAGAACCCCATAACCTACTGTTTTTATAGACAATTTCATTCGCGTTTATCTATGAAATATGACGTTGTATCCCTTGGAGGGATTTATCTTGATATCAATTGTACAGATTTTCCTTTTGGTGAGGGTCTACTTCCTGAAACTGAGACTGTAGGCAATAAGTATCAAATGCTGCCAGGTGGTTCAGCCCTTAACTTTTCTCGGTCACTTCTCCACCTTGGTGCTCAACCAGCATTCATTGGCAAGAAGGGTAATGACTACACAGGAGAGCTACTAGAAAGAATGCTTGAACTGGAATCTATTTCATCTTTACTCATCACTTCACATGAAGTCCAGACAAATATTGGATTTAACATGATAAATGAAGGTAAGACGCTTATGACGGTACTCGGAAGTGCAAATCAGAGTCTTGATGCAGATGATGTCCAGAGTAAATTGGAAGAAGCACTACCAGATGCAAAGTATCTCTATCTTGGTTCAGCATTCAAGATGAAGTCACTCATACCCTATTATCAAGACTTCGTTGACCTCGCGATTCACCATAATGTACCAGTGGTGTTAGATCATGGCAGAATAACTAATGATATTCATCGGAAAGACCGCGTAGCCATGCGTGCTCTCATCAAGGATGTAGATATTTACATGCCAAGCAATGATGAGTTCCTTGATTTATTTGATGCTGTATCCCTGGATAGGGCTGCAGAAAGCGCTTCAACGCTTAGTGATGTTCGTATTGTCGTGAAGCGCGGAAGTGACGGAGCTACAGGGTATGATGGAAGAAAGCATCACATCCCTGCTTACAATGTGGAACCTAAGTATCTAGTTGGAGCCGGCGATAGTTTTAATGCCGGATTTATCAGAGGTCAATTACAAGGACTGGGTTTTGCAGACTCGATAGAATACGGGTGCGCAAGTGCAGCGCTAAAGATAACCATGCCTGGACTTCCAAATAGTAATTCTGTAGAGGAATTCATTGCATACATCAAGAATTAAGCATAATTGTACTGCTGTCTCCAAGGAGTTTAGTGTTTAGGGTGTTCATGGCCCATCTGCTTTTTCTCTTTTATGTGCTCAATATGTTCGACTTTCTCCTTGAGAAATTTCTTCATGTTTAATCCATGGTTCTCGATCATGGTGCTAAAATGCCTGCCGCCAAGGAAGTGGGGCATAATGACATAGGAAGCGCCTTCCTCATATAGTCGGATAGCTTCATCAATCTGATGGGAAACCACCGCAAGAATTGATTTTTCGTTTACTGCGCGCAGTTTCGCAGCGATCAGCAGGTTTGTATCTACATTTGGAATTGTTGAGACGACCATCTTAGCTTCTTCAAGGTCTAGCTTGTCGAGCAGTTCAGAATCATTAGCGTCTCCGTACACGCAGGGTATGCCTTCTGCCTTGAGCTGTTCGATAACGTCCGGGTCGTATTCAACTATGAGGAATTTTTTCTTAATTTTCTTCATGGACTGCAGAACGTCAAATCCGATGCGGTTGTAGCCAAAGAGTATGATATCGTGCTTTTTGAGTTGACCTGCGTGCACCTCATCCACTTTTTCACCTTTCTTTTCGAAGATGGAGAGATAGGGCGCAAGGAAGCTGTAGACTCTATCAGCGTAGAGGATGAGATATGTTGAACCTGCAAATGTAATCAAGCCTACAGCTGTGACGATGGAGAGCACTTCTTGTGAGACATGACCGGCGACTACACCCGCAGAGATGAGTATGAAGGAAAATTCACTGATTTGTGCTACGGTTAAACCGGAGAAGAAACCGTTTCGTTTGGTATAGCCCATGATTCCCATCAGGGTCATAACGATGATTGGGTTTCCGATAAGCACGAACAAAGATAGTGCGATGATTAACCAGATACTATCCAGGATGTTGCTGAAGACCATCTGGGAGCCGAGCATGATGAAGAATAATACGAGGAAGAAGTCCCGAAGCGGCTTCATCTTTGAGCTTATCTCTATGTGATACGGAGACATGGATAATGCCATGCCCGCAAGCAATGCACCTGCTTCAATAGAGAAGTTAAGTTGGTGGAAGAGAGAAGCGATGGAGAAGCACCAGGTGATGGAGAAGAGCAGCAGGAACTCCTGCGATTTCGCAATAAGCTTCATGACAGGAGGCAGGATATACTTTGCCAGTACTAACAGGATGACCACTCCTGCAGTGCCTTTGACTATAGTTTGCAGAGCAATAGAGGTGAGTTCCATTTCGCTGCTGAGCGATGAGATGACGAGTAGTGTGAATATGGCAATAAAATCCTGAACGATGAGAAATCCAATTGAAATTCGTCCGTACATAGACTCCAGGTCCTTTCTGTCAGAGAGCAGCTTCATGATGATGATAGTACTGCTAAACGCAAGAGCGATAGCCAGGTAGACCGAGGTCAGTACATCAAAACCAAGTGCGCGGGCAATGAGATACCCTATTCCGGAAGTAAATACTACCTGTCCAATACCGGTGAAGAGAGAGACTTTGCCGACATCTTTGATGACCTGAGGATTCATGTTAAGGCCGACAAAGAAGAGCAGCATCGCAACGCCGATATGAGAGAAGGCTCCCAGGGTGTCTGCTGAATCAATGACGTCAAAGAGGAGCGGACCTGCAAGAATTCCACTAACTATGTATCCTATCACTGCGGGTTGCTTTAGTGCTCTGACTATCCCTGTAGTAATCACGGTAATTATCAGGATAAGAGTAAGCTCGATGAATACATCAGGATTCATAGATAGAGCCTCTGTAAAGCGACTTTATAAAACTAGTGCATCAGATATATTTATAAAGGGGCCTAGTTTCCCCAGCATTACATGAAAAGAAGTTCCCGACGTTGGAAAAAGAAAGGTCAGATGCGCTGGAAGTGGCAACGAAAGCGTATGAAGAAAGAAAAACGAAGACGAACCAGAAAATAGCGAAAGCTTTATATTGAATTTTCTTCAGTATCGGTTCTATGCTTCGAGATGTTATGACTGTCGACGTCGTCCATTTCTCACAGGATGCCAAGCTTTCAGAAGTAGTCAAAACTATGTCTGAACGCAATATAGGCACCGCGGTAATAACCGAAGGTGAAAGACCAATAGGCATCATTACCGAGCGGGATATCATAAAGAAAGTGGTTACCAAGGGCCGCGGTCTAGAAGGTCTGATAGCCGCTGATGTGATGACTTCCCCTATTGTTACAATTACTCCTGAAGTAGATTTTGAGAATGCTTTGCTTATCATGACGTCAAACCATATTAAATCGCTTGTGGTTGTCGAGGATGATGAGTTAAGCGGGATTATCACCACAACTGATATTCTGCGCAGAACCAAGGAGATTGCAGAAAACAACCGTAAACTGACCAGGTACCAGACGATACAGGGCTACCTCTTCTTTCTTGGCATTGTGGCCATATTCCTGATATTCGTGTTCAAGTACCTCTTGTAAAAGAGACAAAAATATTACTTTCTACCGATGAAGTAGTAGACTATGGCTGTTAAGATGCTGAAGAATACAGCCAGTACAGTCCATACGACTTTCATGACGGTGCTTAGCCCTTTGTTCTTCACCCAAACATCATAGATAACCCATATTGCGCATGCAAGGCCGATGAGGCCGATTATACTTTGTCCTAACATATTTCTTACCCCCTATTTTAGTGTAGAATAGTTGTTTTCATTTATATATTTTGTAGGAGATTTTTATAAACGCACAAAAAGTTTTTAACGGCGCAGCTTTTGGTGTTTTAGTATGATAATAGGTATTACAGGTACGCTTGCGGCAGGGAAGACGACTGCTGTTGAATTCTTGGAAACACATGGCTTTGCTCACTATAGCGTTCGGGCGTATCTGAGGAAGATACTTGAGGAACGTGGTGATGAGCTAAATAGGACTAATTACGTTAACCTTGCCAACTCGCTTCGCCAGGAGCATGGGCCGAGCTTCATTATTGAGGAATTGTATAAAGAGGCAGAGTCCAAGGGTGGTCATGCCATCATTGAGAGCATCAGGACTATCGGTGAAGTAAGGTCGCTGCAGGACAAGGGAGATTTTGTGTTGCTCGGCGTAAACGCAGACCCAGAGGTTCGCTATAAGCGAGCCACAACGCGAGGCAGTGAGACTGATAGGATAAGCTATGAGCAGTTCCTCGCCGATGAAGCGAGGGAGATGACGAGCACAGAAGAGCATAAGCAGAATGTAGGAGCATGCCTGCAAATGGCAGATTATCTTATAGACAATTCTGGAAGCCTTGAGGAGTATAGGGATAACCTGAAAAAATTATTTGTTGAGCTGGATAAGGCTTAAAAGAGTTCATGAATTCTTCATGGTCATGATTGAGATATCAGACAGGCCGAATGGGAAACGAGTTGATTTCTACAGATGCTATGCATCTACACAGAGCCGTTCGCTTGAGCAGTTTCTAGGAAGAAAAGGAAATCCACCCCTTGCGCACAATTCAGCCATCTCAGTCAATGTGTACTATGACCGCCTGTATGCGTCACCCGCAAAAAGAGCTATCCAAACCTCGCGAACACTCTCACGCAAGAGGATTCATAAGCGCGACGAACTTCTAGAGTTTGATTTTGGACATGTGGACAGACTTGACTATGCTTTGCTGTGCAGAAAATATCCAGAGAAGATAGAAGCCTGGGATGAAGGACGTGATGTAGCATTTCCGGGAGGTGAACGTTTCTCACAACTCTATAAAAGGCAGGATGATTTCTTTCAAATGCTTCTGGAAGATGATTTTAAACAAGCCGCGGTTGTGACGCATCATATGTGGCTTAAGGGACTGCTGAGCCGTGCTTATGTTTCAGATAAGCTGGATATGATACAGGAAGTTCTTCCACGCGGAAAAGTTTTGACTGCCTACGTGTCCTTTGGGAAGGTGCTTATGCCTTCCACTTTATCGAGCATCCCATACTTGGAACAAACCAGTCCACTATCTCCTGACCCGCAAGCATCTTATCGATAGCTTCACGCAGGTTATGCTTTGACGGAGTTGCATCCGGGCTCATAGCATCATTGAATCTGCCATGGTAGGCAAGCTTGTGGTCTTGGTCAAAGAGGAATGGGTCTGGTGTGCAGACTGCGCCGTATGCTTTTGCAATTTCCTGTGTCTCGTCGAAGAGGTAGTACTTGTATCCTTTCTCCTGCGCGAGCTTTTGCATATTTTCGAAAGAATCATCAGGATAGTCAGTTGGGTCATTACTGCTGATACAGATGATGGCAACTTTACCTTCGTAGTCTTTTTGGAGCTGTGCTATCTCATCCATCTTGGGGATGACATACGGACAATGGTTGCAGATGAAGATAAGAGCGAATGGCTTGCCGTTAAACATCTCTTTGGTTACTATGCTGTTGTCCACGTTGATTAGGGAGAAGTCTGGAGCAGGATCGCCCTTGTTCATCTGTTCATCTGATTTAAGAAGTACCATGGTTTCGTCACCTCTGCTGAAGACTAAAGTATAAATATAAAACACTATCGCTCTACACTATGGCTACCAGAGAGATAAAGACCAGACCGCATAAGCGGCCTTCCTGGGATGAATATTTCTTGCTTATCATGCAACAGGTCGGCACCCGAGGTACATGCGACCGAGGAAGAAGCGGATGCGTCGTCGTCAAAGACAACCGGATACTTGTAACAGGTTATGTAGGAAGTCCTATCGGTATCGCGCATTGCGATGATATAGGGCATGAGTTTAAAGCGACTATCCATGAGGATGGACGAAGGAGCATGCATTGCGTTCGTACGACTCATGCCGAACAGAACGCCATCTGCCAAGCTGCACGCATCGGCGTGGCGCTGGAAGGGGCTACGCTCTACTGCAAGATGACACCCTGCTATGTCTGCGCTAAAATGATCATCAACTGTGGCATCAGGAGAGTTGTTGCATTGCAGGACTACCATGCCTCGGAAGAGACAAAGAGAGTATTTGCTGAAACTGGCGTCTCACTGACTATTATCAACAAAGAAGTAGAAAAATACGATAAGACAAAATAATCAAAGATTCTTATCAAGGAATGCTTTAAACTGGTCTTTTGGGAAAGCTCCTGAGACCCGTTCTACTTCCTCACCTTTCTTGAAAATGGCTAAAGTAGGGATACTCATAATACCCAGATTGCCTGCGGTCTCCTGCGCATCTTCAGTGTTGACTTTGACAAACTTCATCTTGCCAGTGTACTCCTGAGATACAGCCTCAAAGGTCGGAGCGAACATCTTGCAGGGCATGCACCAGTCTGCGAAGAAATCAACGACGACAGGGATATCAGATTTCAATACTTTCTCTTCAAAGTCACTATCATTTGCATGTTCCATATTGGACACCTCGTGGCAGTTACCTGTGAGCGGCCCTATGGGCCTTCCCGCGCAACTGCATGATGTAAGGTTGTCCATATGTTTTTTATATTTAATGGTATACAGGGACAAATACGGTTGATTTATAGGTAGTCTCATGAGAAAAGTGATGGTTTTTGGTTGTTTTGACGTGCTGCACACTGGGCATGTAGTGTTTCTAGAGAAAGCAAAGGAGTATGGGGACTATCTCATCGTGGTTGTCGGCAGGGATGTGAATATCGCCAAAATCAAAGGCAGGGAACCTCACCTTGGAGAGAACACGAGGCAAAGGATCGTACAGAATCTACCCTTTGTCGATAAAGCAGTGCTTGGTAGCGAGAAGGATCAATATGCTGTAGTACGTGAGCTTCGACCAGATGTTATCTGTCTTGGTCATGATCAGGAGACGTACACAGACAAGCTCGCACCAATCCTTCAGCAGGAAGGCATTAATGCGGAGATCATACGTCTTCCAGCTTACAAACGCAGTACATATTCAAGCACGAAGATAAAGAAAGACCTTGGACTCTTATGAATAGGTGATAAACAGGAATATTACTCCTAGAGCGACGACCCCCGCATACACTTTCTTGTCCCAATCCCACACTTTCTTTCCATCGAATGGGTGAAAAGGGATCATGTTGAATACTGCCAGCCAGGCATTGATAACAAAACCGTAGTACCCTATGGTCTGCATAAGCACTCCATCAGAGATATTGAATATCATCCGGAAGATAACGCATAGGATAAGATTGGCCACAGGACCTGCGGCTGCGATGATCCCATTTTGGCGGTTGCTGATATTGCCTGATATCATGACAGCTCCCGGCGCTATGAAAGTAAAGCCAAGGAAAGAGAGGCCAATGGCACCAAGCAGCATCTTCATGTCAGCCTTGAACTCTGCAAACGCACCGAAGTGCCGTGCCACTTTACGGTGGGCCAGTTCATGCAGAAGGAATCCTGCACCTACGGTCACTCCGCAGATGAAGAAGAGCATCCAAAAAGTGGAGAAATCTCCTGCCATGAAGGGTTTTCTCCCGTAGAGAATGACAAAACAAAGACTCACAAGAGTCCATGCAACGAGCAGGTCCCGCTTTTCGCTCATTTAAAAGCCTCAGTTATAGCCTTGCGCAATTCGGGGAGCGTATACGGCTTATTGAGGTATGTCGTCATCTGCGCCTGCTCTTCCTCTGCTTTAGGTAGATTCATGCGGGAAAGTTCGTTCTCAAACTCGCTTGTCGAGAGTACAGTGATGAGAATCGCCCTTAACGAGGGTTTACGGGCTCTAAGTGCATTTGTAAGGACAATACCGTTCTTGCCAGGCATCATCACATCGCAGATTACCAGGTCAGGACTGTACTTGTTAAACTCTTCGATAGCGCTCTCATAATTAAAAGCGCCGTAGACATCAGAGAAACCTATCTTTCCCAGATTGGTCGCGAGCACCTTACGCTGGAAATCAGAATCATCTACTATTAGGATCTTCATATTTCTTGATCACCTCTTCATTGCAGCAGAAAAAATAGAATAGCGCCCCATTTAGCGCTATGAAAGGGAGAGAACCCGGAAAACCAAAAAGCATGAAAAATATGTTGAAGCCGAGGATGATGACCGTGAATATCCTTGCCCAGTTCTTGTATTGCATGAGCTTGACAACCACCCAGATGTTAAAGACATTTGAAAGGATGAGAAGTATGGTCAACAGAAGCCCAAGAGCGATAAACATAGACTGGTACTCAGGAGGTATAAGCATGGAGAAAATATCCGCGAATATGTCCCTTAGTATAAGGGATGCCAGGCTCATGAACACCGCGCCCATGATCATCAGGCCAGAGATGAACATTGTGATGTAGGCGTATATCTGCACAATCATGTCTATGGATTCTTCCTTCATAAGCCTAATTTTGGGATTCGTCCTATAAAAACATTAGGATTCGATATCTTTAAAAAGCAAATATGGTCACTTTGAGGATTATCACTTAACGCCCTGTTAGTGTAGCCCGGCCAATCATCTCGCCCTCTCGAGATTAAATCAGAGCAAGGCGAGGACGTGGGTTCGAATCCCGCACAGGGCATTTATTATTGATGGGCCTGTAATGGTCAATAAGATTTAGTTAAAGCGTGTAGGTAGTATGATAGAAACCGCAGCAATCATCAGCATCCTCGTGTTCGTTCTGGTGTACCTAGCCATCACTTATGAACAAGGCGGTGGCGGCACTTATAGGAGTGAGTTTTCTTCTTATAACTCAGATCACCACTGAGCACGAGATCTCCCAATATGTTGAACTTGAAACGATCATGCTGCTCTTTGGCATGATGATCATCGTGACCATACTAAGGCACTCAGGATTGTTCAATTATCTTGCATTGACTATCGCTAACCTCACAAAAGGCTCACCAATTAGAATACTAGTGTTGTTCAGCATCGTTACTGCAGTGCTTTCAGCTTTTCTTGATAATGTAACAACTGTGCTCATCATCATCCCTATCATCCTGGAGTTAACTAAAGGCATGGGACTTAACCCGGTGCCCTATATCATCTCTCAGGCTATCATCTCAAATATAGGTGGTACAGCTACTCTGATAGGCGATCCGCCAAACATCATCATCGGGTCGAGTACAGGCCTTACTTTCAACCAGTTCATAATCAATCTTAGTATTCCGGTGACCATAATCTTTATCGCATCCCTCCTGTACCTTTGGCTAACGAACAGAAACTTTTTCAAATCCATAGACAGTGATCTTGTGAAGATATTCTCCGTCCAGATGCTGCTCTCAAAATTGAGGCACAGATTTCTGCGGCAGGGCATGAAGCCCCGATTATTCAATTACGGGATGGCAGTTCTTGTCCTTACACTTATCTTATTCATCCTTCAGGGAGTCACGGGCATCTCCCCTGGCATAGTTGCTCTGACGGCGAGCATGATACTGCTAGCCCTTACACGAAGCCAGGTAGAAAAGATAATGGAAGAAGTAGAGTGGACTACACTCATTTTTTTCGCTGGACTCTTTATCCTGGTAGGTATCCTGGAGGAAGAAGGCATTATCGCGTGGATTGCAGAGAATATTTTTCTTAGGCTGGGCGACAATCCGTATTTCCTGGTATTGGTCATCATCTGGGTGTCTGGAATCTTGTCCGGATTCCTTGACAATATCCCCTTCACTATCACGATGATCCCTATTATCGAGATTATCCTTCAGAGCAATCCTATCCCCGGGAATATACTGTGGTGGGCTCTTGCCCTTGGCGCTTGCCTTGGCGGTAATCTTACCCTTATAGGTGCATCGGCAAATATTGTCAGTGTAGGTATCGCAAAACGTCATGGCATCCACATATCCTTTCTTGAATTCATGAAGGTGGGATTCCCTATAACCATCATCTCTCTTCTCATTTCATCAGTATATCTCTGCACATATCTATGGGTGATACTATGAGCAAAGACCAGGAAATCCTCAATACACTGTTTAGAGAATTTGAAGACCTCTACGGCGCTACGCATACTACTATCCTTTCACTGAAATCTCTATACAAGGCAATCACCCAGTTGAAAAACTCAAACACCATCGACCAGATAAGGATATTTGTAGAGAGTATTGAACGTACTGAGCCTAAAAATGTTCCCCTCATCAGATTACTTCAAGAAATCCTTGCTTATGCTGAAAGCCAACCTTCAGAGAATATGCTTCAAAAGAAACTTCTTAGAGTGGTTAAACAGAAGATAAGATTATTTCGTTCAATGCTGGCAGACACTTCAAGGAATGGTATGTCTGCTATCGAAAAGGGAGACCATATTGTGATACACTCTGTCAGCTACTCTATCATCGGTATCCTCATCAAGGCAAAACAGGAAGGGATGCAGTTTTCGGTCCTGGTCCTTAAGCAGGACCCCATCAAGACGGGTGAACTTATCACGGTGCTTGAAAAACAGAAGATACCATTTGTTGTGGCCGCAGAATATGACCTCCCGCAACATGTGGCACGAGTAACTAAAATGTTCTTTGGTGCTCTAAGCGTCACTGGCGACGGTAGCGTCATAACAGGCGCCGGAACCTCAAGCGTAGCCAGTGTTTGTCATGAACACAATATTCCTATATACCTTTTTGCAAATTCCTACAAATTTACCAAGGGAAAGACAAGAGCTCAAAATATCCATGCCAAAAGTAAAAACCAAGGGTCTATCGATTTCAAAGTGCATTCACACAGTTGTGTACCCATGGACTTGGTCACATTCCTATATACCGAAGAAGGAAGAACTGAAAAACCGATATCACATCAAGATTGACGAGCCAGAATTGAGTCGCAGCAGACATAACATTGATCGGTGTCTGTGATACAGACTATATCTTCCTTTGCGAAACATTATATATCATCAGCCTTCCTGGTGATATATGAAATGGGTGCTCCTCATTTTTGTCATAGGAATTGTCCTCATAACTATAGTAGGGATTGATCAGGACATCATCAAAGATATCCAACCCGGGATAGATGAGCGCTTGGACTTCTCGACTTGCATTGTCACTACAGGAACTATAGAAGAAGGAATATTTGGTATGCACCTGCATGGTAATTTCCTAAAGGAAGAGAAAACGTATGAACTGATAGATGATATTGGATTGGCATGGGTGTATTTCTCATTTTATTGGCCGACTATAGAGCCCGAGCAGGATGAAGATTTTATTGCATCGTATGACTATGCGATCCAGGAGTTAGCTAAGAGGAACATTAGTATTGTGGCATCGCTTGGTAATTATTGGCCTGAATGGATCGATGATTCTGATGTTTTAACAGGAGAGATGGCTGAGATGGTGAAGAAGGTAGTGCATAGGTATAAGCCCGGAGGCGACTTTTCTAAGGAGTATGGTATGGATTATGGCATCGGGTATTGGGAGATCATCAATGAGCCTAATTATCCTTGCTGCGGTTGGGGCGTACAGGGTACAGAGCAACCTGTCAACCCATCCCTGTATGCTGAGCTTCTGTATGTGGCTCATCAGGCTATCCGTGACGAGGATCCTGAGGCAGTCATTCTCCTTGGCGGCTTGTCCAGCGGACATTATGACCCACTTGCTTTTCTTGAGGAGATTTATAGCTATGGTGCGAAAGATTGCTTTGATGTGGTTGCGTATCACCCGTATGGTGAGGTTGGTAGATTTAACCAAAGTGTTCAGGGGCTTTCTGAGGTCATGCAAAAACATCGCGATAGCAAGCCCATCTGGTTCAATGAAATAGGTGACCCCAGTCTTGCAGAACAGCCGCGCATATTTTATGACAGTGTCAATCAGACGCAGTACATATCAGCCCTATTTTGGTTGGGTTTCCATGATTTTGGCAATGACGAAACCTGGGGCATAGTAGATAATGATCTGACGCCAAGAGAGCCTATGTATAGTAATGTAAAGGAGTATATCGTAGGGCTAAAATAGATCTTTAAAAGACTCGAGAAAAGTTTAAAGAACACTATCTATGATTTTCTCCAATTCTTTTGCGTTGATGAGCTGGTGCTGACAATGCAGGATACCTATGTACTTAATCTGCTGCCTAAATCTTTGCACGACTGCTTCCATACCTTCCACAAAGGTCTGTACTCGTCCCTCTGTCTGATAACGCTCTGCGGTGTTCATGCCGATGCCTATAACCTGTGAGGTTGGTAGAAGCACGTCTCTTTTCAATTCTCCGTAGGGGAACTCACCTTTGCCGAACCAGGCCCTGTAGTTTCGTGATACAAATGCCCCTGAACTGGAGAGGGCGGGAGCGTACATCGTACGGAGGTATTGGGTGATGACTCCGTCTACCCCCGTATAAGTATCCTGCACAGCGGGTTTGAGGAGGCATTTTCGCTCCAATCGGTTGATGAGTTCAGGGTTTATTCTGAAGAGTATCTTGAGCTCTGCCATATGAAAGAAGATTTTCTACCGCTTTTTAAATCTTGGAGAAGTTACTTTTTTATATAGGATTTCATCCATTTCAAGATATGCGACGCAGTCTTTTTGTTGTCCTGATGATTCTGTGCAGTACAGCAGTATTTTCCTCTCCTTGGTCTGATGCCGAAGCGCTTGGGGAAGAGATCCGCGCTTTTAATGAGGGTGAGGATAGCGTCATTGTTCTTGGAGACAAGGCTTCGAATATCGAAAAGCTCGCACTGTCCTATTTTCGGGACCAATATTCCGACCTTAGGGATATACCAATCGTCTCTGAGCACGATATACCTCCAAATAAGACACTTATACTTATCGGAGGGCCTATGCAGAACGGTGTCACTGCAAGCCTTGACATTTCCTCAGCGCGCGAAAATACATTCTCTGCGGGCAAAGTACTATTCATAGACACGCCAAAGTACATGATATTCAGTGATTATGCAGGTTTTGAGAACAGGGTCAAACGTCAAGACGGACCGCTAAGTGGTCTTATACCTGAAGAATGGATACCAGCCGCAGCAACTCTTATTGGTCTTTCATTGCTTTGGCTTTGGCATATCCTGGAGAAGCTCTTCAAGACGGTCGGCCGAGTGTTCCTTTCAGGCAGGGTCATGAAGTTTGTAAGGAAACAGCCTCTTTCTGAGTACTTCATGGGTTTTGAACTTGGAGGCATGCGATTTAAACTTAGGGAATGGATATCCATTCTGCTTGGCTCGATCGTCTTCGCATGGGCAGTTTCCTACACTTATCTACTCTCAACCGATACGTTTGCGTTTATCTTGACTAATATTGCAGTTAATATAGGCGTATTTGGTATTAGAGATCTCACGCGTCTGCTTTATGATAAGATATTTGGTCTGCACACAGAGTACCGTTTCTGGTGGTGGGGAGCTTTAGTGACGACCGCAAGCGGCTTGCTAGGCAGTACATTCGCGCTATCTGGATACGTGGTAGGCAAAGATACCAATGATAAGAGCAAGGAATCTCCTGTGGCTTACGCTATAAATCTGGTCACGTTCCTCGTGTCCGTGATCCTGTTCTTCTGGAATATCATCAGCCCGACGATCATCATCCAGATGGCGATGGTACTCTCCATGACTATCCCTACAATCCAATTCCTTCCTCTCGAGCCTTTTTCTGGAAAACATATCTATAGATGGAACAAGAAAGTATGGTGGTTCACAGCGCCAATCATCTTCTTGACGTATATCGCAGTCAATATAGTTATCTAAAGCTGAAGAAATCTGACACTGTCCTCGTCGGCCAAGCCCACGACAAATCCGTCACTATTGTGCTTACTTGCATAGGTACCATCTAATCGAAGCGTAATGATCCCAAGAGAATCCGGTTCATAGTTTTCAGTTACGTCTTGGACTACCCGTTCAACAGCTGCTTCGAGTTCCATTGTCTGTAGGTAGTGCTCAATCCTTGAAGCAGCTCTTAGAGCGATGCAGTATTCTCCTGTCCCTGTGCAGCTTACACCAACATGCTTAGTAGCAAGAGTGCCTGCCCCTATGATAGCACTGTCACCTACACGTCCAGGAAGTTTCATAGGGATACCTCCGGTAGAGGTGCCCGCGACGATGATCTTTCCGTCTGTCGCTACCGCCCCTACAGTCCCTACGCGGTTCTTAACTATGGACATCAGAAATTCCTGATCATAGGGCGTCTTTTCACCTGCAAGGATCATGTCTGAGTACTTTTTCCATTCCGCAAGTCTTGCTTCTGAACGCAGATCAACAATATCCTGCCCGCAAAGCTTCGCGAACTTCTGCGCGCCCTGGCCAGTAAGCAGTACATGACCTGTCTTGTCCATGACATAGAATGCAGTGAGAATGGGGTGCAGTATCCCTTTAAGACCTGAAACCGCACCAGTTCGAATACCGTCTTTGGACCATACCATAATTGAAGCATCGCATTCGACTTCGCCTTCAGCATTGATTGCGCTTCCGTATCCGGCATTGAAAAGAGCATCTTTTTCCATACTCTGTATTGCTGCGAGAACTGACTGAATCGGATCTTTTGTAGAAGTATATGCGACCCGTCCTGCATTGGCATACTCCTGCAGTAGCGGTCCTTTCTTATCGGCGTATCTGTCCCAGTGACCTACGCCTCCATGTATTATCAAGCGAAACATTTTTACTTAAGATAGCTGGTAAGGATCTTCTCTTTTTGGTCAAGCTGACGCATGACTTCCTGAGCGGAACCGTTCCCATACATAACTATCCTGCACAGATCGTTGTCACTATTATAAAAATGTGAACCTGCCGGAACTCGGTCCTTAACGACAACATCCCCAAGTCTACGAGGCAGCTCTCTAGTGAGTGTCGTTCCAGGGGGGGCCGCTACGAGTCTACTAGCCCAGACAAGCGGACTTGCTTCGACTCCATTTGGATTAAAACCCAAGGTATCATGGACAGTAGCAGTATAAATCATCTGTGCGACTCCCGGCAGTTCGGGATGATATTTCGCATGAGCAGCGGCTATTTCCGGGGTAGCACCTATGATGCGGGGATTTATCTCGGTGAAATAGACCTTGTCATCTGCAATCATATAATCAACACCAAAAGGACCTCTGTATCCCTTATCATGAAGGTATTCACCGATAGCGATCGTCATCTCCTTGATCTCCTGCTTCTGTTTGACTGTTGTAGGAGACAGGTTCCCCTTGTATTCTGTGCCGTCGAGAAGCTGGTCAGTGAGACCCGCTACGTAGATACCATCGGCTGCGATAATACCAAGGGTTGAGGGAGATTGTTCGACATCAAGCAGATCGGAGAGAAGATACTGCTTCGCACCTTTAAGCTTGGGAGAATCTGAGATATCGCTTCGCTTTTTTACGACCTGTGTTCCTGAGCCGAAGGAGCTATACGGACACATGACGAACGCGTCTCCCTTAAACTCGGCATCATACAGATCAAGCAAGTGTTCAAGAGAGTTTGCCCGCAGTGTGCGGGGTATGGGTAGTCCAAGGTCGGCCACGACTGAGAGGCGCTGGTTGACTTTATCATCAAAGTAATGTACAAGGTGCTTATCAGGAGCCAGGGGGACTATACCCTCAAGATCAAGTTCAGGGGTATTCTTGTACATGGTAGTAAGAACGGAACCTTGACGTTTGCGCAACCTTTCCACAAGATCTTGCATATAGCCGCTCTGTGTCGCCTGCCGGTTCATCTCTTCAGGGGAGATGTGATACATGCCCAAGGGCATACCATCGAGTACCTTTTCTTTTAAGGCACTGTTCACTATGACTGTTGGCATCGCATGAGGATAGGTGAGAACATTGATCACTTCGACTGGTTTGCCTGTCTCCTCCTGGACCATGGGTGCTAGATCATGAGCAAGGTCGACAACTTTGTTGTTGGTGCCGAAAGAGAGCATATAGTGCTTTTCAGGATCAAGCTTCATCTCAGGGGCAATGGCTGGATCCAAAGGATGGATCTCTGTCCCCTTCTGAAATGATGCCGGTCTCATAAGAGGAGGATATAAATACTAGTTATTAAGTATCTCATAATCAGATATTGAATTTTTGTAACCAGTTTATATGTAATTTGTATTAATATTAAAATGAAATTTGATTCACGACAGCGAAGATTACTTTTTGAGCTCTCTAAAGACTCTAGAATGCAAAAAAAGGCTCTTGCAAAAAAATTAAGGCTTAGCCAACCGCTTCTGAACTACACTCTCTCGAAGATGTCGAAAAACAGATTGTTTGAGGAGGAGATCATCGTAGACCCCGCAAGGTTTGATCTGACAAATATCCGTGTGCTCTTCTCCTTCACGACCGAAGAGTACAAGACCAGAGAAAAGATCATCAGGACCCTGGAAAAAGACGATACCGTGGTATACATGGAGAAGATCCTACTTGGAGCAGACTTGCTGGTGGAATATTCAGTACCCAATCTCTCATTCTACAATAAGCAGATGATGGACTTCATGGATGAGTTTGGAAGCTCAATAAGGACTACAGATATCTTCCCTATCATCGTCAAATATATCCTTCAGCGGAAATACCTCTACAAACCTGACACATCAGATATGGTCATCTCCGGCGACAGAGCCCCTGTACTGCTTAGCCAGCGTGCAGCCAAAGTGCTTGCGGCTCTTGTCAAAGAACCTACTGCCCCCATCGTACGACTGGCAGAGAAAACAAAGAGCAGCTCTAGAAGTGTTATCAATATCATTAAAAATCTAGAGCAACAGGGAGTCATCAAGGGGTACACGATCAATCTTAATTTTGAGGAGCTTGACATCGAGACCTGCACATTGGCAGTTGCATTGCCCCAACAGGACCATCAGACCATCAAGAGCCTTATCAACTATGTTAGGGAAACGCCTGAAATTACCCAGCTTGTCAAGACTATCAATGCAAGAGGGGTGTTGATCCGTATAGAGACCCTGTCACACTATTCAAAGGTCATCAAACAGGTATGCAGGATGTTCAATATCTACGACTACAGGATCTACGAGGGCGGCAATGTCATCAAGAATACATATGTTCCCCTAAGCCAGATCATGCAGGATTTCATCAAGATAGATCAATAGATCATTGCGATCTGAATTCTTCCAAAGCCTGCTTGACTTCCATCTGGTACATCAGACTAGGGCCACCACCCATGAGGGTTGCCAACCAAGCGCTTTCCATTATCTCGTCGTCGGAAGCTCCTGCGTCGATAGCATCTTTGACATGTACGGCGATGCAGTAACTGCACTGACTCTTGACCGCAAGAGATACTGCCATAAGCACCTTTGTCTTGTGCGATAGCGCCCCATCCTGCTCGATAGCCTGCATAAAGTGGTGAAAAGCGCCTACCTGCTCAGGATTTTTTTCTTTAAGTTGTTGCATAGAACTTTTGATGAAGTCTCTTTTTTCGTTGAATGACATAGGTACCAGTTTTAAGGAAAGTACTATTTAAGCATTGTTGAGTACAGCAAAACGTGCTTTGTTTCGATACCGCACATTATAGAAACAAAGAAGTGAAACGACAATCTTTTTAAGCGAACAGACACTTCAACAGACTATAATGGATTATATATTAAATGCAAGCGGAAAGAGTGCTGGTAAGGCACTTGAGGACCTTGAGGGTCAAGTCAAGAAAGCAGGGAAGAGCCTTACTAAGGGAAATCAGCCAGCTTTGGGGGACGCGGTTCAAACTATGTATGAAGTTGTCTGTGCAGACAGCAGCATGTATAGGACTCCAAAAGGTTTTGATTTGGCTTTAGAGAGAATCGATTGTGAACCACATGAGTTTAAGGTGCAAGCAACGTATATTGTGAGTGCAGACCAGCACAGAGCACTGCTTGGCAAGAAAGTACCTACCGCTGAAGCACCATACCGTCCACAATCAGCAGTAGGCGGCCTATATGATTTATTAAAATAAATTTTTTCTTCTTTTAAAGAGGTGGTGTGGACAATGGTAGTACAAGATGGAATTCCCACCAGAATCGGTTCAAAAGGCAAAAGAGATTGCGGACCAGTATCGTCTGCGTTCCCCTAAAGCGTACAATCGGGCACTTCGCTTGTTTGACAAGCAATTTCTACATCTAAATTACGGATTTACAGATGCTATAAAAGCCGGAAGAGGCGGTTCATTTCTTCATGAAGCAAAACTGGACGCCGACTGTTTCAGCCTGGCAGGTATGTTGTATCTCATAGCCCGAGAGACGGGTCTGCAACCACAACTCTACTCTGCCTCAGCTATGTACGATGTGAAATTAGGGGAGTCAGAACTGGAATGCGCCCCTGGTGACCATTCGTTCATAACGGTAAGAGCAGAAGGCAAAGAGATTTTAGTCGACCCTGACTATGATATAATGGGCGTGGTAACACATCAAAATGGTTGTATGATGATTAAAAAGAAGGATGGCCGAGCTGAGGTCACCAGAAAATATTCTTCTCTTGAACAATTGACAGAGTCAGACTATGTAAAGCAAATGATGCACCATCGCTCTGCTGAGGGCGGTAAGGATGTTCTTGCAAGCGGTCAGAAAGTCAAAAGCAGAGGTCATCTGGTAATGATTGAATATGATGCTGAAAGAAAAGGTATGTGGACGAATTATGTGCGTAGAGTCCACAATTATATTCACGAACCACTCCCTTTCAACTATATGGTCAATGCTTTGGAAATACCACTAGCTGAGGGGAGACTGGACCTCGATAATTCTATGAACAGATTTTATATTGCTGAAACTGATGGTTGGAAACTTGAGCAGCATGGTGGACATTTCAATGAGGTGACAATGCCAAGTGCTTGGGTTAGACAGTATATTGAGCATCTGGGAGTTGCTGCAAGATATCATAATCGCAGGAGCTCATTACACCATTTTAGTACCAAAGATGTGTTCACATTTTTTCGAAACTTCGGTTTTGATGATTGCGGTCGCATCATAAAAGAAAATGGAGTTGATCAACAGACACATATTGCATTGTTAGAAAATATTCATGGAACATTTCCTCTGGATAAAGAGAGAGATTTGCCTATAGTCAATTATTTTGCCGCAAAGAGAGCTATGCAGGAACTGACTAAGTCCTCGGAAAATCCCGAAGGATTACTCTACACTCAAACTGAGAGGGATGCTATTACCGAAGAATACTTGGGAATGGTACGGCAAAATTTCATGGCATTTATTGATGCCCATATGGATGAGACCATGGCAAAAGCTGGCTTCGTACAGGGAGCGAAGGCAAAGAGCAGAAAAGTAGAGCATATGATTAACCGTAAGGATGTTGAAGACAGGTTTATGGATATTATCAATTATCACAAAACTGACCCTCACACATATGAACTGCATATAGATAATGTCTTATTTCAAAGGGAGCACCCCCTCGGTACTGTTTTCGCAACTGATGAAGAGATTATGAGTTACTACGCACGGAATGTTCACATGAATATGATTCATTTGATTAAGCTGCAAAGGTCTTTGGAAATTCCCGATTATAGGAAGGGTATTGGACGGATTCTCGGAGCTTAAACAATATACTAGCTAAAGATTATATTTTTTATATAAAATAAGGAGAGAATATAGTTATAGTAAGCGCCTCGTAGTATAAATATGTTTAGCGGGGTGATTAATATGAAAGTGCGGGAGGCCATGATTGATGTCCGCACCGTCCAAGCGGACACGCCTGTCAACGAGATTGCCAGGGAAATGGCCGAGAAAGAACTACATTCTGTTGTTGTTTTGGACAAGAAACGACCTATAGGTCTACTGACTGAACAGGATCTTGTAAGAGAGATCGTTGCGGAGAATCTACATTCTGCAGACATGCAAGTACGCGATATATTGATGACCGAGATTGTCAGTGTCGACCCAGACGACTACATCAGCGAGGCTACTGAACTGATGTCCGAACACCAGACTAGTGCATTAGTCGTTATGGAGCATAAGAAAATACTTGGTAAGATTACTATGAAAAGCATCATCCAGCATGAGGAGATGCTTGCACATAAGAGCAGCTATACCAGCAGGATTACGGCGCCTATCCATGACCTCTATTCGTAATTTTCCCTTTTTCAGGGTATTTTTTTAAATTCATTTTCATTCTCCTTAGGCATGAAAGGTATCATCGCTATAATTGAGGAATTAGTTGAGAAGGACAGAAGTCCTTATTATGAGGGAATTGTTACCCTTGAGAAATCTGCTCGTGGAAATAAACTTTCTAGGCTGTCTCCTTTGTTTCCTACGCACTATAATGTAGGTTTTAATACTGCATATCTAACAGGAAAGGTCGGCGGATGCAGAGAATATGATTTGGGCGCTCGTAAGACCATAGGAGATGCATATATACGGGAAACACCTTTTGGTTATGAAGTTGAAATAGAGCACGATAGAGGAAAGATGAGCTTTGTGCTTCCGGATTCATTGCAGCTTGAGAAATATCAGCACCACCACGATAATCACGATGGCGATGCGTATCATGCGTAGAGTTGTCGCAAATTTCTTGACCACCAAAAGTTTTTGCTCTTTGTTCATGATCGCTGCTTAATCTTTTTCATCTGAAAGATGCCTTCGCGCTCAATTTCTTCAAGTCGAAGAGAGACGAAGGACTTGTTCTGCTCAAGGCTTGGCATGACCCTGAATTCCAGTGCATTCACTCGACGCTTTGTTTTTTCTATCTCAATGAGCATCTTGCGAAGTGACGTTTCTACCTCAGCAACTTTGATAACTTTCTCTATGAGCTCTTCATACTTTAATGATGCCTCAATAAGCGAGGTAGAGTTAAATACACCGTACCCGCGTTCAAGAAACTGTTTGCGTACTTTTGGAGCCCGAATGTTGAGAACTGAAATACCCATGATGTTTTTTTGTTCAATGTCCAGTTTGTCCATCTCTTTTACTGCCAAAGAGACTGAACGAAGTGATAGGTCTGATTCGATTACTCGAGCAATATCCATCGTTTGTTGCGCTGCTGAATATGCATCGCTCAACTCTTTGCGAAGGTTTTTAGCCTCTTTGTAGAGCTTGAAGAACTCCATGATGAGCCCATCACGTTTCTTCTTTAGCAGCTTGTGACCTGTTGCAACAAACTTTAGTTGATTCTTAATGCGAAGCAGCTCGTTCCGGGTTGGTATAACTTCACTGTCCATTTTTGTAGTATTTCTTTTTGAGTTCCGGACTGATACGGGTCAGTTCATTTTGCGGTATCTTGCTTAGGAGTCTCCAACCAATGTCAAGAGAATCCTGAATAGGACGGTTCTCATCGCGTCCCTGTGTGACAAATTCTTTTTCAAAATCATCCGCGAACTCAAGCAGTCGTCGGTCACGTTGTGAGAGCGATTCTTCACCTACGATAGCCACCAAACCGCGAAGTTCTCTGCCTTCCGCATAGTTAGCGTACAACTGGTCCGAGACCTGTTTGTGGTCATCCCTCGTTTTCTTGGCGCCAATACCCATGTTCATAAGTCGTGAAAGGCTAGGCAGAACATCAATCTGCGGATAGATGTTTCTCCTGTGCAAGTCTCGCGAGAGTACAATCTGACCCTCAGTAATGTAACCCGTCAGGTCAGGGATAGGATGCGTGATATCATCACCTACCATAGTCAGAATGGGTAGCTGAGTAACGCTGCCTTTCTTTCCCTTAATAATGCCTGCACGTTCATAGATGGATGCAAGGTCGGTATACATGTAACCGGGGAAGCCTCGTCGTCCGGGAATCTCTTCACGCGCTGCTCCAATTTCACGAAGCGATTCACAGTAATTGGTCATGTCTGTGAGGATGACGAGCACGTGTGTGTCATGTTCGTAGGCAAAGTATTCAGCTGCAGTAAGAGCCATTCTTGGCGTAACAATACGTTCAACGGCCGGGTCGTCAGCCAAATTAAGGAAGACGATGCTTCTAGAAAGGGCACCGGTCTGTTCAAAGTCCTTGATGAAGTACTGTGCCTCTTCATTTGTGATACCCATGGCCGCAAATATGACAATAAAATCCTCTTTACTTCCGACCACTTGCGCCTGCCTCGCAATTTGCAATGCAATCTCATTATGAGGAAGTCCTGAACCAGAGAAGATTGGTAGTTTTTGTCCACGAACGAATGTGTTCATTGCGTCAATACAGGAAATGCCCGTCTGGATGAAGTCACTTGGCATATCCCTGATGAAAGGATTAATAGCGCTTCCGTTGATGTCCATTTTCTGGTCTGAAATGATATCTGGACCGCCGTCAATAGGCTTGCCCGCACCACTAAGGATACGTCCCTGCATCTCTTTGGTAACTGGCAGTTTAAGGCTTGTCCCGAGGAACTTGACTCTAGTATCGGTATCAATGCTTTCTGTTCCCTGGAATACCTGAACAACCACAACATTCTCACTGGTGTCTAAAACCTGGCCTGTTTTTACTTCGCCGTTTTCAAGAGTAAGCTGGACTATTTCGCCGTAGCCAACAGGGTCAGTTTTCTCAACAATTACTAGGGGTCCTCCAATTCTGCTGATAGTCTTGTATTCTTTCATTTGAGTTCCTCCTCGATTGCTTTGTTGATTTTCTTGATAAAGCCTTGATAGTCTTCAGTGAACTTGACTTCAGAAAAATTGTCTTTTGATTTGATATTCAAGATATCGTCCATTAGTTTACCCGAAGCCAGCGCAGCATGGGCCTTCTCTTTGTAGAGCAGTACCGTCTTCATGATGAGATAAGTCTTATCGAGTTTGCTGTAAGTATCTATCTCATGGAACGCGTTTTGCTGTAGTAGAACCTCCCTTATCATGCGCGCGACCTGGAGCAGTATCTGCTCTTTCTCAGGAAGTCCGTCCGAACCTACGAGTTGCACGATTTCGAGAAGTTTTTCTTCCTGCTGGAGTATACTCATCATTTCACTTACACAGATTTCCCAGTCCTCAGCGACATTTTTCCTGAACCATTCACGAAGTGTCGGATGATACAAAGAATAGCTCTTTAGCCAGTTTATTGATGGAAAATGCCTGCGCTGCGCAAGTTTTGCATCAAGCGCCCAAAAGACTTTAGTCACTCGCAACGTACCCTGCGTGACGGGTTCTGAGAAATCTCCACCAGGGGGTGATACAGCTCCGATAAGCGTGACGCTTCCTTCCTGCTCTGCACCAAGAGGGATGACTCTTCCCGCACGTTCATAGAAGCTTGCCAACCTTGTCGAAAGATAGGCTGGATATCCTTCTTCACCAGGCATCTCTTCAAGCCTTGAGGAAATCTCGCGCATCGCTTCAGCCCACCGAGATGTTGAGTCTGCCATGAGCGCGACGCTGTAGCCCATGTCCCTGAAATATTCTGCAATGGTAACACCGGTGTAAATGGATGCTTCACGTGCAGCCACGGGCATATTTGAGGTGTTCGCAATCAGTACTGTCCTGTTCATGAGCGGTTTTCCAGTCTTCGGATCGGTCAGTTCGGGAAACTCGGTAAGCACATCGGTCATCTCATTGCCGCGCTCACCGCAACCAACGTAGACGATGATGTCCGCATCGCTCCATTTTGCAAGCTGCTGTTGGGAGACCGTCTTTCCCGCGCCAAAAGGTCCAGGAATAGCTGCTACGCCACCCTTAGCAAGAGGGAAGAGTGCATCAAAAATCCGTTGCCCGGTGATTAATGGCATTGCCGGAATGAGTTTAGAATTGATTGGACGAGGTCTTCGGACCGGCCAGGATTGCATGAGACCTATCTTTGTGCCATCATCAAGCGTGCATACTGTGTCGGAAACAGTATAAGAGCCGGACTTAGCGGATGCCACTTTTCCTGATTTCCCCGGTGGTATCATTATGCGATGTTCGATGGTCTCAGTTTCCTGAACGGTGCCAACAATCTGACCTGCTTTTACGGTGTCACCTTTCTTGACGAGAGATGTGAATTTCCATTTTTTATCCTGGTCCAGACCGGGAGCTTCTGCGCCGCGTGTGATGAAATTACCCATCTTGCTTAGCAAGACCGGCAGCGGACGCTGAATACCGTCATATATACTGGTCAATAGACCAGGTCCAAGATCAACTTTAAGTGGCTCTCCCGTATTAATTACCGGGTCTTTTGGTTTTAATCCTGATGTGTCCTCGTATACCTGGATGACTTTTCGTTCTCCATGTATCTGAATGATTTCACCCATCAATTTTTCGTGGCCCACTTTTACGATATCGAACATCTTTCCCTTAAAACCGTAGGCGATGACGATTGGACCCGCAATCCTGTGTAATTTTCCGACTTTTTCCATTTGTATTACCTTACATATCGACTCCGATGGATTTCTTTATCATCCGTCTTAGATCGTCGTCTGAACCCGTTCTTCCGACCACTACGGTCACCGGGCTTATTATCTTCTCCATCTTCATCTGCATTTTATATGACAATGAATCTTTCGCTTTCTCACTGATGATGACAAGTCCTACTGCAGTATCTTCCAGTAATTCCTCCAGTACTTTTTCAGCATCTTCAGTCTCAAAGACCTTGCGGACCCCGGCAAGCCTGAATCCCAGAGCAAACTGTGCATCACCTATGATAGCTATCTCTTTCATATGACGATCATCCTCTCGATGAAATCTTCTTTAAGGCCTAATTCTTTCGCCTTGATGATACGCGTGAGGTTCTTGACCTCAAGGTTCTTGAGAAACATATATCCAAGGATGACGTCAACGCTCATCGGATGCTGTCTTGAAAGCCTGAGTGATTGCACCATAAGATATCTGTCCAAGTCTATCTCAAAATCTATGATAGTACCGTCAGCAGCTTCATGTCTCTTGATGACCTCGCTAAAATCTGTTGTCAAAAGTTCCTTGAGAATTCGCTCTTCAGGCATCTTTATGAGTTTCTGTATCGTTGACCGGTCTATGTTTCCATAGACGAAATCTATCTCACGGATATCGTCTTCGGATATCTGCTCTTTCTTAAGGACGAGGAGCAGACGTATATTGAGGGCATCTATCTCGTGCTGCAGGAATGACTTGTAGAGTTTTCCTTCAGAACGAAGTGTGCGTACACTTTTCATGACTTCATCGAAGTAGTGTGTATCCAGAATATTTTCTATGTACAGCACTGTCTGTTTCTCTTTGTACTTGTCGATGGCCTTACGCTTCTCTGTTTCAGAAAGCAAACTGATCGCAATCACTGCATCCTCCACATTCTTCTGCGCAAGGAGGCGGTCTACAAGATTGCTCCTCCCAAGCGGATGCAGATGCTGCCGGGTATGCGTATCTTCCATCCCACTGTACTTTGCTCTTATGACGGTCTTGAGATTGCTCATCTCATACCGTTTCAGATAAAGCGTGATGAGATAACGCAGTTCGGGCGGGGAGATCTTCACCAGTTTTGTGAACATATTGCAGAGATTGAGCTCCAAAGTACGCTCAAGCAATTCTATACCCTGAAACTCTATACCGAGCTGATTGATCTCCTTCTTGTATTCAAACTCTTCAAGATATTTGCTGATCTGCTCGGGATGCATCTTCATTATCTTGTCATAATCACTTTTGTCGAGGAGATGCTTCTTCATGACGATAGTACGAAGATACGTATAGGGATACGTTCCCAGCTGGACCTGCGGCCTCATTTTGTGAACAATACCTCTGCTGTCTGCGCCATTGTGTGCTCCTTGACCTCCTCGAAGATCACTTCAAAACTGCAATTGACGAGAAGCGCTGCATCCTTGGTCTCACAGATGACTCCTCCGCGGATGGAAGCTATTTTATGCTGCAATCCCTTAGGGACTATTGAAGCGTCCTCTTTAGCGGTGTGCACATAATAGACATCAATCTGCTTCTGTGCCTTCTTTAGCAGGGATTGGGCTATCTTTTTTCTTGTGTCAAGCACGCAGATGCGTTTGAACGCCTCATCATAGCATACGGATAGAGCCTCTTTCTTCCCCAAGATGAGGGCTTTTTGAGTCAATGCCTCGACGGACGCCGCTTCTCTTTTCTTTATTGCGTCCAATTCGGCTTTTAAGCGCCTGTTCGCGACGGATTCCAGCTCTGATATGTCTGCATCACGTTTCGCGTTGATCTTTGCTATCTCTTTCTTTAGCATCCTTTGTATGCTTGCGACTTCCTTTTTAGCGTTCTGCTCAATATCATCCCTGATCTTCTCTAGTCCCATCGTCTTATCCTATATTCCCCATCAGCATAAGCGCGATGACAAGTCCGAAGATTACGAGTGTCTCTGGTAGTACGATGAAGAAGAGACCTTTTCCGAACATTTTCGGGTCTTCGGAAATGGCCCCAAGCACTGCTGCGATGATCTGCTGCTGCGCAAGTCCAGTACCGATAGCCGCAAGCCCTATAGCCAGTCCGGCTCCTATGCCAAGAAGACCGGCTCCTGTTGTCAAAGTTTCAACTGCCATATTATTTCCTCCTAAATAATGCTTTTTTCTTTTTCCTTTCCGAACGGTGCAAACTCTATACCTCCGCCCGAATAAAACTTTGTGAAAAACTCAACGTAATGCAATCGTATGGCATGCAATGAAGGACTAAGCACACCAAGCGCGATATTGAAGAGGTGCCCGATGAGCAGCGCGATTATCGCAATCGGTATGAAGAGGACACCTTTATGCCATAGGAATGAGGTGAATAGGTTGACCATCACAGCGATATAGACTGAGGCCAGACCGACCGCCATGAGACGAGCATATGAGACTATATGGACGAATACGCTGGGAATCTCGATTATCGCTGTGAATCCTTCCCCTTTGATTAGTAGCAGGACTCCTATGCCAAAGACGATCCAACCGGCAACTGGCAATAATGGAATGTAGTTGTTGTATGAAAGATAGAGCAGCACAGCGCCAACCTCGATAAATATCCAGCTTAGCTTCTCGTATAATGCGTGCGCAAATCCATGCTCTTTCCATACTAAGTAACAGCCGATGAGCAGACCCAGATTGACCTGTATCGCTCCCGCAACCAGAGCTATCTCCATAAGTATCATAACATCATGTGTGCGCACGATGAGGCCGTGCCACAGTTCATAGCCAAGAACCTCTCCGTACAGCGCGCCGAATATCATGGAGGCTACCGAAGAGGTTATGAGTATATTGAAGAACTGTCTTCCCGCAGGAAACTTCTGCCTAAGCATGAAGAAGATGATGAATGTTATGAGACCATATGCGACGTCACCCAGCATGAAACCGAAGAAGAGCGGGAAAGTGAATGCCATAAGGAGCGTGGGATCAAATTCGTCGTATTTAGGCAGACTGTACAGTCGGGTGAAGAACTCGAATGATTTGAGCCCTTTTGGATTGTTGAGCTCGACCGGAACTTCCTCATCCTTGGTAAGTTTCTTCTCTTTGAAGTGTATCTTGCCTTCAGCGACCAGGTCAAGCTCCCATTTTAATCTCTTGACCCTGTCGGTAGGCACATAACATTCAAGGAAGAATGTCTCTTCTGTCGCGCCGAAACTGAGCGGAATCTGGGCCTGTGCGCTTTTCTTCTCCAGATATTCTTCAATTGCGACAAGCAGACTGCCGTGCCGGGTCCTTAATTGTTCCAGAACCCTGTCGCTCTTGACCATCTGCGTCTGTGCTACGGATATTTTTGCCTCTTCCTGTTTTCTTAATAGTCGTATTGAACCTTCCATGCCTCTTGCGGCTTCTACGTCAAAAGCAGAGAAATTGCAGCGCAGCAAAACATGTTCTATCTCATCTTTCCTGTCACGGTCTGCGAAAAGCGCTATCCTAATTCTCTGTTTGGATGGCGCAGTTCGTATGAGATAGTCGGTCGTTATCTTCCTTAGATGATGCTCAAATCCGGAATCAACTTCCCCTATCCAGGAGGTTATTCGCTCAAGCTTACGGAAGTCTCCCGGTGTGACCTTTAGGTCTTCCATAACATCCAATATGTTAAGTATAAGCTTGGCCTGCTGTTCCTGGTCAGAATTCTTTTTTAGGACTGCTAGCGCGTCCAGCACCTGTTTCTGAATCTTATCAAGAGTATCTTCGAGAATTTCATCATCAATGTCCCGCTTATGAATCTTACCGGGAAGCACTTTTAGATAGGAGATGATCGAACGTGTCTTGACGAGCAGACTGCTATACCTATCAGAAGTCTTCAAAGGATCGCATAGGCCGTATTCACCCTTGCGATGCTCGATAATGTGCGCTATCTTGAGTTCCTGCAGTCGTTTTGTTATATGGTCCAGTCTGCTCTTCGCACCCAGAACAAACAATCTGGACATCCTACTCGGTCTTAGCATAGTCACTTGGTCCGGCTCATGAAGTCGTCGATGATCTTCGCTATCGCCGTATCCTGGTTCATGGATGCTTTGGCCTTAAGCGCCTCAACATCCTTATCTGCCTTATCCAATAGTAGTCGCTTCTCGTTGTCTAGTCGCTTGACAAGGTCTTCCACTTTTTTAACATGGAGAGTCTCCAACTTAGCCTTAGTCTCACTGACTGAGCGCTCTGCTTCAAACTGCGCCTCTTTAAGCGCCGCAAGCGCTTCGTGCTCGACTTTCTCTTTAGAATGATGAGCTTTCTTCTCAGACTCTGCAATCTCATCTAGAATGCTAATACTCATTCTCTCCCCCCTGATCTACCTAGGGAAGGGGCGGCAAGATTATATAAATTTAATGGAAGTACTCCTAATCCCAGACACTATCCACATAGAACACAGGATCCATGACATCCCACAAGAACTGAAGAACGGGGGTGAAGGGAAACAGGAGGATTGGGGATATGATGACCAAAAATACAGTCATTGGATACACCCACCACTTTGGAGGCTTAGCATTGCGCTTCGGCAACGCATATGCTGGTATGAATACCATGAGGCCGTAGACAAAGAACCAGAATCCTGCCCCTATCGCTGCCTGCCCTTGTGTTGTCTCAGCTATTGAACCTATAAGCCCAAAAAGCAAGAAGACATGTTCAACGGGCAGATCAAATGATCTTAAGATGAACGAGAGCACGATGAACATCGGGATGAAGACGATGACACTGTGGAAAAGCACCGTATGCAGGTAATTTGGCGAAGCTGTGATGAATGCTTTGCCCATCTCTGACCCGAATAGAGGCGCCATATTGGTGAGAGTGACGGTTATGACTTCCTCAAGGAGAGCGAAGAGGGTGCATCCAAGTATGAACTTAAGCTGCCAATGCAACGGAATCGCCCGATAGGCCTTCTGCAACAGATTTCTACTCGTATAGAGCAAGGTACCACCTATGACGCACCAGACTATCGCGAGACTGAGACCCATCTTGATGATAGCCTTATCATGGACTGAGTTTTCCTCATCAGCAAGTGTCACGAATCCAAGAAAGCTGAGGAATAGCAGTGAATATAGAGCAAGTACCTTGATGAGGATGTGTGAAAGCATGACTCATAAGGGGTATATGGGCAATAAAAGCCTTGCGCTATGATGGGGGAACATTTATATACGCACAGAACTGAGAAGAAAGGTATGCAAAGGGGGCAGGTCAGTATTCCGTTCATTATTCTAATTAGTGTTATTACTGTCCTGGTACTGTTCATGTTCGGCGGTAAAATCTACCATATGTTCAGTACACTTGGTTGTCAGGTTGATGAAGGAAATTTCGCTGTGGCTTTAGAGAAACTTTCGCTTTCTCAATCCACCTCGGAGGGCAGTGTAGATATCGAATCGATCAGGGTGCCATGCGGCATAGAAAAGATCTTCTTTTTCGACCGTTCCGGCAATGTGCTCTTCGATGGATTTGGGGACTTGCCGGATATGCAGGACAGTATTAAGTCGAACGCAAAGGATAATGTATTTTTAGTCAAAGATGAGCAGATCTACCAGAGCATGTTTATACCCCGCATCGGTATAACATTGCCATATTTTACCTGCGTCAATACTGGCAATGGACAACTGGAAGTAGATGCCGAAAACTACATGGACAAGACTTTTTTGTTGCCTGCAAATGCAGCCTCAGATTGCACGTATGACTACATCGTCCCGCTAGAGCTAGACCTTGAGGACGCTTTGTTCGTGCTTAAAGAGATATTCCTTGCGAACCAGAGCAGACTTAATGATAGCATAGTCGACCCCTTGTCGGTTAACTTGACGAAGAAGGTGTTTATCGACGGAGAGTGGACAGTCATCAATGTATCAAAGACACAGGGCGCTTTTGATTATTTTGAATACATCCCAAAGTGTGCTATGGAGTCCTTTGTCGCAGCACAGGACAATGGGTTTATTGACCTTGGCGGAGCTGCCGGCTTTCAAAACCTCTCAGATGACCCGCTCATCATGTGGGAGTTCGATGAAGATGATGAACAGAGCATACAATATAAGCTCAAATCTCTACTTGACCCTGATTGCCTGCGAGATATGCGTACGGGCCTTTATGGAGTTGGTCTAGCAAACACCTCTTATCCAGGCCTTAGTAGTGGAGAGATAAATGCGACGAAAGCTGAAAGAAGACTAGCTGATACGAATGTCTATGAGATGCTTACCTCTCTGAATTTTATCGGTGCGAAAGAAGTGGTCAAGCAGTATGAAGAGGATTGCAGCGCAGCTTTGGATGTGCTTGCAAAAGAAATCAGGATGGCATCCATTCCAGCGGATAAAAAGCTAAACCTTGTTGAAAAGATAACTATCGCAAAACAGAAACTACTGACGTCACCACCAATGAGCATATCACTATTAGATACAGTGGACTTTGTTCTCACTGGACTTGGTCTGGGAACCCTTATGGATAGCGATGAGATAGAGAGATGCAGACTTGGCGCGGAAATAGCCCAAAACTATCTAGTGGAATTGAACCTTATCAGTGGGAATATTCCTCTCTGCAGCACAAGCGGTTCGGGAGCATATGTGAAAGATTCCTGCGATGATGGAGTGTCCGGCCTTGATGATTATTGCGTTGATGCCACAAAGTATATGCAGGTCGGATGTGACGGCACATCCTGTGAGTACAACCTGCAAGTGTGCGGCGCGGGAGAAAAATGCGAGAATGGCCGCTGCACCTCAACATCCACCACTTGTGAAGATGATGATGGTGCCTCCTGGCGCAATGCCCATATTAGAGAATGGGATATTGTCCAAATTGGAACAACGGGAGTAGATTTATGTGTTATGGGAGGAAATCCTGGTTGTATTGGTGCGACTACAATGGGGGGTGACCCCATTATGAAATATGTTGGTGAGCGCGTGTTCATTGGTGATGAATTCCTCGATGATAATCAGGATTTGGCCTGGGAACGATATATAGACAATGATGGTGAGGTCTGTGTACGCTCACTTCCAGCTCTAAGCTTCTCAGATGATAATTATACGATACAGGTTACTGACCCAACTGGGACATGTAGTTTGGTTATTGGTGATGGAGGCCCATATACAGATTGTTGCAGTTCAAGCGATTCGGAAAAGGGGATACTCGAATCAGGTACTCAAGCGGATTTTTGTATCAATAGCAGCAAAGTTGAAGAAGATGTATGCTATGATGATGTGCTCATCACAGAAAGTATCGATTGTCCTGTCGGTTATGTCTGTGATAGCGGCGCCTGCATACCCTTTGAGGATACAGGAGACTGTACGATCGACCTTCATGGGGAACACGATGTTCCAGAGTGCTTTGAGGACGGAGATTCCAAGAAAAAATCCACCTGCAATGAAGAAGGGGGAAATGTCATCGTGCGTAACGTCTACTGCAAACCCCATGATGATCATTTTGATTGCGATAAGGATGTCAAATTAACAGTTGGTGATGACCACAACTGTGAGTGCGATGATGAGACGGCGAAGTGTGAAAATCTGGCCGATACCATCTGGCCAAGTCTGAGTGCGGAGGATAAGACACGCTACAGCACTCTCATAGTAGAAGATTAAAATGGTGAAGTAAACATGAAATCTAAAGTTGGGCAGATTAGTCTTCCTTTTCTCATATTCGCAGGAGTCATCATACTACTTGTCCTTATAATGTACGGTGGCACAATACTAGACTCATTTACTTCGCTTGGCTGCACGATGGACGAGGATGAATTCAAAGCTGAGATAGAGAGCATGGCAAGAGCCATAGCGGCAGCAGATGGTACTGTGGATACCTACAGCATCAAAGTTCCGAGTAGCCCGCGCTGCAAGATTGACAGGGTGTTCTTCTTTGATCGCGACAATGCGGTATTCTTCGATGGTTTTGAGGAGATCAGAGAGATGCATGACCAGCTCCACTCAAAGACGGACAAGAATGTCTTTCTGCTAAGGGGTGATCAGGTAATACATAGTTTGAGCATCGATAGGATCGGCGCAACACTGCCTTATTTCACCTGCGTCGATACAGGCTCTGGTTATATGGAAATATACGCGGAGAATTTCCAGGATGAGACTAAGATCCTTCCATTGACGGCAGCGAATGACTGCACGTACGAGTACATTGTGCCGCTGGAGCTTGATTTTAAAGATGCATTATTCGTGTTGCGTCAGATTTTCATGGTCAATCAGAGCCGTATCAATGACAGTATCGTCGACCCACTCGCGGTCAATCTTACGAAGACCATCAAGACCGAGAATGGCTGGACTGTCGTCAATGTAAGCAAAGGAATAGGCAAGTTCGACTATTTTGAGTATATACCCAAATGCGCCATGGAATCATTCGTAGAAGCGCAGAACAACGGCTACATCGATCTTTCAGGAGCCACTGGTTGGCAAAATCTTTCGGATGATCCGCTCATCATGTGGGAATTTGATGAGTCTGACGAACAGAGTATACAGTATAAGCTTCAAGCGCTCCTGGACCCTCAGTGTCTTCGGCAGGTCGAGGACAGCCTGGCAGGCATTGCATTGTCAAATACTTCGTATCCAGGTCTTACTGCACCGGAGATAGCAGATATCCAGAATACACGATTGGATTCAGGTACGCAACTATATGATATCCTCACCACATACAATATGCTTGGTGCTAAGACGACAATAGATAATCTTGAAGTCGATTTTGAGAATACTGTGGACAAGATAGCTGGTGATGTAAGAAAAGCACCGCTCGTGTCAAATGATAAGACGGACATCATCATACAGCTTGATGAGGCTAAAAAGAATTTTAAGAGAAATCCGTCGTTCTCAAGATCACTATTTAAGTCTGTAAAACTTAAGTTGTGGAGCAAAGGGCTTGGGCATTTTATTCCGGATAAGCTGGAGCAGGACTGGGACTCAAAATTCAAGATTGTTGAAGGGTTTAACTCAAAGATTGAAGAACTCTCAGGCGTCACCCCTGTGTGCTCAGTTACAGGATTCCATGCAGGTTATAGAGATATCTGTGATGACGGAACGGTCGTATCAGATTATTGCATAGATTCGAGCAAGCTTATGCAAGTACAATGTCAGGTTGACGATACCTGTGGATTTACGATGTTCGTCTGCGCAGGTGGTGAAACCTGCATCAATGGTGAATGCCGTGATCTTTCTTCAATCTGTGTGGACAACGACGGAAGCGCATGGAGGGACACCCATGTAAGAGACTGGAATGTTGTCCAGGACTGGGGGGGTCATGACCTATGCATTCCAGGAGGAAATCCAGGTTGCAGATTCAGTAATGTCACCTCATCGCCTTTCCAAGCGGTGGTTCGCTATGAAGGAGAGAAGATGTTCATAGGCAGCGATAACCTCAACGATGACAATGATATGGTCTTCGAACGATATATCGATAATGACGCAGAGATCTGTTTCAGACTGGTAGTTGCTGATATGAGTACAGGCATAGATAAAGGAGTGACTATAAGCCACCCGGAGGGGTACTGCTCTGTTACACTGGAAACGAACGGAGTTACGGATGCCTGCTGCTCATCTACTGATGAAGAGAAGGGCATCTTCGAAAAAGGCGGCGGACCTGATGTCTGTGTGGGACCGGCCACGGTCGAAGAAGATGTCTGCTACAATGATGCGATTATCACTGAATCGGTACCATGTCCAGTGGGCTACACGTGCGTTGCGGGAGAATGCGTTCCACCACCGCCTTTATGTCATATTGAGACAGCCGGATTATTTGGCGTACCGGAATGTTTTGAGAGCGGTTTCTCAATGCTGCATGCGCAATCGAGGGAGAACGGCATCTTCTCACAGGTCAATAATGTCTACTGCGACGGAAATGTTTGCCAGTATGAGGGTTGGCTGACCGTCGGAGACAATATCCTCAACTGCAATGCTGTAGCGAACTACGTTGAATGCTGGTTCCTGCTGACTACAGCTTGGACAGGAATGAGCACGACTGACAAAGTGAGATATGGCACACTTATCCGACAGCGTTAGACATAGCAAAAATCTTCTTTTTTATATCAAACGGTTAATCAAATCTATATTCTCCAGTGGATATATGTTTATAAACCATATATAACTCCGTAGTAGTTACACTACTATGTATAATAGTAGATAGGGGGAACTTTCGATGAGAAATGGACTTTTTACACTACTACTGGTTGTACTTCTAGCTACAACAGTCAGTGCAGACCCTATCCTTAACAGTATCGGAACACAACAGGTCAATGAAGGCCAGACGCTCTCCTTTACTGTCAGCAACTCTGTACCTGACAACGGATCAACAACATATACTCTTGACGGCAATGCGCCAATCTCAGGTGTATCAACAGCTACAATAGGCAGCAACGCAGCCACTCTTACAAGGAACAGCGATGTGCTTGCCTCATTTGCCTGGACTGCACCAAGCGTCTCTGCTGACACTATATTCAATGTCGTCTTCGCAGCTGCAGATGCTGACAGCTCAGATGATGAGACTGTGGTCATCACCGTAAAGAACACCGGTGATGGCATCGCACTTAGCGACCTTGTCCTTGGCGATGATGACCAGGAGAGGAGCAATCCGCAACTTGATGACGATGAAAACGGCTATTATGCCGAAGCCTCAGCTTCCTTCACCATCAAGAATAATGAAGCCACGGCTGTAAGCAATGTACAGGTTATGTGGCCATCAGCTGCAAAATACAATATGACCCTTGTCTCCATAAGTGGAGCTACCGGCAGCGCAACTTCTGACGGAGTCGCTTTCGCTAGTATCGCCGCAGGACAGACGGTAACCGTGACTGTAAGCGCACGTGTCCCTGAGGATCTGCCAGCTATCAATCTAGATGCCTCTAATCCGCAAGATGACAGAGCCATTTTGATCGGCAGCCTTTCCCTCACTGCTAATGGAGGACTTAGCGCTACATCTGATGTCACCATGGAAGCTGAGAACATGCTAGTCATCGATAATCTGGAAGTCTCCTTTGAAGGCGATTCTGCCAGCTATGATGAAGGCGACGATATAGAGAACGTCGAACCAGGATTCAAAGTCACTTTTGACCTAAGGGCAGAGAACAGATTCCGAGACAGTGACGATATCCAGATAGAGAATGTCGAATTCCAGCTTGTCATTGATGAAGGCGATCTTGACGAGGACGAAAATGAAGACCTAAAGGATCTTGACCCTCGCGATGACGACACAGCAACTATCAGCATCGATTTGGATGACGATATAGAAGAAGACGACTATACAGTCGAAATCACCCTTACCGGTGAAGATGAAAACGGCGCACTTCACGGTGAAGTATGGGAACTCACTCTAGTTGTCGAGAAAGAGAAAGAAAATATCGCTATCAAGAGAATCGACCTATCACCTCAAAGCATCAGTCTATGTGAAGGAGAGCCTAATTCGGCAAGACTTCGTGTAGATATTGAAAACAAAGGTTCTGATGACAGTGATGAGATTGTTCTGGTCGTAACAAATGAGAAGCTCAATTTCTTTGGAAGAGTGCTTAACATCGACCTTGATGAAAATGATGACTTTGATAGGACATTCACGGTAGATGTTCCATCTTCAACTAAGGCAGGTACCTATCAGCTGGATGTATGGACGTACTTTGACTTTGATGAGTATGACGACGAAAGTCCAAATGCTTATGGTTCAGTTGACCTGCGTGTGACGGCTTGTCCGGTCTCTGTCGAAGATGACGATAAGGACACTGCAGAGGATACCAAGGATGACACCGTCGTCGTTGTGGATGATAAGGACACTGAGGAACAAAAACCATCTGATTCAGGAACTGTTATCGCGATTCCGGTCGTTGAAGATAAAGACGAGACCACTACATCAGGCAGCGGCAATACTTATGTTGCTCTGATGATCCTAGCGTACATTATCGTCATCGCAGTCATTGTCATCCTAATCATAAGACTGCTAAAAAAATAGATTTTTAATCTCTTATTATTTCCCTTTTTTTTATGAAATTCCTTGTCTATATGCTTACTATCCTGCTTTTAGCCCAATTCTCAACCGCCGCACTTATCAAATTGGATGAGTCAAACTCATATGAAGATGTCCTCGATGGTGGGAGCCTCTACCTTGAGGATGACAAGGTACCGCTTCTTACGAACGGTGTCAGCCTCTTTTGCGGACCCTGCAACGCCAAGGAGGGCGAGGGTGTAGATTCGATTGGTGGTGGTCCTGTATTGTGCGGCTATGATAAGCAGACGCCGCTAAATCTTCTCTACAATAATGAGACCATCTGCGTTGTGACCCCAACGACACAATATGAGCTGCAGCTTGTTTCGTGGTTTGTCAAGGAAACATGCTATGATGTGACACAGGGCCTGGATTGCGCAAGTATAGGTCCCTATGTGTCCTATGACCGTGTAGAAGCAGAGGTCAGCGGAACGCTTGTGCTTAGTGATCTTGAGCTGGGCAGTTCGAGTCAACTTCGAAGCAATACGGAACTTGACGAGGAGGATAGCGATTATTATATTGAAACATCAGGTACCTTCACCATCCATAACACGGATGTGATACCGGCAACACAGGTAAAAATAACCTGGCCCACCGAAAGAAAGTACAATATCACACTGCTTGAAGGTGGGGAAGCGGTTGAGCACGGTGTGCTTATTGACAGCATACCCGCAAATAGCGAGATAACAGTAAGTGTCAGCGCCCGTGTACCGGAGGACCATCCCGGAATCGATCTAGACGCTGATGACCCCCAGCTAGAGAGGGCTGTCAGTATAGGCGAGCTTAAGCTTGAGGCTGACCGAAATCTGCAATCCTCTTCAGAGATAACATTGGAGGCAAGAAATATGCTTATCATCGACCGGCTCACAGTCTCATTTCCGGGAGATTCAGACACGTATGATGATGGTGATGAGATCAAAGATGTAGAGCCAGGTGTTAAGGTAACTTTCCAGCTTCAGGCAGAAAGCAGGTTCAAGGACAGTTCTGAGATTGAGATTGACAATGTAGAATTTCGTCTGGTCGTCGATGATGGGGACCTTGACGAAGACGAAGATGTATCCATCAAGGATCTAAAACCCGGCGCTACAGCATCAGGAACTATCACACTTGAACTAGATGATGACATCGAAGAGGACGACTACAAGATAGAGATAAGTCTACTTGGGGAAGACGAGTTTGGCGCCGAACATGGTGAGGTATGGGAACTCACGTTGAATGTTGCAAAGGAAGACGAGAAGATTGAAATAACTTCCATAGAATTGGCTCCTAATACCTTAAGCAACTGTGATGGAGAATCATCAAGGCTGTTTATCGAGATCCAGAATAAGGGTTCTGATAGAAGTGATGAGGTGGTTCTTGTGGCTGTGAACGATAAGCTGAACCTCTTCAATAGGGTCTTAAATATCGAGCTTGACGAGAATAACCAATACGACCGAACGTTTACTGTGGATGTTCCTGCTGGTACAAGAGCCGGTACGTACCAAATCGATATCTGGACATATTTCGACTTTGATAACTATGACGACGACAGCCCCAATTCGTTTGCGAGCACTGATCTTCGTGTGACCGCATGTGCTGTGACTGAACAGAAGAAAACGGTTATTGATCAGGTTATCACAGAAGAGACTAAGGTTGTCAAGGAAGATGATAGCGCTACAGTGAATAAAAAAGATTCCAATGAGACAGCCCCTCAGGTGATATCCGAGGAACAGTCGACAGCTTTCCAGGAAAGCAACGGCAAGGAACAGGATTATGTTGCTCTCAAACTTGTGGTGCTCGGGGCTCTTCTTCTGGTTATCATCACCCTTGCTGTGCTGCTCTTCAAGAACAGGTAATTATATAAACCGACATTTTTACTATTTTATTATGCGATTAGTATTTTTATTGTGTGTGTTTACTCTTGTATTTCCTCTCGTATCAGCGGAGCAGATAGTTCTGAACCGCGAGAATGGCTATCAGTATTCTGATGGGGAGATGACCCTGGTGCAGCGGAATGGTATAGGCCCGATAAGGGCGCTCAACGCTGATATCTTCTGTGGAACCTGCTCTTCACCTGAGGGTAGGGCATTCTCCCAGATAGGTAAGGTAAGCGGTCTTTGCGGTCTGCGTGACAAGATTCCGCTGACAATAGCTCAACAGCAGATAGCTCTATGCATCGTTAGCTCGAGCACTTCCTATGATGCGCATCTTACCACCTGGGCTACACGTAATGTTTGCTATGATGCAAAGAGCGGTGCCGCGTGTGCGGCAGTGGGGAATTCGGTCAGTTTTGAGCTGACTAGCGCTACTCAAGAGGCTGTACCGGAGGAGACTGGCATCGAGAACCTCTGGCTGCTGATTGCAGGAGGTATCCTTGGAGCAGTCCTGGTGATCTTCGCAATGTTTCGGCGGAAATAGGCATTATATACTTCTCAAGCACAATGCTAAAAAAGGGTCTATTCATGCCAATCTCTATGGGGATATATGAGACTACCGGGACCTTGGCGCCGCTTGTGAATGAGCGACCTTATACTGACGATGAGCGGATAGTGCTGCTCCACTTCTTCACGAATGTAGATCGAAACGTCTACTGCACAACTGATGCGCTTAGCTCGCAACTTTGGGCATTCCTTGTGGGCCAGTACAGCCGAAGTCCCAAGTCCATGCGGGATCGCTTCCTGCAGCTGTTCTCTGATGCTGAGAGTGCACTAAGCAAGGGAAAGATTTCAAAGGATAGTTTTGTGAGCCTAAAAGAGCTTGCATTGGCCATCAAGAGCGGTCAGTTTCGTACGATAGAGTATTTTAACACACGCGCGGCTGATTTTCTAAAGAAATGGGGCGTAGACTATGGACATAATAGCCTCAAGGATGCTGATAAGATTCGTATAGCTGTTGAGGGTGTTTCACAGGTGTTCACGAAGGTCATAGAAGCACCATTCCCGGCTCTAGGCGATTTTCAGGAGAAGAGCACAAGGTATATCGAATTCTCCAAGGAAAGCTGTGTCGAAAGCCCTGCGTTGGCCTCGTCTGCTTATGCCGAACAAGTTAAGGTTGTAACTGATGAACTGATGGATGTGTATGTCAGGTATCTTCCAGAGGTAAAAGCTGCCCTGGTCGCAAACAATATTATCTCTAAGGGTGATTTCGAGCGAGAAAGCGCATTTATCCGTACTTTAGATGCAAAAGCGTTCGATGTGATGCGTTATGTGCTTCCTACAAGCGTCTCGACGTGCCTTGGTGCCTCATTTTCTGCAAGAACTCTTGAAAGCCATCTTTCTGAGATGCTTTCACATCCGCTTGCCGAAGTTCGCATGGTCGCTACAACCATCCATAAGGAAGCTCTTAAAGTGTCTCCTGGATTGCTTAAGCATGTTGCAGAAAACCCCTACCTCGAGCAGAAGATCGAGGCAGTACAACCTCTTGTGGATGAGATGTTCCAGAATGCGAAGATGGACCCCATCATACGAGGTATAAGCAATGACGCTCGCGTGACCCTACTTGAAGCTAAGGCCATCGATGATAAGGTGTGCGCAAGCATCCTGTATGAACGTTCACGAGCAAAAGGATTATCTTTTGCGGAATGCATGAGCAGGACTAAACTTCTTCCCGAGAAGGAGAAGGCCAAGATAATAGATGCTGAGCTTGGTGGAAGGGGCAGATTCGATCGGATGCCCCGAAGTGTTCAGCATGGCAGTATCATGTTTGAATTCTTCTTTGACTTTGGCGCGTACCGTGATGTGCAGCGCCACCGCGCAAGTACGCAGATTTGGCAGGGGGCTACCGCGATCCACGGGTATGAGTATCCTGAATACATAGACCTTCCCGGGATGGAACAGTTTAAGAAAGCATATGATGGCGCTATGACCAAAGCTACTGAGCTTGCGCGAAAGATGATCGATGATGACCCATATGAGTCTGAGTATGTCTGTGCGCTAGGTCACCTTATCAGGACGACCTTTGAGATGCATCCCGGGCAACTTGCGTATGTGACAGAGCTACGAACTACACCCCAGGGTCATCAATCGTACCGAAGGCTCTTTCAAAGGGTGCATGCATTGATTTCTGAGGCTGCTCCGATATTTGCCAAGCATATCAGGGTTAATGCTGACGCTGAGGCTAGCAGGAAGAAGCAGGAAGAGGTTGCCGCTAAGAAGCGGGAAGAGCTAGGTCTTTGAAGCCCAACACAACAAAGCATCAGGAATGTATTTAAATTCGGATTGATGTACTCCTGGTGATGCGGGCGAGTACTATTCTCATAATTCTTCTGACGATAGGTGCATTTCTGGTCAGAGTAATTGGGCTTGGAGCACCTTCAATCTGGATTGACGAGGGATACTCCCTTTTGGCTATTGATATGATACAGGAGAAAGGATACCCTGAGCTGCCTTCGGGAGAATTGTATGCACCCGGCAATGTCTATTTCTATCTTGCTGCGTTCTTTACATATCCATTTGATGACAAGATCTACTGGAGCCGTATGCTTAGTGTGCTGATTGGCACGGCATTCGTTCCAGTTTTTTTTGTGTTGGTAAAGCGTTTGTTCAATACACGGATTGCAATGCTTTCTACACTTATTGTGGCTTTCATGCCGCTTGAAATAGCATGGAGCAGGCAGGTGAGGCATTACATGCTTTTTCAGGCAGCCTTTGTGGTGAGTACCTTGTCCATGCTGCTTTGGAGCAGGTATGGGGGGCAGAGAAAAAAGATTATCGGCAGCTCCACCGTAGGGATGTTGAGTCATCCAACAGGACTTATCCTTCCAATCCTTATAGGGGTCGGGTATGTGCTTAAGCGATGGCAAAAGCTTAACTTCTGGTATATACTCGGTTTTGCAGGACTAAGCGGTTTCCTGGTGCACCATGTGTCAGGAATCTTTGAACGACAGAGACCGTACTTCTATGAGTATGTGTTCTATCTGTATACCGACCATACATTTATCCTGTTTGGAGCGCTCATCGGACTGTTGTATCTGACAGATTGGCGACCCTTCTATGCTATCTATCTGGTGATGAGCATTGCTGTGCCACTCGTTGTTATCGGCGCTTTTGTAGATCTGTTCCACTTACGGTATCTGTTCTACTTGTATCCCCTGCTAGTCCTACTGGCTGTGTATGGATTGGATCAGCTCTTTTCAAGATGGAAGGTCATGTGGAGGACTCTTGCATATGCAGTGATTGTCGTGTCAATCTGTTTGTCTCCCTTGGTCATATTCTGGCCTACCTCGCTGCTTGAACCTATGACACCTCAGCCTGACTTTAAGGCTGCGCATACCAATCTTGACAATTGTTTTAGCGTGACATTGATCACGGCGTGGCCGGCGGTCACATACGCATACAAGGGAAAAGCGCACTATTGGCTTGCGTTCGATATGACAGGAGGGCTGCTTACAAATTACACAGAAGATGTTTACATTGGTCTGCCAAGCATAGCCAATGTAAATGATCTTGATGCTGCCGTGCAAGGAAAGAGCGGCTATGTCATCGTGGACGGATTGTCCAAAAGCCGGCTGCCAAGTGATGTTCTTGAGGGCATAGAAGCACTGGAACTGCATTTCTCATCAGTGACCGGCCCAAACTCAGAAGTCTATGTTTACCGGTTCGACAAAAGATAAAAGAAACCAAGTCCAAAAATAATGAACGGAATCAACTTGGTATTTATCATCAAATGAAGAGGTATGAAGAGACCTACAAAGAGCAAGATGAACACCAGAAAGGATACATTGTACCATAGGCGTTTAAGCATAGTATCTTGATGTATCGCGTTGTTTAAAAGGGTTTGTCAAGTTTTTTAAATAGCGGATTTCTGCCATGATGGCATGGAGTACTCAGTAGTGATACCTGTGTATAATGAAGTGGGGAATGTGCGAATCCTCCATGAACGCCTGGTAAAAGTAATGAAAAGGCTCCGTAAAAAATTTGAGATAGTATTCGTGGATGACGGTTCCAGGGACGGAACATACCAGGAACTGCTAAAGCTTTCTCCTGTGACGATTATCAGGTTTCGAAAGAACTTTGGGCAGACTGCTGCGATGAGCGCCGGATTTGAGCATGCTAAGGGCAGGCTTATCGTGTACATGGACGGCGACCTGCAGAATGACCCTGAGGATATTCCCCGTCTTATACGCAGGATGAAGGAAACGAATGCGGATATGGTAACAGGCTGGCGCAAGCATAGAAAGGACTCCTTTTTGAAGCGGTTGTTCTCCCGTTTTGCAAATTCATTTAGGAATCTGCTCATAAGAGATCCAGTTCATGATTCAGGGTGCAGCCTGAAAGTGTTCAAGAAGGAATGCTTCGATGATCTAGACCTTATAGGTGAAATGCATAGATACATACCCGCATTGCTTGGTTGGAAAGGATTCAGTATTGCAGAGCTACCTGTGAAGCATTATCCAAGACATTCCGGAAAAACCAAATATGGTGCCAAACGTCTGCTTAAGGGACTGATTGATCTTATATCTGTATGGTTCTGGAGAAAATTCTCTGGACGGCCATTGCACATTTTTGGCGGCATAGGCATTCTGCTGGGTTCAATCGGTTTTATACTAGCGTATATCACCTTGATACTTAAAATTGTCAATAACATTGACTTGTCAAGCAGCTTTTTACCGTACTTGTCCATTTTCTTAGTCATACTTGGGGTGCAATTCTTCGTTTCAGGTATACTTGCTGATATTGCAATCAAGACATACTACAGAGCAGGAAAAACCCACAACTACAATATACGGCAGATCACAACAAATCCATAGCTTTATAAATCCTTTTTGGCCCTCATTAAGCTATGAAAGTTCTCATTACAGGCGGAGCGGGCTTCATAGGATACCACACCGCAAAAGTCCTTCTAGCCAGGGGCGATGAGGTCGTCCTGGTTGACAATTTTAACGACTATTACGATGTTGCTCTTAAACGAAAACGCGCTGCATTAGCGGTCGCTGACGGTGCTGTCCTTTATGAGTGTGATATATCTGATTATGGCGCACTTGAGCAGGTTTTTGTGCAAGAGAAAGTTGATAAGGTGTTCAATCTTGCTGCGCAGGCAGGTGTCAGGTACTCTATAGAGAATCCTTTCGCGTATGTGCAGTCGAATGTGCTTGGATTTGTCAATATTCTTGAGATCTGCAGAAGACAAGGTGTGAAAGATATCGTATTCGCATCAAGTAGTTCTGTGTATGGGGAGAATGAGAAGGTTCCCTTCGAAGAAGATGACAGAGTCGATCATCCGATCTCCATCTATGCGGCAACCAAGAAAAGCAACGAAGAGATGGCATATACTTACCATCACCTGTACGGTCTTAATTGTACCGGACTTAGGTTCTTCACGGTGTACGGTCCCTGGGGCAGGCCAGATATGGCTCTTTTCAAGTTTGCTCAGAGAATGAAAGCAGGCGAGAAAATACCTGTGTTTAATGCGGGAAAGATGAGCAGGGATTTCACGTTCATCTCTGATATCGTGCAGGGTGTTGTCGCCTCTTTGGACAGACCATTCGGTTATGAGGTCTTCAATCTCGGCCGGGGTGAGGTTATCCAGCTTACTTCGTATATCGAAGCGCTTGAGAAGCATATGGGTTTCGCTGCGGATAAGGATCTGCTACCTATGCAGCCGGGTGATGTGCCCATTACTTCGGCAGATGTGAGCAAAGCGAAGAACATGCTCGGTTATGACCCGAAGGTCAGTGTGGATGAGGGTGTACGGCTCTTTGTGGAATGGTTTAATGAATATTATGGTGTATAATCCTTATGCGAATACTTGTTCTAAACTATGAATTTCCACCGATAGGAGGTGGAGCAAGTCCTGTAAGTTTTGAGATTTCTAAAGGACTGGTAGAATTGGGCCATACTGTTGACGTCGTAACCATGGGTTATGAGCAACTCAAGAGAAAAGAAAAAAATAAAGGAATCACCATATACCGAGTTCCTAGTATCAGACAAAAGAAAGATATTTGTCACCCTCATGAGATGTTAAGTTACGTCCTCAGTGCGAAGTACTTTCTAAAGAAACTTCTCAAACGAAATGATTACGATGTATGCCATTGTCATTTTATTGTGCCCACAGGATGGATTGCACTTTGGCTCAAGAAAAACTACAATATCCCTTATCTTATTACCAGCCATGGAAGTGATGTATTAGGCCATAACAAGAATGGAAGATTTAATCATATCTACCCACTGATCTCACCAAGCTGGAGGAGAATAATGGAATCAGCTGCTTTAATTATCGCTCCATCAGCTTATCTAAAACATTCCATTGAGAAGCACTACTCTGGCAAAAATACTACAGTTTTGCACAATGGTATTGATACGACAAGGTTTCAACCCTCCAATAAGAAGAAGTACATTCTTTGCGTATCCAGATTGTTCAAGAATAAAGGATTGCAGGATCTCATTGATTCCTTTGGAGAAATAGACCAGGATGATTGGAAACTAGTTATTGTAGGATCAGGACCATACGAGAACGAACTACGCCAAAGGGCATTACATACAAAGAACAAAGATAGAATTGATTTTAAAGGTTGGATAGACCACAAGAGTGATGCATTGAGGAACCTATATAGTGAAGCCAGCGTTTTCGTTATGCCTTCATATTTTGAGAACCTCAGTAGCGTCTTATTGGAAGCAATGTCATCAGGATGCCATGTAATTGCGACGGATGTGGGTGGCAATCCAGAAATAGTCAATAAAGACTTTCTATACAACCCAGGAGATACAAATCACCTTACTAAGCTTATAAAAGATGCAATGCACAATCCAATACCAACAAATATAAAGCCCAAGTTTACACTTCCAGTGATAATTAAAGAATACGAACATTCACTTATTGAAGCAAAGAATCAGTGATTCATATGCCCTTTAGCTATCACAAACTCCAAATACCAGATGTTGTCCTCATAAAACCAAGAGTATTTCCAGATAACAGAGGGTACTTTCTTGAATCGTACAAGTACTCTGATTTTAGTAGCAATGGCATAAACCTGCATCTGATTCAGCATAATCATTCCAAATCTGAGAAAGGGGTTCTGCGAGGGCTACACTATCAGAAGGAACCAAAAGGACAGGGTAAATTAATCAGAATAGTCTCGGGTAGTGTTTACGACGTCGCAGTTGATATACGGGTAGGATCGCCAACATATGGCAAATGGGTTGCGGAAGTGCTTGACGCTGTAAATATGCATATGCTATGGATACCACCAGGATTTGCTCACGGTTTTCTAGTACTTGAAAACAATACAAATGTACTCTATGCAACAAGTAATGAGTATAGTCCTGATCATGAGCGCGGTATCATCTATAATGACCCTAGTATTGGAGTGTCCTGGCCAAAATCAAATGTATATTTATCTGAAAAAGACAGTGAACTTCCCTTATTGGAAGATTGTGATAATAATTTTAGGTACTCACCATGAAAATTCTAGTTACAGGTGGATGTGGATTTATTGGTAGTAATTTCATAAGGTATATGTTGAGTAAGTACAATGATTGTGAAATTATCAATCTAGATGCACTAACATATGCTGGGAATAGTCATTCTTTAGAAGATGTTCATAAGAATTACACTTTCATAAAGGGGTCTATAACAGATAAAACATTGGTACATGAACTAGTATCTAAAGTAGATATCATTGTACACTTTGCTGCTGAGTCTCATGTAGATAAAAGCATAGCCAATCCAGAAAACTTTATAATGACAAATGTATATGGCACATATGTTTTACTTGAGGCAGCAAGGAAATATGGGATAAAAAGATTCCATCATATTTCAACTGATGAAGTCTACGGAGCTTTAGGAGAGACAGGTAAGTTTACAGATTCCACAAATTATGAACCAAGGTCTCCCTACTCTGCATCAAAAGCAGCTTCTGACCATATTGTACGTTCTTACTATCATACCTACAATCTACCTATAACAATAACAAACTGTTCAAATAATTATGGGCCTTATCAATACCCAGAAAAGTTAATACCCCTGGCTATCACAAATTTAATTCGTGATAAGAAAATCCCACTCTATGGTAAAGGATTGAATGTACGTGATTGGATACATGTTGATGATCATAATTCTGGCGTGGACTGCATTATAAGACATGGTAAGCCTGGAAGAACATATCTACTTGGCGGTTCTTCTGAAATGAGAAATATTGATGTGATTCAGATGATTCTTAAAGCATTTGGCTTGGATTCATCACATATCGAATACGTTCCAGATAGAAAGGGGCATGACTTTCGCTATGCTATAGATTTCTCGAATACTACAAAGGAATTGGGTTGGTCTCCAAAGATACAATTTGAAGAAGGATTGCAAAAAACAATAGAATGGTATAAGCAGAATGAATCATGGTGGAGGCCTTTGCTGAAATGAATATTGCAGTAATTGGCTCAAAGGGGATGCTAGGAACCGATATCGTATCTATCCAAGGATACACCACCCTTGGTCTAGATAAAGATAGTATAGATATCACTGACCAAGACACATTTTCTGTTTTGGATGAATTCAAGCCATCTGTAGTGATCAATTGTGCAGCATATACCAATGTTGATGCAGCTGAAAAAGAAAGATTGCTTTGTTCCAGTATCAATAGTAAAGGGGTCGAGAATCTAGTCCAATATTGTAAAAAGAAAGATATCATCTTTGTACAATTAAGTACAGACTATATCTTTGATGGAGAAATGCATGAATACTTCGAGGGGTATGATGAGATTAATCCAATCAACTACTACGGAAAAACTAAAGCCGAAGCAGAGAAAATAATTATTGATAACCTATCGAAGTACTATATTGTCAGAACTGCTTGGCTCTTTGGTAAGCAGGGTAATAATTTTGTCAAAACAATTCTTAAACTATGCAATGAGAAGGAAGAAGTAAGAGTAGTTAATGATCAGTATGGATGCCCAACTTACACAAAGGACCTTGCTGAAGGTATACTAAAGCTGCTACAACAACCCTATGGTATATATCATATCACTAATGAGGGTTCTTGTACCTGGTATGACTTCGCACTAGAGATAAAGAGGGTCTTTAAATGTGACTGTTCGATCGTGCCTTGCACTAGTGGAGATTTTCCACGAGAAGCAAAGAGACCAAAATACAGTGTTCTGAAAAACACTAAGCTCACACCTATGAGAAACTGGAAAGATGCTCTTGAAGCATATCGAGATGAGATACAATGAAAGGAATAATACTTGCAGGAGGTACAGGTTCGCGCCTGCACCCATTGACAAAAGTTACAAATAAGCATCTATTACCAATCTATAATAAACCAATGATATACTACCCAATAGAGACTTTACGAAAAGCAGGTATAAAAGAAGCTCTCATAGTATCCGGTAAAGGTCATGCCGGTCACTTTCTAGAACTCTTGGGTTCAGGCAAGAACGTAGGTATGGATCTTTTTTATGATGTACAAGAAGAAGCAGGAGGCATAGCCCAAGCTCTGAAACTTGCTAAAGGCTTTGCTGGTGATGATGACGTTGCGGTTATTCTAGGAGATAACATCTATACGGAAGAATTTGATTTCACAGATTTTAGAGGCGGTGCCAGGATATATCTAAAAAAAGTTCCTGATGCGAATAGGTTTGGTGTCGCATCACTTGACGGAAGTAGAGTACTAATGATTACTGAAAAACCAGAAGTACCGATGACAAATTATGCAGTAACCGGTTTATATCTCTACGACAAGAATGTGTTCTCAATTTGTGAATCACTTGTTCCTTCAAAAAGGGGCGAGCTAGAAATTACAGACGTAAATAATACGTTCATTGAACAAGGCAAGATGCAAGCAGACTTTGTCAAAGGTTTTTGGTCTGATGCGGGTACTTTCGATAGTCTTCATCGAACATGCGCATACATGTATGAACTGGCAAATAAGTGATGAAAAAGCGAATTCTTTTTATCAATCCATGGCCCAGGGGAGGCATGAAGCACTATTCAGATGTTTTTGCAGACCTGATTAAAGATGAGTT
>JACJVW010000005.1 GCA_020637435.1 Candidatus Woesearchaeota archaeon
ACATCTTCTTCGCCCGTGACCAGTCCAATGTGGTTGATGACACCTGTGTACTAAGCCGTATGAAGTACGACATCAGAAAACCTGAGGTCAACATCATTAGGCAGGCACTCTACACGCTTGGCTATGAAAAGACATTCCAAGTAACACAAGGTAATCTTGAAGGTGGAGACCTAATGGTGCTTGGTGACGATGTCTACGTCGGTTGGGGTCCGCGTTCAGAATTTGCAGCAATCCATGAAATCCAGCAACGCTTCCCGGACAAGAACGTCTACGGAGTCAAAGCACCGGTCAACGGCGAATGGCATGATGATATGGAAATCATGCATCTCGACACATTCTTCATGCCGCTTGCAGAAGACATGGCTATCGGTTGCCACGAAGTGCTTGAGAGATGCATAGTCACTGACGCAAACAAAGCAAATCCGCGGACATTCCTCAAGCACCTTGAAAGTCACGGCATGAACACATACGATATACCAAAAGAGGAGCAGCGCAACTACGCAGCCAATATGGTCCTGGTCCGTCCAGGTTTGGTCGTAGTGCCATCCGGATACAATGCACAGACCAGAAGTCTGCTGCAACGGCATCAGATTGGTGTGGTGGATGCAGATATGCGCTATATAACAAATGCAGTGGGAGCTACCCATTGCATGACACTGCAATTGAAGAAATGGTGAGAAAATATGGAAGAGATGTTAAGTAAAATGCAGGATGCGCTGCTTAACGCATCAAGGGGATTAAAACAGGAACAGGCAATCAAGGGAAGATCGGATGAAGCTATACTTGAACTTGAGCGGCGCCTTACAGAGCAGCTGGCTGATTATCAGTTCGGCATCATCCAGGGAGACGAGACAGACACCTTCGATTCCCTCTATACCTGGCATGTGCAGTCCATGGATAATAAAGCGGCATATCTTGCCGGCAATCCGGATTGGGCGATGTCCTTAGGTCTAAGCACCTATGGCAATATGCTTGCAAGCGCCGTGTATCTGCCTGAAGAGGACAAGATGTTCATAGCTGCACAGGGCGGGTCTTCGTTCCTCAACGGAAAGAAACTGCAAAGTGTAAGCAAGAGCACCATCGTAGACCTCATAGGGACGCAAGCACCACCAGCGAACGGCTTATATGAAGTCACCAATTCATTGACGAGGGGTATATGCAATGTGGCATCGGGCAGTTACGCTTCATGTATAGCAGACAAAGAAGACCCGGTTGCAGCTCTCATCCTTAAAGGCGTAGGTGGTAAAGAGAAAAAAGAAGGTGAAAAATTTGTGTATGCACTTTGATTTTTTTTAAATTCAAATGAAAGTAAAGTGCTTCTGTGCCAAATCACCAAGGATCGGTACAGCTTTTTTCTGACCCTGGATAGCATAGATAAGGCCCATGATCCAGAACACCAGGACAACAATATTTAGGATCCATCCGATGATAGGGATGAAGCCAAGTACCAATCCCACAAGGAAAATCATCAGGTACTGTCTTAGGTGATATCGTACCAGTGGGTCCTTCTTGGTGTCCAGTATCAATGCTATGACCCATCCTATGATGGTGATATAGCTGATTATTGCTAATGCTTTGTTATCCATATTCTTAACCCCCCTAATAGATTATAACTATTATAGAATACCATTATTACCTCCGTTCTTTATAAATTTAACCACTATCATAGGCTTAAATGTGCGATTGTGGGAGGCATCACCAAGCAGAAAGTAGATCACTGTTCGCTTTCAGTAGAGTTTTTTACAAGTAATGTTGTGCCCGTAATTGTTCAAGAACATCACGGTAATCAAAAGCCAGAGGCAGTATAATCGCTTCGTCATAACTGAACCACCCATAGGCTGCCACCTCATACTTATCGATGCTGATATGCCCAGCAAACGTACCAAGATACCTGCTAGTCACCCTATCCTTCCAGGTACTATTACAGAAATGGCGAGTCGGGGTAAAGATCAGACCGGTTTCTTCCTTTACTTCTCGTGCCACGGTATCTTCAAGCGCCTCTCCCTCAATGCTTCTGCCACCTGGGCAAGTCCAGTGTCCCGGATATGCAGAAGTGTAATCAGATCGCTTAGTTAAGAGAATCTTCATACCATCAATTATCAGAGCTGAAGCCGCAAGTTGCATACCAAACACGCCGGTATCATCATATTTCAACTTTTCTAAAAATTATCCAGTGCACACAGAACAGGCCAAAACTTCTCCAAAAATCAATACACTTAAGAAACCCTCATCTATCCCCTAAAGTATGACAGGCAGCATCAAACTTAGCACACTTACTCTCGGTCTGGACGCTATCGCAAAGATTGCCAACTGGCCGGATTATTTCTCTGATTTATTTGACATGACCAGCAAAAAAGAGATTGTCTACAAGACTCGTGAAGGTCAGAAGTTCAACGTCCGCGCAAAAACAACAGACCGGGGCATCCTTACGACGGTTGTGCTTCAAGACGAATACAAAGTAAATAAGATGCGCCTGCCTAAAGACGCGACGGTCATCGACATCGGTGGACAAATCGGAATTTTCTCAACTTTCGTTGCCCGAAAAGCGGCGAAGGTCTACACCTTTGAACCAACTCCGGAAAACTTCGAGATGATCAAGAAAAACATCAAGCTCAACAAACTTGAAAACACCATACTGCCGTTCAATCTTGCGGTTGGTGATAAAGTAGGTACACTCAAGATATATCTTTCGCAAAACAACACCGGCGGTCATTCCATCTACGGAGATGGCGACTACGTAGAAGTCAAGACTATCCCCCTCAAAGATGTCTTTGAACAGAATAACATCAAGACTTGCGACCTGCTGAAGATGGATATTGAAGGCGCTGAGTACATGGTGCTGTACAACCTCCCGGACAAATACTATAAGCGCATCAAACGTATCCGCATGGAAGTCCACAACATGGACGACAAAAAGAACAATGACAAGTCGCTTATCGAGTTTCTCAAGAAAAAAGGCTACAACGTCTTTTACCAAGATTACCGGTTATTCGCAAATAGAATAGAATAAAAAAATTAAGGATACGACGGAATCTGGAAGTTTCCCATATCCATAGGTTCTGATGCTGGAATCTCGAACACGCTGTCAGCTACTTTCTTGCTGTACGATGTCGCGACAACAGTGGAGTCAGCCTGAGCAGTCTTCGTCTCTATATAAAGCGGAACACCCTCAGCATAGCAGTAATCTACGGTGCCGTCTTTAGTAGTGATCCTATAGCATTCTGCTTTGGTTCCTGCGACTGTCCGGTCAGCAAGCTTCGTGATGTCGTACTCAGCTGCATTCTCCTTCACCTGTTCAGAGGCGTCTGCTTCCTGCATCTCCATCTCATTGCACATCCAGCCTCCTGTAGCGTCATTGCATGAAGTGATAATATCTCCAAGCATATATGTCCTGACTGCGATACCCTGTGTCTCCACATCGGTGCGCATCTTGGTGCCTTTCATGTACTGCGTCATCTGAGATGTGCTTGTCTTGCCGTCAACGACAGCAGTCACATCATATACAACCATAAACTCAACCTTGGCCGCGAAGATCTCAAGCAGTTCGTTCTTAGCATTGTCAACCTTTGGTTCCTCTTTAGGATCTTCCTTCATCTCTTCTTTAGGAGTCTCTTCCATAGGTTCTTCCTTCATCTCTTCCTGGGGAGTATCTTCCTTCATCTTTTCTTTTGGAGGGTCTGCCTTAGGCTCTTCTTCCGTGGTCTGTTCAGGAGCATTTGCCTCAGGGGCTTCAGTACAGCCGATAGCAAGCAAAAGCACCAATAGTGCGAGTATTCCTTTCATCATAATATCACCTTTAACCCCTTTGCTCAATTATCCTATAAAAAACTAATTGTTTAGACCAACTGTCTTGCTCCATACAGGTTGTCCATATATTTATATATCCATAGAACCCATAAGCACGTATGGTCAAGCTCGCAATTATCGGTGGTCGCATCCTTGATGCGCAGCAGATGCTGCCTGATGCAAAGGAGGTCTATGTCGAGACTCCTTATGGAAGGACAAGCAGCGGTCTGCTCGAAGGTAAGTTCAACGATGTCGACATCGTCATCCTGTACCGCCACGGAAAAGAAGACATCCTCCCGCCAAGTCAGATAAATTACCAGGCTAACATCTTCGCACTCCAGCACATAGGATGCACGCATATCATAGCGATTAACAGTGTTGGAAGCTTGACCGAAGAGCTTGTACGAGGCCAGGTGATAGTACCAAACCAATTCATTGACTTCACCCGTGATCGCAAGACAACATTCCATGATACTTTTCAGCCCAATATGCCCGTCCATACGAAGATGCTGGATCCATTCTCACACTTGCTTAGAGAGCTGATCTCATCAAGCGCTGAACTGCAAGATATCAAAGTCGAAGCCCAGGGAACAATAGTCACCGTCGAGGGTCCGAGATTCTCCACTAAGGCAGAGGTAAAGATGTTCACCACTTGGGGTGCTCATGTCATCGATATGGTCAGCGCAACAGAATGCATCCTTGCAAAAGAGGCTCGCATCCCGTACGCAGTGCTGGGAGTCATCACCAACTACGACACGCTTGATGACCCTGCTCTGACCAAAGACATAGTCTCCACTGAGATGCAGGATGAAGTCACTAAAATAATCCATGAACTTATTCCCAGACTGGAATGATTATTGTTCTCCAAATGTAAAAGAAAGCGTATTGTACTCCTTGGTGTCGTACACACAGACTCCTTCTTCATGCCATAGCACAAATTCAGAGATACCTGCATCAAGCGCCATCTTGCTGCAGATAGTACAGTACGGCTGACCAGCCCTTGAAGACTTACCTTCATTATCAAGTCTAATAAAATACAGTCTTGAACCTGGTACTTTGTCAGGATTTCGTCGTAGCGCATCCATAATAGCTCGCTGTTCAGCATGTATACAGCAGGTTTTATCAGTTACTTTCTTGTGGTAAGAATCCTTAGCATGAGCACATCTTCTTTGCCCCTCCTCATCATATGGAGGGCTATTGTATCCAAAACCAATAGTCTCCCCTGAACTGACGATAAGTGAACCGCATTTCGACCGCTCACAGCTCGCATCTTGAGCGACTTTTGAAGCCTGAGCAATATGCACTAGGGCCTTTTGTTCTTCCTCACCGGACAAATATCTCATCTGCTGGGGAATAGAGCAGATCAGATATAAACTTTCTTACACCAAAGCATGCTGGAACGATAGAATAATAAACAACCTCACCTAACTCCTTATCCTGGAAATGGACATCATATCGATCGAGGACTTATCCAGGGAATTTATTCTTAAGATCTGCAAGCGAGCTTCGCAGATAGACGAAGCGGAACAGCGAAAAGAAAGGTACAATCTACGCACCAAACACCCAAGAAAACTTGCCACGCTATTCTTCGAACCTTCTACGCGCACACAGCAAAGCTTCAAAGCTGCTATCACCGAACTTGGCGGCCTTCATGAGGGATTCTCTGGGACAGATACGACATCCGTCTCAAAAAAAGAGTCAATACGTGACACGATCAAGATGTTCGAGGCGTTCCATTTTGATGCCATCGTCATGCGCCACAAGAAAGATGGCTCCGTCCAGTGGGCGGCAGATGTAGCTAAAGTACCTGTCATCAACGGCGGTGACGGAGAAAATGAGCATCCCACGCAGGCATTGCTGGACCTCTATACTATCTACAAACAGAACAAAGGGAGTCTTGACAATGTCCACATCGGTCTTGGCGGCGATCTCGCGCATGGCAGGACCGTACATTCTTTATCGCTTGCGCTTTCAAAGTTTAAGGAAACGACCATCTATTGGTCGACAGAGTACGAACTAGGTATGCCTGAATACCTCATCAAAAAACTGCAGAGCCTTGGCACCAAAGTCATACGAAAGCCAAGCGTAGCTGAAGTCATGAAGCATGTAAGCGTCTACTATATGACACGTCCGCAGCTTGAACGCATGCAAGGTCTACTTGTCGATAAGATTCCTGCGCTCATCGAGAAATACCGCATCGACATGAAGAAGATTGAAGACCTCAACGGAGTAATACTCCATCCGCTTCCTGTCAACTCTGAGCTTGCTGAGATAGAGCCAGATGTTTTTTTCTCAAAGAAACAGGGATTTTACGGTCAGGCTGAGAATGGTGTTTTCGTGCGTAAAGCATTGCTCTACACCTTGCTTGACGAAACACCGCACACAAGTTTCGATCCGCATCTCTCAGAGAATCTGCATACCGGGAATAACCGTCTGCAGAGAAATCCTGGAAATCACAAGACCAATATGGTCGTTGATACCATCGACAATGGCCTGGTCATCGATCATCTTAAGAAAGGAAAAGAGCTCTTCGTCGCCGATGCTTTACAGTTGGTGCACAAAGGTTATGACCGTGTGCTTGCGTCCATCAGTACAAAGAAGACTGCATTTCTCAAGACCAACCTTCCTGACATCTCTGAGCGTGAGATAAGACAGGTATGCCTCATCTCTCCTGAACCGACCATCAGCATCATCAGGGATGGGAAAGTTATCGACAAATACGTACCTCTTGTCTGCGACAATCCAAACTGTATCACCAGGGATGTTTTCGAAGATATCCCTGCAAAGTTCTATGATGATCACGGATCTATTTGTTGCAGATATTGCAAGCACCCCTACACGATCAGATCGCACAAAGTCTCACGGGATGACCAAGAACGCTATATAAAGACACTCCCTGAGCACTAAGTTTATAAAAAGAAAATCACCCCTTATAAGTGATGAAATACTCTGGGATAGTTCAGAAAGGAGCATTGGAAGTTCTGGTTGAAGAGCAGGCCAAGCAGGATCTGCAGGATAGATATGCGGTAAAGAGCCTGATAAAGAATGCAGGAATCTTGCTCGGCGTCCCTACAGCTCTGGCTGCGCTTGGTGGACTGGCTGACGGACCTCAGGGAGTGCGCGAAGCCCTTGAACAGATCTCGCTATCCATCCTTCCGTACAATGCGACAGCTATCGCCGGTCTTCACTGGTTGGAGACCAGGCCTGCTACCCGCACGCTTAACGCCCTTGTGGTGAAATATCGAAGCCTCATACCTGAGCGATTGAACAAATTAGAACAGGGAGAATATTCCACGCCCACCTTTCTCATGGATTTTGCGCTGGGCACCAGTGTCTATTATGCGGTGGCCAATCTGGCAGAATATGCCACTGGCATTGATTTTGCAGACTTGTTCATCGGGTTCATAGGTGGTGCGACCATGGTGGCTCGCACGCAGTCAGATATCGCGACTACGAGAAGGTGGCAGAACAGGCTTGAAGCTATTCCGCTCACTAGGCCAGATGCGGTCAAGACCAAATTCGGTGATTTCATGACCTCTGAGCGTCTGGAATCTATGACCAACCGATTGCTTCTCGAAGCAGACACTAATAGATTGCACGAACAGCATGTGTACGATAAGCTTGGTGTTTATCCCAACGTCCTCGCCTATGCAGATATCGACTCAGAGGGGCTGTTTCCGGTCTTCAGGTTCGCTATCGAGCCTGGAGAGGCCAACCTGGTCAAACTCGCAAGGTTGGCAGAACGTATCGCTCCTGATTCAACAGTCTATCCTGTCTATAGCCCCATCGACCTTGATGTGATGCTCTCCTCTCCGATAACTGCGTTGACTGCTGCTGAGTTTCAGGGTATCCGCGGTGATGATCATATCTTTACCATCAATTTTCAAAGAGCTGCAGATAGCGACCGTTTCGAGATCAATATGTTTGATATAAGTAGCCTATCAGTCGTGATCGAAGCATATGAACTGCTTACCGGACACAGATTAAGAGAATCTGACTTTGATGAGCATATGCAAAAGAAGCGGACCAGATTTGTCTATCCGTTGGCTAAACATCGCTCTGAAGACTATTACTATAATGAGCCAGAGGTTTTTGACCCGGTCACGATACCACCGGATATGATGCAGATAGCGGCCGCTTACTATCAGGCTACATGCTTCGATAAATCTGGGTTCTACACCTTCTCCATTCCGCCCATCACATATCAGGTGCAATCAAGTGCGCATAAACCGGGAATTCTCGAGTTTCACCAGACCAGAAAGGCAAAAAAACTGGGCCAGAAATATGCAGATACTTATGCGATAGCGAACTTGCCTATCTCGAAGGATAATATTCTTGGTATTGTCAACTTCCTCTACATGGACATGGTTCCTACGGTCGAGTTCAAGACCATGGGACTCAGCTCAGAAGGTCTTGAAGGTCTAGTGGACGGAACATCGCTAAGCGAAGTATTGACACAAGTGACCATCAATAACGTTTCCATGGGATATGTGCAGATAGACCTATCACCTGAATATATGACTGTGAAATCTCCAGATAAGATAGGACCCATGCGCTCGGATGATTTTTGGCAGCTATACCAGTCTGCGAATGTGAGGGTGCATCAATCCGGTGGCTATCCCTTCAATACTCTGCCTTGGGCTACTGCGATGATAGGACGCATAAGCAAAGCCATCGAGCTAAGTCGCTATTGAAGATCGAGATATGTAAACCCTGCTCCATTTTATGAGCGACTTTTATCTCCCGCCATGTTCTACTCCTATTTTGTCGCTCTGAAAACTTCATTCCGTACATTTTCGCGGCATATGCACAACATATATAAACAGTCCCCCCTGCCCTGATGGTATTGGAGGGTAAAACCTATGGCAACTATTGAGTTGGACAAACAGACAAGAGAAATTCAAGACGGCGGCGAAATCCGCGAAGCTTGCTCCGAGCTCGGTGTAGCATTCGGATGCGAAGAAGGCTTCTGCGGCACCTGCTTAGTGGAAGTAGTGGATGGAGCGGAGAATCTTACCCCAAGGACCGATAAAGAAGAAGATATGGGCCTTGAAGGAAACCAGAGACTAGCCTGTCAGTGCCGAATCAAACAGGGCAATGTTAAACTAAAATACTAAAGATGCATGCTACATTACCAGAGCACGGCCTTAGGGGAGTCTATACCCTGCAGGGTCTGCTCGACCTTCTGGATTCTGAACAACCATCACAAGACATGGTAGATTGGGTGGCAAAGCATTTTGAGATTGTAACTACAACAGAGAATCTCAAGAGTGACATAGAAAAAGCTCTACCCACCGAGTACCTTGACATCGACCCGGATGACTTTCAGTGGAAAGTAGCTGGAGAAGCTGGTTTTGGTATCATGAGCACAGGTCTCATCTTTGCCAAGACCTGCACCCGTTCAGGCCTCCACATGTTCGATTACATCGAATACCCCTCCCTTATCCGTGGCGGGCACAATACCTATCAGGTCACCGCGCGAAAAGACAGAGTGTATGCGCAGCGAACACATGTGCATGTTCTGCTTGCATTAAACGAAGCTGCCATCATCAAGCATAAAGAAGAGCTTGCTCCCGGAGCGGTCGTCCTCTACGATGAGGAGAATGTCTCCATCGAACCCTACGAAGGAATTAACTTCTACAATATCCCATTCTCTAAAATTATCGAGGCTGAAGGTCTCTCCAAAGTCATGAAGAACAACATCGGCCTTGGCGCGTCCATCGCCGTGCTCGGCATGGGCATCTCTACCCTCTACGGACTTATCGAAGAGATGTTCCATAGAAAAGGCCCTGAAGTGATTCAGATGAATCAAAAAGCGGCACGGGCCGGATACAATCACATCATGCAAAATTACCGGGTGGTCAAGCACAAGCCGCAGGTCCACAGCAAAGACAACATTGTCGTTACAGGCAATGACGCGATAAGCCTTGGCGCAATCGCCGCTGGCTGTCAAATCTATGTGGCTTATCCTATGACGCCCGCTTCAGCAATATTGCATTATCTTGCGGCAACGCAAAAAGAACACGGCATGGTCATCAAGCATGCTGAAGACGAAATCTCTGTCGTCAACATGGTCGTTGGCGCTGGCTCAGTAGGCGCTCGCGCAATGTGCGGCACCTCCGGCGGCGGCTTTTGCCTGATGACCGAAGGCTATGGCCTTGCTGCCATGACCGAGACGCCCTGCGTACTCGTCAATGCGATGCGTGGCGCTCCTGCAACAGGTCTTCCAACCTGGACAGAGCAGGCAGACCTGCGCATGGCTCTGCATGCGTCACACGGCGACTTTCCACGAGTGGTCTTTGCCGTCTCCGACGTAGACGATTGCTTTGACCTGACCGTTGAAGCATTCAATGTGGCTGAAACCTTACAGACGCCTGTTATTATTCTGACTGATAAATATCTGGCTGAGTCCAAATCATCCACAGCTCCGTTTCCAACAGAGGTACCTATCGACAGAGGTGAATTCTCAAAAGAGAACATCGGCAGGTACAATCTGACACCAACGGGAGTGTCCAAGCGAGTATTACCTGGTACTAAAGGGGTAACTGTTCGTTCCAATTCCGATGAACACGACGAAATGGGTCACTCTTCTGAAGACATCGATAACCGAAAAATCATGATGAAGAAGCGTATGGATAAACTCAAACAGATGGATGTTCCTGCTCCTTATGTCTACGGACCAGACGACGCACCGCTTACGGTCGTCACCTGGGGCTCGACCAAAGGCCCGATGCTTGAAGCTATCCGTCTGCTTAAAAAAGAAGGCGTCGAGATCCGTTACACGAATCTCACGCACATCGCGCCCTTCCCTAAAGACTTCAAGGCAATCATCAAAGACCGCAAGACCATGATTATCGAAGGCAATCAGTCCGGCCAGATGGAAGGCTACATCAAAGAGATGACCGGCATGAGCTTCGACCATACCTATCGCAAATACGACGGCAGACCCTTCTATCCTGAAGAGCTTGCAGCAAAAATCAAGGAGGCCCTTAGATGAGCGACGACCACACCGTACAAGTCTCTGGTGATGCATCCACGCACACCTACGACGAGGGCTGTGCAGAGCGAAAGCTAACCCTCAAAGACCTTGACGCTGAAAAGATAACCTGGTGCCCTGGTTGCGGCAACTTCGGTATCTTCATCGCCATCAAGAAAGCCATCCTTAATCTTGGCATCGACCCATCACAATTCTATTTCGTCTACGGCATCGGCTGCCACGGCCATATGGTCAACTTCCTCGACGTTAACGGCTTCGAAGGACTCCACGGCCGTGCCGTACCAGTCGCAGTTGGCGCAAAGCTTGCAAATAGCCGCCTTAAGACCATCGTCATCACCGGCGATGGTGACTGCTTAGGCGAAGGCCTCAATCACTTCGTAACAGCCGCTAGGGGTAATCAGGACATCACCGTCGTCATCCACGACAACCAGGTCTACGGCCTCACCACCGGCCAGACCTCCCCAACCAGCGACAAAGGCTTCAAATCCAAATCCACACCCCAAGGTGTCATCGAGCGCCCGGTCAACCCCCTCGCTCTCGCCCTCACAAGCGGCGCCACCTTCGTCTCCGCAGGCTTCGCTGGCGACATACGCCAGCTCCAAACCCTCTTCGAACAAGCCCTCACCCACACGGGATTCTCACTCTTAAACGTCTACCAGCCGTGCCACACCTACAACAAAGTCAACACCTACGACTGGTTCCGCGACCGCGTCTACAAACTCGACGAGTCCACTCATGATTCCTCAGACTTCCACAACGCAGTCAAACTCGCCTACGATCCCGAAAAGCTCGCAACCGGAGTTCTATTCCAAGCAGAGCACCCCAGCTACGAACAAGACGCAAAGCTCACAGAAAGCATCGTAGGAAAAGGGCCGAATAAGGAAGCGCTGGGAAGGTTGCTTGAGAATTTCAAGTAATTAATCTATTCTATTGACTTCTCAATGTTTTATCTTTCAATGTACTTATACGAAGAGAATGCATAGCATTCTATAGTTCAACATACTAACTTAGTAGAATGGCAAAAGATGACAAAAACAATGCATGAATGTTCTCGGCATTATTTTTGTTGTGGGGGCTGTCATATACATATTTTAACAAATGTTCCCTATACTTCTGGGAGTAGGTTGAATTATTGGAATTGTATTAATACTAACACTTTTGTTTGAAGTTCTTTTTCGTGACCATTCTTATTTTAGTATTACTGATTACCTTACCTTTTACCTTTTGGGTGCTTTTGTTATATCTGTGTTTCTCACCTTTATTGCTTATGCAATCACATATGGCTTCGCCGGTAAATCCTTTGCGGAAGCTAGTCTAGCGGTTTATAATACAGTGACGGAAACTGAAAAAATAGTTGTAGAAACTGTTGATGAATCTATTTCTGAAATCATTGAAATTTTTTGTGACGATATGTCTGTTGAACAATGTAATCAATTACGAATTATGGAATCATCATTAAAAACTGCAAAAGAAGTTGCCGATCTTGCTGACCAAATTAAAAAGAGTTCAGATATTGTTGAAACAGTCAGTAAGTAAACCCAACTTCGCTCTTCAGTATATTGTGTACAAAGTCGATAAGATTGAGATAGCGTGTAAGTTCTGTATTCTATTTAAGAAATTAGAGAGAAAGTATTTTATACTCCCAATTGATTGATAACTTTATGCTGGGAAGACATCATTCAGCAATTACAGCAAGCGTTGCAGCTCTGATACTTGTACCCCTCTACTTCATTTATATGACTACCCAGCAGGATATCTACTTGTTTGTCCTCTTTGCATTTTTCATATCTTCAGTGATTGGATCTTTAACTCCAGATGCAGACTGTGGTGGCAAATCAAGGCTTTATTATAAGTATCCATATGTGTATGAATTTATGAATTACGTTGTCACAAAGCCTGTAGTCTTCTTGTTCCAACTTGTCTCGGACAAGAAAATTGCTGATTTGGAGTATGATGTCAAAGAAGAACATAGGGGGATAATGCATGCACCAATCGGTATTCTTATCACCTCAACTTTCCTAGTGATTCCTGTGCTTCTTGTTATGGTATTTACTCAAAACTTCAATCCAATTATCTTACTCACTATTTGGTTAGGGTTACTTTTCGGGCAAATGCTTCATATTCTTGAAGACAGTATGACTGTTTCTGGTATCAACTGGGCGTTTCCATTCGGTACCAAAGAACTGAAAGGTAAAATTTATACATATGACAGAGAATTAGACAAAGTTGATATTAGACCAGATGTATTTGTTTTTATTTTCAGTATACCTGCACTTGTCTTGTTCTTCCTTTATGCTTTGAGTTACATAACGTATCCTTTCTGGATGGTTTATATCGTGATTTCTTGCTATATTGCCGTTGCATGGTTCTGCATCTATGTAATTTCTTCTTCGAGTTCTAGGTTGTGGTATATGGACAAAGAAACAGTTAAGAAAATTCGAGCAACAGCAAGAAAAGTTGGAAAAATATCAGATGCCAAAACCTCAAGATCTGGAAATACATACAAATCTAAGGGTAAAAAGAGATATAAGAAGAAGCGATACGATTACTGATTCCCAATACCTTTATAAACCATCTCGAATCTTCACATCCTTTGCACCCACGAGGAACTAGTCCTTAACACATGCGCGCAATGTACGATAAAAGAACAAATCTCACCAAGGATTTGTGAAGCATTGCGAGCATGTGTATGGTACGAAAATGGAAGTATTCATCGAGAAATCAAAACAGACGCTGCAGCACAAGCCCTGCACCGGCGCACAGCTTCTCAAATCACTAGACATCAATCCACAGACAGTCCTTCTGGTACGCAATGACGAAGTGGTCCTCGACCACGAAGAACTAAGCGAAGACGACAAAGTAAAAATCCTCTCCGTCGTCTCAGGTGGCTAGATGAACTGCATGAAATGTGAAGAGAAAGCGATATACGAGCACAACAATCTCAAGCTCTGCAAGACCCACTTTCTATCCTATTTTGAGGACAAGGTAGCTAAAACTATCAAGAAGTTCAACCTCTACGAGAAAGGCGACAAAGTCTGCGTAGCTGCATCCGGCGGCAAAGATTCTTTGGCTGTGCTCTACATGACCAGTAAATACTGCAAGAAGCACCACATCGACTTCTTCGCTTTGGCTATAGACGAAGGTATCGGCGGCTATCGGGACCACACCCTTGATGACCTAAGAGCCTTCTGCGAAACACATGGCATCCAACTGGAAGTAGCCTCCTTTCATTCGTCATTCGGCCAGACCCTTGATATGATACGCGACGATGCAATCAAGAATCACAACAAGAAACCATGCACAGTCTGCGGTGTCATGAGACGTACACTCCTGAACCGAAACGCAAAGCGATTAGGCGCAACCAAGTTAGCGACGGGCCACAACCTCGATGACGAATCACAATCATTCTGCATGAACCTCTTTAAGGGCAATATGCGCCACAACGCATCACTAGGCCCGATAACCGGCATAAACCAGCACGCTAACTTCGTCACTCGGGTTAAGCCGCTCTACTACATCCTTGAAAAAGAGACACGGCTCTACACCTTCCTTAAGGGCTTCAAAGTCGAATTCACCGAATGCCCAAACATCGACCTCTCATTTAGAAGCGTCATACGAGACAAGCTTAACGAACTCGAATCACAATTTCCCGGCACCAAGAATGGTATCGTCAATGCATTCATGGACGCACTCCCTGACCTTAAAGAAAAATACCGGGGCAAGAACGACTACAAAGTCTGTGAACGTTGCAGTGACCCCTGCTCTGGTAAGATTTGCAATGCCTGCAAACTGGAGGAACAGCTATGCAGGGCATAAAGGCAGTCTACGACAAAGAGCCAAAAGCCACTATAGCTATTATCGGTCTTGGCGGTACCGGTTGCTTAGTGGCTGAACTCCTCGCACGAAACAACTTCTCCTTAGTCCTTGTTGACCGTGATGAAGTCGAAGAATCCAACCTTGAGCGGCAGATACTCTACACCGCACAAGACATAGGCAAGCTAAAAGTCGATGCAGCAAAGTCAAAACTCTCAAATCCAAACATCACAACCTACAACTTCAATCTTGACCAGACCAACATCAAAGACATCCGCGCGGACCTCTTCGTCGACTGCACCGACAACATGGAGACCAGGTTCTTGATAAACGACTACTGCAAACAGCAATCCATCCCCTGGATACACACAGCAGCCATCAAAGACCAGGGCTCAGTCATGCTCATCAAACCAAAAGGACCTTGTTTCAATTGCTTCATGCAGGGCAAGCAGGGCGAAGTCTGCGATGACGCGGGCGTCCTTAACTCCACCGTCACCACTATCTCAAGCCTTGCAGTAGAACTCATCATCAAATATCTCTGCGGCAAAGACCTGCCTCACGGACTCATCGTCTACAACAACATGGCCACCATGAAAGTAAACATTAACCAATGGTCAGATTGTCCAACATGCAATGGGGACTACAAGTATCTGCAGGAGAAAAAACAGCTGAGACTCTTCTGCCCGGCAGGCAAGTACCACATCTTCCTTAACAAAAAGATTGACCTTGAGGAAGCGCGGCAGAAGCTCAAGACTGAAGCACAACCCACAGAAAACTATCTCTACGACGAAGAGAAAGACATCACTGTCTACAACTACGGCAGAATAATCATCAAAGCACCTTCTCAAGAACAAGCCCAAAAAACATTCGAGAGCTACTTCCATGACTGACTACTTCGAAGCCATCATCGCCTGGATAAAAGAGCACAAGCCAAACAAGGATGCGCTCATGAAAAAGAAGATGCATTTCTGCAAAGACTTCAAACTAAAGAAAGTCCCAACAGATATCGAAATCTATCTCAACGCAAAACCAGAAGACCTCGAAGTAATCAAACCCTACCTCCAGACCAAACCTGGACGTACCGGCTCAGGCGTGGCCGTCATCGCGACCATGACCAAGCCCATCAACTGCCCCCACGGCACCTGCACCTACTGCCCCGGCGGCCTTGATTCTTTCTATGGCGACACCCCTAAATCTTACACCGGCAAAGAGCCATCCACCATGCGCGGAATAAGAAACGACTACGACGCGTACAGAATCATCTTCAACAGACTTGAACAATACTTAATCCTCGGCCAAAATCCGGACAAAGCTGAACAGATCGTCATGGGCGGCACCTTCACAGCATTCCCAAAAGAATACCAGGACGAGTACATCTACGATTCATTCAAGGCCTACAATGACTTCTCCGACCTCTTCTTCAAGGACGGAGAATTACAATTAGACAAATTCAAAGAATTCTTCGAACTCCCAGGCGACATCAACAATCCTGACCGAGCACAAAGAATCAAACAACGAATACTATTCCAAAAACAACTAAACACCCACACCCTTGAACAAGAACAAGAAAAAAACGAAACCTCTAGTGTAAGGTGCATCGGTCTCACCATCGAAACCAAACCCGACTGGGGACGTCTCCCTCAAGGAAAAAAACTATTGGAACTCGGCACAACACGAGTAGAGCTCGGCATCCAGACCGTCTATGATGACATCCTCAAATTCGTCAACCGCGGTCACACCATCGATGAAACCAAAGCATGCATAGCGGAACTTCGAGACCTTGGCTTCAAATTAAACTTTCACATGATGCCCGGACTTCCTGAACCTGACGGCACACGCATCTCCATGGACAAAGATATCGAATCCCTTAAAACAATATTCGATGATGACGCATACAAACCAGACATGCTCAAAATCTATCCCTGCATGGTCATGCCGGGCACTCCTCTAAAACAATTCTTCGACAAAGGCATCTTCAAACCCATCTCCACAGCAGAGGCTGCGGACATAATCGTCGAAGCATTCAGATTCATCCCTGACTATTGCAGAGTCATGCGCATCCAGCGTGACATCCCTACCTACGCAACCACCGCGGGAGTCGACAGAACAAACCTCAGACAATACGTCGACCAGCTAGCCAAAGAGCGCAACATCCAACTTAACGACATCCGCTACAGAGAGATACGACAAGAAGACACCACACATCCACCGAAACTAAACATCAAAGAATACACCGCATCCGGCGGCAAAGAATTCTTCATCTCCATCGACTCAGGCAGCAAGCTCCTGGGCTTCATCCGACTCAGACTTCCAGCAAAGCAGCTCCACGATTGCATCACTCCAACCACTGCCATCATCCGAGAGCTCCATGTCTACGGCCAGGCAGCGCAGATCTCCAAGCGCGAAGACCAGCTCACTCAGCACAAAGGCTACGGCAAACAACTCCTAGAGCGAGCGGAACTGATAGCCAAGCAACACGGTAAAGAAAAACTCCTCGTCATCTCAGGCGTTGGCGTTCGCGAATACTACCGCAAACAAGGCTACCAGCGTGACGGCCCCTATATGGGTAAGCAATTATGAAAATCATAGCGGCAATGACCAAAGACCGAGTCATCGGCAACAACAATCGCCTCCCTTGGGACATCCCCGAAGAGCTTGACTGGTTCCATACCCTCACTACGGGCGAAACAGTCATCATGGGACGCAAGACCTACGAATCCATAGGTCACCCACTTTCAGATCGTGTCAACATCGTCCTTTCAAATGCCTTGCATGACCAGCAAGGCATCCATATAGCATCTTCGCTTGACCACGCTCTTGACATAGCAAACAAGTACAAGAACACGACCTATGTCATCGGCGGTGTACGGCCATTTACCGAAGCTTTGCCTAGAGCTGACGAACTTCTCATTTCCTGGGTAAGGCATGATTACCCTGGCGACACCAGATTTCCTCCTATAACAGGTTTTAGGCAAGTCTTTTACAAAGCGTTCGAGGAATTCATATTCTGCAGATACTGTCCACAGCCCGGTATGAACGTTCACACACGTCAATGATTCTTGATTCTGGAATTTGGTACTGCAAAAAAGCCGTCAATACTACCAATACAACAGAACATATATAAATAAAAAATATATCTCTCTTATAGGTGAAATTATGGAAGATGTAGTGATTCTAGGTTCCGGTATTGCCGGTTCTACAGCGGCAATGTACCTCGCAAGAGCGGATATTATCCCACTAGTCCTTACAGGCATGCAGGATGGCGGTCAACTGACCATGACGACAGAAGTCGAGAACTATCCTGGCATTGAGATGATTACAGGCCCAGAGCTTGCCATGAAAGCTAAACAGCAGGCAGAGCACTTCGGCGCCAAATTTAAGATTGACGCAGCGACCGCATTTAGAGAGCTCTCTGAAGGCTTTGAATTGGACCTTATGGGCGGTGAGACCATCCAGGCAAAATGTGTCATCATCGCAACAGGCGCATCAGCAAGATGGCTAGGCATCCCTTCCGAAGAGAAATTCAAAGGTAAAGGTGTTACCGCCTGTGCAACCTGTGACGGTGCGTTCTTCAAAGGAAAAGAAGTTCTCGTCATTGGCGGTGGAGACTCCGCCATGGAAGAGGCGCTTTTCCTGACAAAATTCGCAAGCAAAGTTACTATCGTGCATCGGCGTGAAGAGTTCCGCGCGTCAAAGATCATGCAGGACAGAGCTCTAGCGCATGAGAAGATTGAAGTGATCTACAATGCAGTCGTTGACGAAGTTCTGGGTGACAACAAAGTCACAGGTGCCAAGCTGAAGAATCCTGCTACCGGCGCGACAACGGAGATTACCTGCGACGGCATCTTCATGGCCATCGGTCACAATCCTAACACAGACATATTCCAGGGAACTGTCGACCTTGACCATAACAAATTTGTCATTGCAAATAAGTTCATGCACACCAACATCAAAGGCGTATTCGCAGCGGGCGATGTCCAGGACACTCGTTTCCGTCAAGCTATAACCGCAGCCGGTTCAGGATGCATGGCAGCTTTGGAAGCGGAAAAGTTCCTCCAAGAATAAAATAGTCAATTTTTATTTCATTTCTACTTTGCTTTCTAGAAGCGCGGACCACGTCACAATCAGCAACAAAGACACTGCAGCCACGGCCAGATAGTACACACCTACATCCAGCTGCATAAAGAATCCGAGAACAATCAGCACCACAAAGAATCCAAGCGCAATCTTTGCAAACATCTGAATATGTTGTTCCTCTTTTTTAGTGGCCATAGACCCCTTATACATTTACCTATATTAAAAACTTTTGTCGACCATTACTGGAGAATATGGTGTTCTGGCAAATTAGCGATTCCAGTCAGCGAAAGAATTTCTCAACATAAGCTCCCGCGAGCATACCCACAAGCACAAAACCCATCGCAAAATTTCCCGCGCCAAGCCCCGCAAGCGCAGGCCCCGGGCAAACACCGGATAACGCCCACCCTACACCAAACAAGGCAGACCCGAAGACCAGCCGCTTATCGATAGACACTCTCTTTGTGCCAAACTCATGCCCATCCAAAGACTTCTTCCGCAGCCTAGGCACAAGCTGATAGAACAACAGCGTCACCACAACTGCGCCGCCAAGCACAAAGAGCAGTCCCAAATCCTCAAGATACAGGAATGACAGGATGACCTCTGGCACAATCATACCGCTCAGCGCAAGACCAATACCAAACAGCAATCCTCCAATCAGAGCAGCGAGAGCCTTCATACTCCCACCATCCGAAGCACATTGGCTGTAATCAGCGCTACCACCAAGAATATGACCACAGAAATAAGCGACGACAGCTGAAGCGAAGAAAGCCCGCAAATACCATGCCCACTCGTACAGCCGTTAGCCATCCGCGCGCCAAGCCCTGCGATAAATCCTCCGAGCAGAAGTCTCCACCACTCAATTTGGGTAGAGCTCGCACCAGAAAAGAGCATGAACACAAATCCGCCAAGCACCGTACCAATGGCTAGGTATATCCTCCAGTCGCGGCTTGCAAGCATATCCTTATTGCAGAATTTCTTATCCACAAAGGACCAAAGCACCGTAAACAATGAACTTGCACCGGCAACGATACCGCTCATCAGATAAGCAATACCCATACCTAGACCTATAATCAGTCCACCAATCAGATAATGCCAGATGCCTAGAGGAAAGAGCTCCACAACCATGATATGCAGAAAGGAATAATCATTTATAAAAATTTATAAAAGCTGACTATCTTATTCAGTACATGAGATGGCCACTCAATGCCACACCGAAGATTCCTAAGTCCCGCGCAGCCTTCGGTTACAGCGCGAATTTTCCAAAGCTCAGATTAAACAAGGGTACCGACCTCGTTACCAAACCCGGTGCGCACGTCTTCTCCATCGATGATGGTGTCGTCCAGAAAATCCACGAGTACAAGCACCCGACTTTGGACAGCATCGACAAGCCCCACAAGAGCTATGCAGTCATCATCCAAAACGAAGATGGTACATATATCCTTTACGGCAATATCGACAAGCCTACTGTAAAAATCGGAGACCTCGTGAATCCAGGAAAATCCATCGGCTCAGTCTCTAAATTCTCAGCATATTATACAGAACAACCACATCTGCATATCGAGCATTGGTCGCATCTGCCAAAAAAGAACGAAGTCTGGTACATTAAGAACAAACCAAAAGGCCTATTAAGCTCAACCAATCTTCTTAGTAAAATCAAAGATGACTGATAAACTCCAAAATCCTGAAGAGAACGATCTAGGTGTTCTCAATGATCCTGATGAAGAGGATTTCGAGCCTCGTCCAGAAAACTGCTGCGGTAGGGGTTGCTGCTGGTGGGGCCAGAAATACGGCTAATTCTAAAAAAAGTAGAAAAAAAGATCTATTTGTTCACATGCACATCCATCTGTGGATATGGTATGCTGATCTTCTCTTTGTCAAACGTCGCCTTGACCTGTTCCGTGACATCAAAAAATACGGTCCAGTAGTCCTCTTGCTTCACCCAGATTCGTACAGCGAAATTGACCGAGCTGTCGCCAAGTTCCTTGACACGGACAAAAGGCTCTTTACCTTTCTCCTTAAGGGCAAGCTTGTGACCTGATGCGATCTTGGTAAGAGCTTTCTCAGCTTTCTTGATATCGTCACCATAGCCGATAGCGAACGTAAAATCCACGCGGCGCGTATCTTCAGTACTGTAGTTAGTGATATTCCCGTTTGCCATTGCGCCATTAGGTACGATGACTGTCTTGTTGTCAGGTGTCTTAAGTACTGTATTGAAGATCTCTATCTTGCTTACTGTACCGCTTTCCCCCTGAGCTTCGATGAAATCACCAACCTGATATGGTTTGAATATCAGGATAAGCACGCCGCCTGCAAAATTACCCAGACTGCCCTGAAGTGCCATACCAATGGCAAATCCGGCTGCTGCGAGCACAGCTACAAATGATGTTGTCTCCACACCGACCATGCCGATAACGGCTATCACAAGCATGACCTTAAGTGCGATCCCTATAAGGGACTCAAGGAAATGTCGCAGGGATAAGTCGATGTTCTTCTTCTTCATGACCTTGACGCTCATACCGACCATACCACTGATCACCCAAAGCCCGATAAGCAGAGTGATAATGGCAAGCGCCAGTTTGGGAACGTAGGTCACTACTAGACTCGTTGCAGTATCCATTACTGCTTGCATATCTATCATGTTTACCCCCCAAATATATTTACGTAGAAATCAGGGTCAGCACTATATAAATTTGTACTGTCATAAATAAGAACGTTATTGAAGTTTAATGATGTTAACCGGACAGTCCTTTGCAGCCTCCTCATTCTCAGCCACATCAAAATCGGAAATCTCCTTAATCCACACGCCATTCTTTTCCACACTACCAATAAGCTCAGCCTTTCCGTCCTCTGGATTTATTCTCCAGTGTTCAGGGGCATGTTCACAGCAGCTGTTACAGCCGATGCACTTAACCCGGTAATGCACTAACTTGACCATACCAACAAGAGTTTCCCCCATGCTTTATAACTCTACCCTATCTTAATCATACCCGCTTTTCGTGATTATTTTCTGTGCACTCATTATATATACCAAGAGCATCTCTTTACCTTCATGCAACGTCACAGCGATATCGCATCCGTCATCCTCATCTGTGCGGCAAGCTTCTCACTTATTGCCATGCAAAACCACGCAGGCTGGATAGCTCTTGCCGCTGCATTTCTCTTTGCGTTCATCGCACGTCACACCAGATACATCCTCCTCATCATCGGTCTCATTACCTTGCTCGCGTTCACCGAGATTTCTACGAGCGTAACCCTTCAGCATATGTTTGAGATGTCCTGGAAACTCGGTCTAGCCATCCTCTTGCCATATCTCATAACAAAAAAAATCTGGAAAGACAACGTCATCGAATATTCCTGGCATCACGGCAGAGCCTGGTACAAAAAAGAAGTATCCTACATCCTCATAACCGCAATCATTGCCTACTTCCTTCTACCATTCTACTTGGTCAACTCTGGCGCAATCAACAATTGGCCGGTCGCAGAATCTGACCTCTTTAGACTCTTCATCGGAACCAACGCATTAGGTTTCTGGGATGAACTATTCTTCATCAACACTCTCTTTCCGCTCTTCATGCGCATGATGCCGATGCGCTTTGCAAACCTTGCGCAAGCCATCATCTTTACTTCGTTCCTCTACGAACTCGGATTCACCGGCTGGGGACCGCTCTTCATATTCCCTTTTGCTCTAATTCAAGGCTACATCTATTACAAAACGAAATCCCTCCTCTACGTCATCACCATACACTTAACACTAGACTTAGTGCTCTACCTGGCTCTCGTCAACACAGCATACCCACTAGGCATCTTCATAACATAAAAAGTAATTGTCATCTAATTTTCAGAACGAGTAGTAACCACAAACAACTTATCATTGATTCGAACTTTTTCAGGTACTTTGATCGTGACCATATCTCCCTGCTTAGCAACCTTGTCTTCTTCACGACCTTCGATAAGCATGCTTTCCAACGGGAAATCAAGCACACCCGTAGTAGTCCCGGTAACTAACATCTCATCACCGACCTTTACTTCGCCGCCGCGTATCTCAAACAGTCCGACTCCTGACTTAGCATAATAATTGGTACACACGCCGATCAGCTTCTTCTCCTTCGTCGCCTTCGAACCATACACACCGCTCCATTCGCCAAGCTTCTTGCCCATGTAATAACCGCCTTCCCAAAAACCGCGGTTATACACAGTAGCCAACTTTTCATTCCACGCATCTATCTTGTCTTTTGTATACGTGCCCGCAAGGACAGCATCAGCAGCTTCACGGTAGCATGTCACCACCGTATGCACATAATCAGCCTTTCTACCTCGACCTTCAAGCTTAAACACACTCACGCCCGCGTCAATTAACTTATCCAAAAAAGCAATCGTGTTCAAGTCCTTTGGACTCATCACATATTCATTGTCAATCACCAGCTCATCGCCGGTCTCATCATCAACAACCCGGTATTTGCGGCGGCAATTCTGCAAACAAGCCCCACGGTTGGCACTCGCATTATACGTAGCCAGGCTCATGTAGCACTTCCCACTTACAGCAACACACAGAGCACCATGCGCAAAGACCTCAATCTTCACACGCTCACCGCTCGGCCCACGGATATCCTGTTCATCAATCTGTCTGCAAATTTCTGCAATCTGCTGCAACGTAAGTTCTCGCGCAAGCACAATGACATCGGCATAGGAAGAGTAAAACTTGACCGCTTCAATATTAGTAACATTCGTCTGCACACTCATGTGCACTTCAAGACCGATACTGCGCGCATATTGCAACGCAGCGATATCAGATAGAATAATTGCAGTAACGCCGCTCTCTTTCGCCGTATCGCATATCTTGTGCATAAGCGTAATATCATGGTCATACATAATGGTGTTCAAAGCAAGGTACGTCTTAACACTATGCTCATCACACCTGCGAACAATCTCCTTGAGATCCTCATTCGTAAAATTCACACTACTTCTCGCACGCATATTCAACTGCTCAATCCCAAAGTAGACCGAATTGGCTCCTGCGTTAATCGCAGCCATCAGGCTCTCAAACGAACCCACTGGAGCCATGATCTCTATCTGCTTCGACATAGACTCGCAAGGTTCTGTGCAAGCTTATAAAGCTTTTTAACAGTTCTCATAAGTACTGCTGTTCTATCGGTCATTCGCGGAAATAATCAGAAAACCTTAAAACAGATTTGAGCCCAAAACAAAATTATGAAAGAACTACCTGTTCCAACTGCATCGCTCCATGTCTTTATCTGCATGAACGACCGGGAAGAAGACAACCCTCCTTCTTGCGGAAGAAGGTTTACCCTCACCCAGTTTAAACAGCTAAAACAATGGGTAAGGGAACATCACCCGGATGTCCGAATCACCCGCACCTTCTGCCTGGGCCATTGCACCGACAAAGGCATCGTCGTTCTCCTGCAACCTATGCAGAAGTATTTTATAGTTGACAACCTCGAAGAGGTAAAGACACTTATCACACATGGGTAGGATAATCGCAATTGGAGGTGGCAACACCTTTAAGGAAAATCTCAAGATAAACAAGCACATAGTGCAAGCCACAAAAAAGAAGCATCCAAAACTGCTGTTCATCCCAACGGCCTCCGGTGACTCCGAACGATACTGGGAGCTCATAAGTGAACACTTCACCAAACTCGGCTGCAAATGTGATGTCCTACATCTCATCAGGGAAAAACCAACCAAGCGTTCCATAAAAGAAAAAATTGCAGCAGCAGACATCATCTACGTTGGTGGCGGCAACACCTTACGCATGATGAAAATCTGGGAACAGCAGGGCATCAAACCCCTCATCAAAAAAGCCTACGACAAGGGGTCCATCATGTGCGGTCTCTCCGCAGGTTCTATCTGCTGGTTTCGCTGGGGCAACTCAGACTCCCGAAAATTCAAGGACAAACGGGCGCCATACATCAGAGTCTCCGCACTTCATTATGTCAATGCGCTCCACTGCCCGCATTATGACGCGGAACCAAAGCGTAAACCATCCCTAAAAAAGATGATGAAACGCACGCCTGGTGTAGCCATCGCCCTTGACAACTGCGCTGCTATCGACATCAAAGACAATACGTACCGCATACTCAAATCAAAACGCACCGCAAAAGCCTACAAAGTTTTCTGGAAATCCCGTATTTTTCATGAACAGGAAATACCTGTCCAAAAACAGTATCTAAGCTTAGAATCTCTCCTGCATAAATTTTAAAAACAAATTTGGGATTTTACCTATAGGAGATGCCTTAATGGCGGTGTTAATATTCTAATTTATAAGCACCATGGAAGAGTATTCGTTATTTGGGGGTAATGTGGCAATTAATTTAGATATAGACGAGGCACTTGCAGTTCCATATCTCGATGAAATCTATCAGCTTGCGCTAAGACTGCAAAAAAAGTTTAATTTCTATGACCCGCAAAGTGAGCTTTCCATCCTTAATGCAAAACGTTCGCTCGCTGTATCTCCTGAATTACTTTATGTCCTAGAAGCGGCAATCACCTACTCGACCATCTCGGGTGGTACATATGACATAAGTCTTGGAAAGCAAATAAAAGAGCGCAAACATGGTGATGAAGTAACCCCAGTCGCTTGTACCTATCGCGATATAAAGATAATAGGCAAACAGGTCACCTTGACTCACAAGGATGTCCTGATAGACTTGGGCAGCATCGCCAAAGGGTATATTGCTGACCGTATGATTGCGTTCATTAAGGACGCAGGTCTAGAATCTGCTTATATCGATGCAAGAGGAGATATTGCCAATCTGGGTTCTCGTACAGTCGGCATTGCGCATCCAAGAGATGGAACGATATTGCATACCATAAGGTTAGACGACACGTCCGTGGCCACATCCGGAGACTATAAGCAATATCAGGGAGACTATGAGAATTCGCACATCCTTGGAAAAAATGATACTATCTCTGCTACCGTCATCAGTCCAAGTCTTATGGAAGCAGACGCTATTGCAACATTGCTTATGGTTTCGAAAGACATACAATCCCTAATGCGAAGTTACCGGCTACCGGCATTGATTATGCATCGGGATCAACGCATTGAATACTTCAATGATTTTAAGAGGGTAATCCAAAGTGAAAACTAAATCGCTGTTTGTCTGGTTACTCATCATAGTGTTTGGTAGCATACCTATAGCTTTACTAATCCTTTTAGGACCAGGGGACTATTCCTCCCCGAGCCACACCTTAGGACAAATTGCCGGACTGGTAGGTCTAAACCTATTTGCGCTTACCTTCGTCTTTTCAACTCGGGCGAGATGGATAGAATGGTTCTTCGATGGTCTGGACAAGCTGTATCCTGTGCATGCCTTCCTGGGTGCAAGCAGTCTGGTCCTGCTCCTGCTTCATCCAATTCTCCTTGTACTAAAATTTATACCTGAACATTGGAATCTCGCTGCCAAATATCTCGTGCCTGGTGGATTGATTAGTGTAGATTTAGGAATAATAAGTCTGGCAGGATTGATTGCGCTTATCATGATTACGCTCTACGCGAAGATTGGCTATCAAAAATGGAAGCTCAGCCATGAGTTCATGGGTCTCATATTCATCATTGGTATAATCCATGTCTTTATGGTTCGCGAAGATGTCGCCCGTGACCTTATTTTTGATGGATATTATGTGTATGCTTCAGTCACAGCGGTTATAGGTATAGGTGCGTTCATATATTCCTTAATACGACCCTATCTCTTTGGAAAAATTTACATTGTCGACGAAATCAAAAGGGTGGGTACCTGCTTTGACATAATGCTGCGACCAACAGGGAATGGAATTTCATACCGTGCTGGCCAGTTTGCCTTCTTCAAGTTCTATTCCACAGGTCTAAGCAGTGAGAGCCATCCCTTCTCAATAGCATCCGCTTCTGGAAATGGTGCGTTGCGTATCATACCTAAGGCGCTTGGAGATTATACGGCAAAGTTTGGCAATGTCAAAAAGGGAGACAGAGTACTTGTTGAAGGACCATATGGTATGTTTCACAGCAAAACATTCGAGCGGGAGATTTGGGTAGCGGGAGGAATAGGTATCACACCTTTTATTGGTCTTGCAAGAGACCTGACTTCATCAGCTGATGTTAATCTGTTCTACAGTGTCAAGACACAAGATGAACTTGTTGGCATAGAAGATTTACGAAGTATCGAAAAAGCAGTTCCGGGCTTCAAAGTACATACTTGGATTGCAGACCAACAAGGGTATATCTCTCTGGAGCAAATTGAGAAGGTGGTATCCGGTAGAGGAGCGCAATGGTACTTATGTGGGCCTGAAGGGCTAAAGCAGACACTCATGCACGCGCTTAAATCCAAAGGTGTGCCCCAAGAGAGAATGCATAGTGAGAGGTTCGCGTTCAAATGAAGGAAGCAGTCGCGATTATTCTGGCAGCCTTCACATTCGTGCTTGGCAATATCTATCTCTTTGGACTCATAGATACCCTTACGGAAGAACATGCGCTTGCACTGTTCACGTTTATATACTTCGCATTATGCCTATCCTTTTTTGGCGTGATATATCTGCAGTTGCGTAAGGCCCTGCATAGCAACATAGAGCAAATTATGCTGCTTACGGCAATCGGCATCTGTTGCATGAGCATGGCTTTCTTCGCACAAACAGCCAAAAGTCTGTATGATGCAGAACAGTTCATTGCAAATGAGCCTGAGCTAGTGGTGCAAGAGCAATACCAGCAGGATTTACTGTTCCTTGAGGGCCAGTATAGTACGATAAAGGCAAACAACGAGGCACTAAGAACTCAAATGTCTGATTTGAAAAAGAAAATCGAAAATAAACCACCCATTGTAGTCGAAAACATAGTGACCATACCTGCTGAAGTAGTTTATGTCTTCGAAGATGAATATGATGATGAGAACGTAAATGTGTACGAATATGATGATGAATATGATGATGAGCGAGAGGATGATGATTAGATGAAGATTTTACTTTCAGCGATGTTAAGTGTAGTATTGCTTTTACTTGCCGGAATGCTGTTTTTTTCGGCACAACAATTGGACAACCCCCAGCATATTATACAGGATTATCAGGCAAAGCGAGATGATCTTGTCCTGGCGCAACAGAGGATAGAAAGTCAGATACGTGATCTTCGCAAAGCTATAGAAGAAGAATCAGCAGTACAGGATACGTTGACCGGTCAGATTGTGGAGCTCTCAAAGAAGGCGGACTTGCCGCCTCCTGTAATCAATAAGACTACTGTAGTCCAGGAGCCCCAGCAGACTGTCGTAATCCCCAGGCCAAAACCCCAGCCGGTCACTCGGGCGAGTTAGACCATATTTTTATAAATTCTTCAAAAATCATACAAGATATCATGGACTACGACCTCGATATCGATGGTATTATCACTCGCATTAAAGAGCGAGACTACAAGCGGATCCTTCTCCAGTTACCTGATGGTCTAAAGTCATCACTCAAAGATATTATCGACCCCATCGAACAGCAGACCGGCGCAGAAGTTATCACCTGGTTCGGCACCAATTTTGGAGCTTGCGACATCCCGCAGAACCTAAAGACCCTCCAGATTGACATGGTCGTAGCATTCGGTCACAACGTCTACCTAAAAGACCCGGAGGGATGGTAGATGGAATTCTATTTTGTCGAGAGCTACTACAAAGGAGACATCCTGCTAAGCGAAGAAGCGCTCATCGACCTAAAAAACAAGAAAGCCATAGCCCTCTTCGCGGCAGTCCAGTTCATCAAACTTGATAATCTCAAAGCTCAGCTCGAGGAGCAAGGCCACGAAGTCCTCATCACCCATGGCAAGCGCACCTCTGGCAAGTATCAACTACTTGGCTGCGACTGCTACTCTGATGCATTCGCAGATGCTGACATCTTCAAGAAAGCAGACATCGTCCTCTACATAGGTGACGGACTATTCCATCCAAAAGCACTGTTGCTCGCTCAGCAGGAATGCGACGTCATGGTCTATGACCCAAAAACCAACACCCACAATCTCCTCACTCAAGACGACATCGATAAGCAAAAAAAACGCTACAAAGCAAACATCATCAAATACCTTTCATCCGATATCATCGGCATCATGGCCACCACCAAGACCGGCCAGAACTACCTAAAGAACGCCATCAAACTAAAAGAAAACCTCAAAGCAAAAGGCAAACAAGCCTACGTCTTCTGCGGCGACACCCTCAACTACTCTGAGATGGAGAATTTTCCTTTCATCGAGTGCTGGGTAAACACCGCCTGCCCTCGCATCGGTTTCGACGACGTCGTCCACATGCCCCGCCCCTTAATCAACATCAACGATGCCTTCAAACTTCTAGGGGCTTGAGTCGAAGACGAAACCCCTTAGCTTGCCAACCGAGCTTGCAGTTGATGCGAGAACTTCCCTTTCATCGAGTGCTGGGTAAACACCGCGTGTCCTCGCATCGGTTTCGACGACGTAGTTCACATGCCCCGCCCATTAATCAACATCAACGATGCCTTCAAACTGCTAAATTCTCAAGAATAGCGTGTTCAAATCTGCCTGAATTCACGTTACCTTTATAACCAATGACTATTAGAAAAACCAGTATGAACCAGGAGATTGAGATAAAAGCGAAAATCATCAATATGGACCAGGCAAGAGCAGTGTTGGAAGAAAAAGCTGAATTCGTCGAGGAAATTTACCAAAAAGACGAATATTTCACACCCGAACAGCGGGACTATTTTGCTGAAGTGCCTACGAAGGAATACCTGCGGGTACGCCACCAGGAAGGGCGCAGCTCCATCGCCTACCACTTCTGCCATTTTCGCGAAGACAATATCCTGGAGCAGTCAGACGAGTACGAAACAGAAGTCGAAGACGCCAACATCCTCTCTTCTATTTTCAGAAGGGTCGGCATGGTGCACAAAGTGACCGTTACTAAGCGCAGGCGTGTCTACATGCATGATGATGCCGAGATAGTCCTCGATGATGTCGAAGAGTTAGGTCATTTCATTGAAGTAGAATCAAAACTCCAAGGAGATGCAAAGTTAGAGCGTGACCGGTGCATCGAAATCCTCAATCGCCTCGGCATTGACCACACCCTTGCTACCACCATGGGCTACCCCGACATGCTCATGATCCAGCGAGAACCGTAAACCAGTTGTACAATTCTTTTAGTGTCCGCTCAATTGCATGGACTCTTTGCTCAACAGGCATAAATGGGATAGTCCTCACCGGCAATCCGGCTTCCGTATACGTCTGGACAATTTGCGAATGAATCCTCAGCCCATCAGCATAAGGGTGCTGCCTTGCATGCCCGTCGCGAAGTTCATCCCAGTATTCCGCTGGAAGCATCTGCAGGATGAACACATACGTATACTCGGCCTCTTTTACCGCTGGCAGTAAACCCTCTGGATACTCAAGACCTTTGTGGTCAAGATACGCTTTGTTGTCCAGTAGGCACCTGTCCAAAAATGCGTATTCTGCCGAAATGTTTTGCTCCCATTCCTTCTGTAAAGCAATCACACGCCTATTAAACTCAAGGTAATCGGTCCAGGGGAAAACAATATTAGCACCTTCCTTTTCTTTCCTGATAAGGTGCAGAGCACTTTCCTCAACTATCGGGTGCCCCCTCCTCGCAAGCTCATGGATAACCGTACTCTTTCCCGAGCACGGACCTCCGGTAATGACAAATTTGTACATAGAAAAATAATAAATCCTTCCGGCTTTTATATCTTACTCAAGCCAGGAATAACCCTGCTCTTCAAGCCGGTCCACTAGTTCAGGCCCACCTTCTGTTACGATGCGGCCCCGTTTGATGATGAAGACCTTATCCACAGGGACGAAATCAATCATACGCTTGTAGTGGGTGATCAACAATATGCACTTGTCTGGACCCATAAAACTGCCGATGCCTTCCGAGACAATCTTTAGAGCATCGATATCTAGACCGCTGTCTGTCTCATCAAGTATCGCAAGTGTCCTACCAAGCATAAGCAGTTGCAAAATCTCTGCCTTCTTCTTCTCGCCGCCTGAAAAACCTTCATTCAAATACCGCTGTACAAATTTCTTGTCAATCTTCAGCTGGTCCATCTTCTCAGCAAGTAGCTTCTTAAACTCAAGCAGAGAAATCTTCTCATCTCTAAGACTGTTCAGCGCAGTGCGCAAGAAATTGGAGAGGGTCACACCAGGAATCTCCTGCGGGTATTGGAATGACAAGAAAAGGCCCTTCTTTGCTCGTTCATCAGCACTAAGGTTTGTGATGTCCTCGCCCTTGAATATGATCTTTCCTGAAGTGATAGTATATTTCGGATGTCCCATCAGTGCATATGATAGCGTACTCTTCCCCGAACCATTCGGTCCCATGAGTGCATGTACCTTTCCTTCCTCAAGCGTCAGGCTAAGCCCTTTGATGATCTGTTTCCCGTTGACCTCAACAAAGAGGTCCTGTACTTCTAGTAATGACATGATTCTTCACCGTAGTAATTTGATATTCTTTTCAAGACTTGACACCAAAGCATCAATCTCTTCTTTAATGGTATACAGGTAAAAGCTTGCGCGAATCGTACCTGGTAAACCAAGCTTATCCATTAACGGAAGACAGCAATGGTGTCCTGTGCGTACGCAAATCTTATCCTGGTCAAGTAAAGTACCGACATCTGTATTGTCAATACCGTCAAAGGTAAATGAAATAATGCCTGCACTCTTGCCTTTACCGGGATTGTGCAAACGAATACCTTCAAGAGTAGATAATCTATCCCACGCGTAGGCATGCAACTCTTCTTCAAGAGCATGTATCGCATCCATGCCTACCTCCTCAAGATAGTCAATGGCAGCGCCCAGTCCAATAGCCTGAGCGATAGGCGGAGTCCCGGCTTCAAACTTATCCGGTACCGGTGCCCACGTAGCTTTCTCATAATCAACATGCGCAATCATATCACCGCCAAACTGATATGGCTCAAGCGTTTCAAGATGTGCGCGCTTTCCGTACAGCACGCCTATCCCGGTTGGACCGCACATCTTATGTCCCGAAAAAGCAAGAAAGTCGCAATCAAGTTCCTTGACATCAATACACATATGCGGTGCGCTCTGTGCAGCGTCAATAACGGCTAGTGCGCCAACATCATGCGCCTTTGCAATAAGCCTTGCCGCATTATTGATAGTCCCAAGACTATTGCTCACATGAGCAAACGCAACAAGCCCTGTAGCTGAAGTAATTATCTCTTCGGCCTTCTCATAATCAAGTTCATAACTCTCCAAAACTGGAATATACTTAAGAATAAAGCCTTCTCGTGCGGCTAATTGCTGCCAGGGGATAAGGTTAGCATGATGCTCAAGTTCGGTAAGGACTATCTCTTTGCGACCTTTAAGCAAAGGAAGAACGATACTCGCGAGCATATTCAATGATTCAGTCGTCCCTTTAGTGAATACAATCTCTTCAACATCAGCACCGATGAAACCTGCTACTCTCTTGCGGGCTTCATGGTACATCTCAGAGCTTCTCTGGCTTAGCGCATACACTCCACGGTGGATGTTCGCGTACTCTTCGCTATAGAACCTGCTTATGCGTTCGACAACCTGTCTTGGCTTCTGGGTGCTGGCGCCATTATCAAGGAATACAACTTTCTTAAGGATAGGAAAATCTGCTCTAACATCTTTCATGGTAGCATCTTCTCCACACGCGCATGTAAAGTATCTTTCGTAGTTTCATCAAATGATGAAAGAAGTGAGGACAAGAATCCTGTTGCGATAAGACGCACCGCTTCTCTATGGCGTATTCCTCTGCTCATAAGATAGAATAATTGTTCCTCATCTATCTTTCCTATCGCGCTGCCATGACCGCAACTGACATTATGGTTCGCTATCTCAAGCAAAGGAACAGCGAATGCTTTAGCCGAGTCGGATAACAACAACGCATCCTGACGTTCATATCCTTCTGAATGGGGTGCATTTGGTAAGATCTTTACACTGCCTTGAGAATTGGCTTTGCTCTCATCACAGAGGATCCCTTTCGTAACGATATGGGATTTAGTATTGGCATGCGCATGGATAACGCAAGGAGAGAAGTCGTATCGTTGTCGTTCATGGGCTGCATACACTTTCTGGACATTAGCCGCAGAATCCTTGCCGACAAGTCGAACCGCGTCTTCATTCTTTACATAAGTTCCGCCAATCTCTACATCGCAGATGTCAAGTTCAGCGTCATCTTCCACAAGCGCCTGGCGAAGAGCATACACATCGCCTTTCTCAGTATCCTGGATACCCAGAAGGTACAACTTGCTGTTCCGTCTGGATATGATTCTGATCTCTTCACTGAGCACCGTATGAGTCCCCTTTTTCCTGACCAAAACCTGGCCACATACTTCTTCATCCACAAGTATATGTAGGCTATAGTACAGGTTTCCGCTTCCATCTATATCGATGATAAGCGGACAGGGAGTGGATTTGGTCACATGAACGAAATAGTGATCGGCGATGGCCTGATGTGTAGTGAAAAGTGAATTATTCCTGAAGAATACTTCGGAAAGAAAGTCCTCTGGCATTACCGTAGGGAACTTAAGCAATACATCTGCTTTGTCTGTGCCAAACTCTCCCACAGATTCTGGCTGGAGGTTGATATTTAGTCCTGTCTTAAACGAAGGGGCTGGTGCAGTGATTGACGCATGCGCTTTTCTGTAGTTTGCCAGATTCATCCCAAAGAACCTTCCATCTCTAATTGGATAAGTTTATTGAGCTCCAAGGCGTATTCAAGCGGCAATTCCTTAACTATAGGCTCAATAAATCCGGATACGATCATGTTAGTTGCTGTCTGTTCATCAAGGCCTCTGCTCATCAGATAGAAAATTTGGTCCTCGCTTATCTTCCCTACCGTCGCTTCATGAGCGACGCTCACATCATCAGTGTGTACATCCATATAGGGATAGGTGTTTGATTGTGAGATGTCATCGACCATAAGAGCGTCGCAACTTACGCTCGCCTTCGCGTTGGTTGCGCTGCTCTTGACACTCAGCAATCCTCGGTAGCTGCTGATACCTCCTCCTTTACTGATAGATTTAGACTGGATTGTAGAACTTGTATTCTTGCCTATGTGAACAACCTTGGAACCTGTATCCTGGTGCTGACCAGGACCTGCGAATGCCACTCCTATAAAATCACACCGGGACCGGTTTCCTTTAAGCACTGATGCAGGATATAGCATCGTCACTCCAGAACCCATATTCCCGTTTACCCATTCAATGACACCATCTTCTTCTACAAGCGCGCGCTTCGTATTCAGGTTGTATGTATTTTTACTCCAGTTCTCGATACTGCTGTATCTTGCTCTTGCTCCTTTAAGTACATGGATCTCGACGCATCCGGCATGTATGCTGTTCTCTGTGTACTGCGGTGCGGAGCAGCCCTCTATATACTGCACTTCTGCGCCTTCGTCGACGATGATAAGCGTGTGCTCAAACTGGCCGCCGCGCTTCGCGTTCATGCGGAAATATGCTTGAAGTGGTGTTGTTAACTTCACACCCTTTGGGATATAGATGAATGTGCCACCGCTCCACACTGCCGCATGAAGTGCAGCAAATTTGTGCAGCCTCGCAGGAACACATGTGGTCATGAAATACTTCTTCACCAGATAAGGATACTGTTTGACTGCTTCATCGCAGTCCAGAAATACGACTCCCTGATCCTCCCACTCCTTCTTCAGATTATGATAGACTACTTCTGATTCGTATTGGGCGCCAACGCCAGCGAGAGACTTTTTCTCCGCCTCAGGAATACCGAGTTTATCATATGTATTCTTGATATCCTCTGGAACATCGTTCCAATCAGCAGCATCCTTTTTCGCGTCTGGTTTCATGTAGTAATAGATGGAATCAAGATCAAGTGCGGCAAGGCTTGGACCCCATGTTGGCATCTCTAATTCATAGAATATCCGAAGTCCATCAAGCCGTTTTTGCAGCATCCAGTCAGGCTCTCCCTTATGGGCTGAGATTTGCCTGACCACTTCTTCACTAAGTCCTGCTTGAGCCTTGAAGCTAAGACGTTCTTCATTATGGTCATCATAGCGGGACCTATCGATCTCGAAAGACTGCAAATCTATTTCCTGGCCCATTGCGTGACTTAACAATAGTTAAGTTTTTATAAAGATTATGATTATGATACATTAATCAAGTCAGGTTTTACTATGTCAAAGCTACTGCCCCAAGAGATTGAATCAAGGTATCTCATTCCTGCGATACGCAAAGCGCTAGTTCATCACTGGATAGAAGACGGTATGTCGCAGCGAAATGCAGCACAGTTGCTTGATATTACTGAAGCGGCTGTATCTCAATACCTAAAAGAGAAACGTGGTTCGGACATGAAATTTAATGCCAAAGAAAAATCATTGCTCAAGGATGCTGCAGATCGGATAAAGGCAACGCCGGAGGATGCGATGAAGATAATCTACACCGCTTCTGTCAAGCTTCGGGGCGCTGAGGGTCTATGTCAGCTCCATAAGACGCATGATCATGATCTGCCAGAAAAATGCCGCATCTGTCTTGATGAGAAATGATCATTCAAGCCTGGCAAGCAGACCCTCCTTTATCTCCTGGCTTCCAACTCCCGAGAAGAACAAGATATGTGAAAGTTCTGTATGCTCACGTCCATCCAATGTGTACTCTACTGTTCTTAGCTGATACACCGAACATCTGTCTTTCATATAATGCGCCATAAGAGTTTGGGTCGTATAGCCATCAAAGCCAGCGGCATGGTGATTGTAAGGTGTACCCACAAGTGTCAGATTTGAGTTAAGATAGCTCTCCACTTCGTGTGCTTGTACAATGCCAAACCCGGGCATCCGCTCAACAAGATTGATTTCCATGGAAAGAATGAAGTAAAAAGAAGTATATAAAATCTTAGTAGAGCCAGCTGATGCCTCTGTGCACTAGCTTTTTCATTTCAGGTTTGTTCCTCTCAAGATTTGCAGGATACGCATCGCCCATAACAAATCCATTTGCTTTGATGCCGCAAAAACCTAACGTATCATGGACCACTGTTTTCACTGCCCGGTCTCCCATGAAAATTTTCAGCATCATCCTAGGAGCTCCACTCGTCGCGAAAACAGCTGCCTTCTTGCCGGTAAGCAACTGGATAGGCCTTCCCTTATCATACTTAAAAGCATATCCTGCTGTAAATACCCTATCAAAGAATCCTTTCAGGATTGCAGGCACACCGCTCCACCAGACAGGATAGACAAAGATGAGTTTCCTCGCTTCAGAAATCCTCTTCTGATACTTCTTCACATCCTTCGGTAGCTCAGCATGCTTGTTTGAAAAGTGCTCTTCTTTGGACAATACTGGATTAAAATTATCGTAGTAGAGGTCGATAACCTCATAGTCTACTTTTTTCGCGTCAAGTTCTGCCCGTATAGTGGCCAGCATGAAAGAGTTGTGTCCGTCCAATCCGGGGTGCGCATAGATTACCAAAGTATTCATCAGAAGACCTCCTTCTTCCACAGCGCATACTCTATTGCATACGCCTTAGCCCCATATACCATGATGATCAGCAACGACACCAGATACATCAGAGCAAGTTCACCACCATTAAGTATGGGTACAAGCGCTTTGCCTGCATGTGCAGTGAAATAAGCAGCTACCATGATAGCGGCACCACCGAATGCTGCAAGCCTTGTCAACAATCCTATGACGATAGCAAGGCCACCGAAGAACTCCACGAATCCTACGAATCCCATAAGACTGAATAGTTCTGCAGCTTCTCTTCCAAACATCCCAAACAGCTTCTGTGCTCCATGTTGTGCAAACAGCAGTCCGACAAAAACACGGAACACCAGATAGAAGATGTTTTCATATTCTTTGACAATATTCCATATAATCATAATATCAACCTCAAAAATAACGCGTGCAAAATCGGTTTATAATTCTTATGCTATTTTGATAGACCTTGATGTAGCAAGTCTATAATCATGGATCACGACCAGTTCACAGGAAATCCGGAACGAACAAATGCGGCAACTACCTGTATCTGGAAAGAAGATTGTCGATCTGCTTAATAAGTCCGATATGTAATCTTCTATCAGAGATCATTAGGTCCATCTTTGCGTTGCTCAGATGTTCAACCGCCCGTTCCTTCCAAGGTGCAGAGCCTGTCTCTTTGTACGCATCGATGCTAATCATACCAAGTGTGTAGCATCTGTGGCCATTGCGGGGTAGACTGATGATGGACTCGTAGGCCATGCTGTACCAGTCAAGATCGACGAAACGTTCCGCTGCCTCGCGTATATTTCGTATTAGATTTTCATGGTGAGCTTGCATCGAATCATCATGTGAGACCAGTCCAAGAAGCGAACTGTGGTAGTCGGCAAAGACCTCTGGGTACGGCTCACCTTTCTTAAGATGTTCAAGATGGCTACGAGCCTCATGCAGGTACATCCTGGAAAGAAGGCCAATTGAGTTTCCTCCCAGTATGAGCGATGCTTTCGCGTAAATGTGTCGGTGATGATTGTTCTTAGTGTTGTGACCCTCCATAAGATCTAATACCCTTCCAACACGGTCGACCTTGTGTCTTGGCTTCTCCAGAAGTTCAGCGCTCATAAGCCAGTATTTCGCAGCGATGGCTCGAAACCGGTCATCAGCACTTGTTGCTAAGACATGCGAAGAGAATGTGGCAAGTTCATCAAGATAGGTGATTTCCTTCTGTTCACTTATGGTTGACTTACGGAGCAACTCAGCTGCAGCATCGATAGCGCGTTCGGCCCAAAGAGTATCACCTGTCTCATCGAAGGCGTGGTACGAGAATTTCATAACCTTGCGGTAAGCTGCCCTTACATGTTGACCGCGATGCGCTAGCGCAAGCAGAGCAGGTATCTTCATGCCCAACACATAAGAAGTCTCACCAAATTCGGCATACTTCTCATGGTCTCTGGCGAATGCTCTTCCTGAGGCTCGTCGGGCAATACTAAGCGTGCGCGCAGCATAGCTTGGATCGGTGAGTTCTAGCATCCCGGCAGCTTCCACCGCATCTGATGTCGATTGTCCAAGCCAACTCACTTTCTCAGTGATGTCATAATTAAGGAAAGCTATATCCGCTGCGTGTGAAAGGAGATGGGCGAGAAGCTTGTCAAGCATATAAGGCTCACGATGTCTGATTTCTCCTTCTTTGATACGATAGACTGCTTCATGATGCAGCCCATGCAGTTGAGCGAGATGAGGGATGAGTGTCACATCACCTGCCTTGATAAGCGAGTGCGCAATCTTACTGATACCTTTGAGTTGATACACACCAAGAGTCCTGCCTTGTCTAAGGTCACTCAGCACACCCTCTATCGTCTGTGCTGCATCTTTTGTGACAACACGTTCATAATTCAGTTTGATGAAAGCATCCAGTGACATAGACACCTACTAAGAACGACCATCTGTATTTAAACTAGTCCCTACCGAAGCTTTTATAAATAGTTTACGACCTAAAAGCTCCTGTTACTTCTGACTACAATTCCATTGTGGTTTTCTCATGGTGAAGATACGACTGAAAAACAAGGATAGCATCCCTGCGAGTCTACCTAAAACAGAACTTGCAAGCCCTGAATCGTTCAGTATGGGCTTGATCGCTCATAGTATCACTGCTCTTGATAATGTCGGTGAGCTTTTAGGCAGGAATAGTTACGCAGGAAAGATTGAGATCCTTGAGCATCAGACCAGGACTGCGCTTCACGTTCTCAACAATTTCTCTCATCGTGCATTGCTTGCAGATGAAGTAGGTCTTGGTAAAACCATTGAGGCAGGTATCATCATCAAAGAGTACATCGTAAGAAAGCTGGCGAAAAAAGTGCTTGTCCTTACACCGGCTACACTGAAATATCAGTGGCAGGAAGAGATGCGCAGCAAATTCGAATTGGATTTCAAAGTAGCTGACGACCCTTCTGATTATGATGACTTTGACCTCGTCATTGCATCCATCGACACTGCAAAGACGAAACGTCATGCGCCGACGGTCCAGTCGGTCAAGTGGGACCTGCTCATCATAGATGAGGCGCACAAGCTGAAAAACAGCAGTACACAGAACTACAAACTGGTCAAAGGAATCGACAAAGATCGTTGTCTCATGCTTACCGCGACACCCTTGCAGAACAATATTTTCGAATTGTGGGCATTGCTCGATCTGCTTCATCCTGGATTCCTCGGCTCAAAGACGCACTTCCAGGAACATTTCATCGCCGACGATCAGGGTCTCAAGATCAGAAACCGAGACCTGCTTCAGGATAAGCTTGGCAAGATAATGATCAGGAATCTAAGGAAAGATACTGGTATCAAATTCCCTGACAGAAAAGTCCATACTAAGATGCTTGATTACTCTCAGGAAGAGATGGAATTCTACCGCGATGCAATTGCGTATATTAAGAACCGCTACATGGAGGTTCATCAGCAGCAAAGCGAGTCTCAGGACGACACCAAAGATACGGAGGATATGGATCAAGCTGACCTTAAGAAGATGGCGGAGCAGTACAAGGAGAAAGGTCTGCTAACATTTGCGCTTATCATGCTTACGCGACAGATAACCTCTTCCATAAAGACAGGTGTTGCTGCGCTTGAGCGTTACAAAGAGGCCATCGATGACCCCACTCAGAAAAAGCTGGTAGAAGATCTGGCCAACAGAGGAAAGTTCATCTCCGGTGACCGCAAGCTGGACTACCTCCTCAAACTCCTCAAAAAAGAGAAAGACAAGGTCATCATATTCACGACTTTTGTCCACACCCAGAAAATGATAGAACTGGAACTGCAGCTTAATGGCTTCTCTACCGTACTTTTTAACGGCAAGATGAACCCTGAGGAGAAAGAAGCGGCCATCGAGCAATTTAAGGGCGACAAGCAGATTCTGATCTGTACTGACGCAGGTAGTGAAGGTAGAAATCTGCAGTTCGCGCACATACTCATCAATTTCGACCTGCCGTGGAACCCTATGCGTATCGAACAGCGTATCGGCCGAGTCCACCGTATAGGTCAGAAAAAAGACGTCGTTATTCATAATCTGGCTATCAAAGATACTGTAGAAGCATACATCTTAAACCGTCTGTACGAAAAGATCAATCTCTTCCGTATCTCCATAGGTGAGATGGATATGATACTTTCACAGCTCAAGACAAAAGGAACGACAGAGAATGCAATCTTCGATGCGTACATCAATGACAATGAAGAGTTCGCAAAAGACCTTGAAACGGCGGCGAAAAAAGCTGAAGACATCAAAGAATTTGACACGATAGTATTCGACAAGAAAAATGGACAGTGAATTAGCGCAAAGGTTCTTCGAATCGTATCTTGATGATAATAAGCTCAAGTACAAGGTAAAAGACAGCATCTATGTTGTTAAACTGGACAGAGACCATAAAAGATGGTGGGACATGGCGGAGCTCAAATGTACCTTTGACCAGAGGACCGCCAAAGAGAAGAACATCCAACTCATGGGTGTAGGATCATTCATCTTCGATAGCATGGTCAGCAAATACACTTCCGGTCTCAATCTCTCAAATCTCAGTTTACCGGAGCACAAGCAAGATCTTATTGAACTCAATGACCGGCTTGACGAACTGAGTAAAGGTTCGACGTCCTATATGATAGAACCTGTGATAGGCTTTGGGTTCTACACTATGTTCGAAGTGGTCATCAGTGGCGCAAGTCAGACCGACAGATTCAATGTGCCTTTGCTCTTTGCCCAGGACCAAGTGTTCTCTGCTTTTGGTCTTGAACGCAACAAGTTCGAAGCGGTAGATATGCCTCTGAAGGATATCGACAAAGATATCGAAAAAGCTGTGGAGCATCTGCCCATCCATCTCAAGGCGCAGCTCGATGAGAAAGAGAAAGAGCATGATAAAGCGATGAACGGGCTCATCCGTATACAGGACGAGCATGTGCAGTCGCAATATGACGAACTTAAGCAAAGTGAGGACAACCTCCAGTTCAAGATAGATGATGCCAAGAACCAGGTGCTTGATGCATCATCATTCTCGCTCAAAGACAAATGGAATAGAAAAGTCAAAGAGCTTGAGAGAAAGCTTAAGCTGCTAGTGGACAAGAACAACGAAAAACGCAGAAAGATAAAAGACGAATTCGACGCGCAGCAGACCACCCTAGACAGAAGGGAGCTATCCATCGACGCAAAACTCCTCGCGTACGCAAAGCTTGAATTCCCTCTCTTTACCGTCAAGTACGAAGATAGTGACAACTACTACTACATCCCTGCCCTAAGAAAATTCTTTCCGATGATAGCCGAACCAAAGGCGCCCAAAAATTTATAATCCATCTTATCAAATCTTTGATGTATGAAGAAAGTCATCATCCTTATTCCTCCTTCAGAAGGCAAAGCCCCAGACGGTACAGGCAAGACACTCGAAGAGATCGGAGCCCCAAAACAATCAGTCCATATGATCCAGCGTCTCCAGAATTACGATGGAGACATGGAAAAACTTCTGGGTGTCAAAGGCAATGCGCTGGTAAAGGCAACATCTGCAAACAACCTCCTGCTCTGCTCACCCACGCTTCCGGCAATTAAGCGATACACCGGAGTCGTATACGATGCACTTGACTACCCTACTCTTTCCAAAGAAGGAAAATCATTTTGCGATAGCCATGTGCGCATCATCTCGGGCTTATTTGGTCTCATCAGTCCAAAGGAGCGCATACCTGACTACAAGCTCAAGATAGAGAAGCTTAACGCAGCAGACTACTGGTGCCCTATAATAAAAGAGCGACTTGAGGGCTGCACCATCATCGACTTACTCCCTCATGCGCATAAAAAAGCGGTCGGCATTTTGAATCGAATAGAGGTTGATTTCATCATAGAAAAAGCCGGAAAGCGCACGCCAGCAGGTCATCACGGCAAGCATATCAAGGGCAGATTTATCAGGTTTCTCTGCGAAAAGCAGATCACTGACCCAAAAGACTTCAAGCGCTTTAAAGAAGAAGGATTTGCCTGGGACGGTAAGAATTTCATCCTCAATACATAAATGCATTTCATTTAACCATTCTTCAATGGTAGCAAATCAGAAACTTTAAATATGGTTCTGTTCACCCTGTTTCTACAGCAATGGCCGCATATGAAGGAGAACCTTTGAAGCGAGAACTCGGCGATGATACGCTGGCACTTCTTTCTCAGAATGTACAATCAAAGACAGTGAACGCTCTTGAAGAGCTGGTGGCGAATTCCTGGGATGCAGATGCGACAAAGGTAGTTATCACCTATGATCCTGCACGTGGAACGTACGCACAGTTTGACAACGGACACGGTATGAGTCCTGACGATCTAAGGAACTTCTACAGGGTAGGAAGCAGCATCAAGCGGGAAGGAACCTCCCCCGGTGGACGAAGATTCATCGGAAAATTCGGTGTGGGAACTCTCAACCTTGAGAGCCTTACCAAAGCTTATACATTGCAGACTCAGGATGGGCAGGTAAAATCGACTGTGCCTGAAGTCTTTGAGGGATTGCTTGATAAAGATAAGGAAATAATTCCCACTCACGAAGAGCATATAAGCGAAGTCAGGGGAACACGTATCGAGATGGAGCAGGTCCATTTCCGTGAGGGTCCAAGTTTCAGTATTCGTAGGCTAAAGTCCGCTCTAAGATGGGACTTTATGTACACCTTCTCAGATATGGAAGTCATAGTCAACGGAGAAAAGTTAGATGCCCCAAGCGTGCAAGGTTTGCTTTTCGACTATTACGATACGGGAAGAAAGATGGGCGAAGTTTCCGGAAAGATCTATTACACGGAGAAACCTTCTCAGAATGCAGGTATCCATATCTACGTGAACAAACGCAGAGTAGGCAACGGTGAGGAATTGCTCAATTATGTCAATAGCGCGCTTTCCATGCAGAAACATATCGTGGCATTTCTCGATGCACCCGGATTGGAACAGGCCATTCAAGTCAATCGTGAGAGATTTGTGGATGACCATCCGGCAGTGGAAGAGCTCAGAAGATCGCTTAAACAAAGGATGCAACCCATAAGAAGCTATGTGGAGAAACACATAGTCCCCCGAAGGAAGACGGGATTTAGCGGAAATCTCGAAAGGATGTGCGAAGCGGTCCGCCGTGACATAGTCAAGATACCTGGAATCAAGCGCAATCTCCGGGTTACCATGGGCGATATAGACGGGGACGACAAAGGGGCCCCATTCTCTTCATCGGAGCCGGGATATTATGATAGTGACCTAAGGATTCTTGAACTCAATCCTGAATATGCCCCCTTGCGGATAACACCTACGACTAAACCAAAAGAGTTGCAGATGAATATGCTCCACGCTGCTGTGGATGCGATAGCGCTGAGCAACAATGCAAGCTTATCTTCATTTATTGATGCCAGAGAAGATATGTGGGGGCACATCATTCCGGAAATACGACGTGATTTGCAGCAAATGGATCCCATACCTGTGTTCGGTACCCGGCTGTATACCAAAAGTGAGCTTGCCAACGAAGTTGGACTTTCCAAAGGAGGTTTGAATCAGCTCATCCATGCCGAACTGCTTCCCAGCACCGAGTTCATAGCTGGTACTTACTGGAATGATATTGAGCATCAGGTGCGCGACCATGTGACGCTTTATGATATTGCTGTAATGGCTGACGAGCCAAACCCGACTGCAGTCATTGACAGGTATATGCGTCTGATCGAAAATGCTGGTGAAGCTGCAGAGCCATTCGTACGCAGAGTTGGCTTGAATGGCAAGTCATGTGTTCTTATTCACTCAGGCAATGCGCAATATTTCTCGAAAGCCTTCAGTATCCCTATCACAAAGGCAAACAGAGCGGACTACAATCCTGCGGTCGTGTTTCAGATGATATCTGATGAGCTTTTGACTAGAGAGGAGGTCGGTAGGCGATACAATCTTGGCGAAGCAAATCTGCGAAGGCTTACCCACTTCGGAAGGGAGAATGATATTGAGATCCGCACAGAAAGAGATGGAAAAGATATTCTCTACAATATCCGTGATGTAAATCTTGTCCTACAACGCATGATTTCAGAAAAAGCCCTATGACTGCATAAATTATATTAATCGTCAGTCCTTCATACTTCTCTATGTCCTTCACGCACAATATCGACCCCATACTTTTCTCCATACCGATAGGCAGACTCCTGGGAAATGACGTGAGTCTGGACATTTACTACTATGGGATTATCTATTTGCTCGGTTTCATCGTGGCCTACTTTGTTCTTGACCAGTATAGGAAAGCAGGTAAGATACAAGCTTCGCGTGACGTGCTTGAAGCGTATATCTTCTGGATGATGGTCGGTGTCATCATCGGAGCAAGGATCATCCATGTTCTATTCTGGCATCCCTCTTACTATTTTGCGGACCCAATCAAGATTCTGTATCTCTGGCAAGGAGGTCTAGCATTCCATGGTGGCTTACTTGGAGCTATAATAGTCACCATTATCTATGCCAAAAAAATGAATCTCTCTGTCATGCAGCTTGCGGATATTATAGTCCTGCCAACCACGCTCATGCTCGCGTTTGGCCGTATAGCCAATTTCATAAACGCTGAACTCTGGGGAACAAAAACCTCAGTGCCTTGGTGCGTGGAATTTCCAAGAGCAGATGGCTGCAGGCATCCCTCTCAGATCTACGGTGCTATTAGTAGATTCATCATATTCGGTCTGCTCTATCTGCTTTCAAAAAAGGAGCACAAGGACGGATTTTTGTTCTGGAATTTTGTCTTCTGGATGGGATTGGCCCGGTTCATCGTGGATTTTTTCAGGGAAGATCCAAGACTGCTTCTGCTTACTGCAGGACAATGGCTAAGTACAATCATGATAGCGCTTGGAGCGTTTATCCTATTCAAAGAACACCTAAGCACTTCTAAAACGGTGAAGAAAACTCACAAGCAATTCTAGCATCTGTTTATGCACAGCGGTGTCGTAGCTCATATTGTCTAGTGACAGAGTGAACGTCATAGGATGTACTTCGTGATCATCACCAGTAGCCAGTTCCGTTACGAATTCAATGCTGAAAGGTTCCTGCATTTTTAGAAGTTTTTGCTGCAGGTCTTTTGAGAATAATTTCTTTACGAATCCATCCTCGATTCCTGCAATTGAGAAGCGTTCATCAAATTGGGTGTTTCCCAGTTTTACTTCATGAAAACCACCGCTGGGTGAACTGCCAGTCCTTGCTCGCAGTCCGAATTGGTAAGCGCTGTATGCCTTGATAGAAAAGGTTCCGCACACCTGCTTTGCGGGTCCTGAACCTTCCACACCAAGTCTGACCGAGTCATCACCATAGTTCATCTCAATATGTGAATATGCTCCCTTGTGATAAACAATATCCGGACGGTGCGCAAGTCGCTTAAGCGCCCTATTGAACCTTTGTCTTCGCACGCGCAAGAAACCGTAGAGCGCTCCTCCTAGAGCACTTGCCCCCAGCATAACCTCAATCAGCATAGCTAAAAAACCGTGCTCACTCTTTTTATAATTAACGACACAGTATCGCATAGTTGCATAAACAAAATTAGCCATATTGGTCATCAATATACAGCGATTGAGCATCGATCTGTTGTGGGCAAAATATTAAAAACCACACTCCAACATATCTCGACCATGGAACCAAAAACGGTGGAAGAAGATCTTGCCTCACTAAAAGAGGAGGACCTGCGCGAGCCTTCACATATGCCCAAAATCATAAGTCGGGCGATCCTCTGGCTAGTCATCCTGCTTTTTATCGGTTGGACCGTCTACATCGCTCTAATCTTTGCCTTCTAATCTCATGACCTTATCGACAAGATTCAGATCGTCATTTCCCTCTTCGGTAACAAGCAGCGTATCGAAGTTTTTAATAGTCTTTGGAAACTCATCCCTTAGCTCGGTGAGAAGAGTACAGAGATTACGGTAAGTATCTATCTCTATCTCAAGCTCAAGCTGCCACGGACCTACGCAGGAGATGACAGCTACCACATGGCCGTTCTTGCGCAGGAACTCATAGATTGACGGCATCTCTTCACTACCTGGATTATGCAGATAGACAAGCACCTTATAGAATTCATATCCGACTTTAGTCATATCGATGCTGGGTCTGTAGTACACAATGATGCCCTGCTTGATAAGTTCCTTGAGCCGGTGCTGTATAGTCTTGATATGCCTGTCCAGTTTCTGGCAGAGTTGAGCGTATTGCTGCCGTGAGTCTTCTGAGACCTCTTTAAGCAGTTCGATGTCGTGCTTGCTAAGCTCTGTATCCTTTGGAGCCTGTTGGAAAGATGTCCCTATCATCTTGGACCTGGTGCCAAGCAGATAACCCCTGGTGTGATACTCAAAACTTACATTGATAAGGATCGCGCTGTCAGAAATATGCTCAGGGAAAGTATTCTGCAACCTTGAAAGAAATTCATGGAACTGATGAGGGGTCTTGGCAAGGACGCAAAGCACCACATCATAAGAACCGGTGCATTTTGAGAACCACCAGATCTCTGGTGCCTGACCGAACCAGCGGTACATCTGTTCTTTGTGGCTACGAAGCGTGAGCCATACTTTCCAGACAGTATAGCCAAATTTTGAAGGATCGAGGAGCGCATAGTACCCGCGTACAACTTTCTCGGACAAAAGCTTGTGCAGTCTGTATTCAACAACTGACCTGGATATCTTGCCCTTTCTGGACATATCAGAGACAGCCATCCGGGCATTGGACTCCAGCAGTGAGAGAATTTTTCGGTCTGTCTTATCAATTTTTGTCATTTTGACTTCTAGTTTATGCCAATTATCACAAAAAGAGTTCCAACACTATTATAAAAGGGTTTGTATGCATAGAATCAAGTGAGCAGGCTCAATAGAACAAGGTTTGCGACACAATGACAATTGCAGTGAAAATATGCTTGAAGATAAAGTACGCCATCTCTACCGCAACGACAACAAAGGGACAGATATCGACTGGCTTCTCATAACGGATTTTGGAGATAGGTATTCTGGTGCGACAATAGCGTCTGCGGCAACGTTGGTCGCTGGGCACAACAATAAGCATAACACAGATTATCGTCTGCGGCCGACTGTCCTTAAACCCTATCCTTCTTTTGATATCCAGCACGCGGCAACTCAGGTGAAGCAGGACCTCGATCGAGCGCTTAGGGAAAAGGGAAACAATTACCCCCTTTATGTCACCTTTGTGGTCGATCCTGAAAAAGACAGGAAAAATGTGCTGACTGAGTGGAATAAGGATGGCACACCTGTCTTCATAGCGCATCCAGACCATGGACAGATCACTCAGCTGCTCGATGATCCTCACTGGTCGCTCAAAGGGGCGGTCGAGATAGATAAGCATCGTATCATCCCTGATAGTGAAATAGCCCACGAACGCTATCAGTTGTGGGATGGGCACGCAGCATACGCTCCGGCAGCTGTCGTAGCGGCTTTGCATTCGGGCATACTTGCGGCAGGAGAACTCAAAGACTACCTAAGAAGGTACACAGACCGTACTTCAAATATTGCTGAGCTTGAATCTGTTCCTGTGCATCAGCAACTGACGCAGCGTGCCATATTCCCTGGTGGCGACCACCGTCGAAACCGGTTGGTACACTACATAGGAAATAACTTCGAAGGTTTCATAGAGCATTTCCCTGATTCCATATTTTGTGATGAATTCATCACCTATGAGTCCGTTAAGGATTGGTATGCGGCAGGGTACAATATCAACTTTGCAGGAATCAATATCTTCAGAGATGCGGATGTCGATCACCTTATAGTGTATGATGCGCCTGGAGAGCAGTTGGTCGCTGATCTAGATACCGGGAGTGATGCAAGGATTAGGTTAGTGACCCCGAACAATGAATCAGCAAGCCTTCTTGTAGATGCATACCCTATCTCCCGTTATGACATAGTTCCCGGTCAGTTGAAAGGGAATTACGGTCCAAGAATATTTGCGAACAACGGAAAAGTCCGGACCAACGGAGCATACAAGGTGCATGAGCACGGTGACACATACAATGCACCGGTACTAAGTGGAGACGGTAACGGCAATATCGTCGTGCGGTTTAATCCGTATGCGTTGGGGATCGCGTACGATGAAGTGGAGGCCATTAAAGTCACACAAAAAGGTAAAGATCTCGGGATATTCGTCGTACAGAAAGATTATTCAGACCGGGCAGGTCTCTTGCACTACGCAGGTTCCCCTGTGGGCGCTATCCTCAATCCAGCTCACTGCGGTGTGGATGAGCATGGGGAGCACATCGCTACCAGAAGACCGAATCTTGAGCTTTTTGTTCCTTCTGGTTCGATGCAGTCCCTGTACGCTTCGCAGGGCGTGTATCTAACACAGGGAGACCGTCTTGACCTTAAGCTTCTTTAAGAAGCGTCTTCAGTTTTCCTTTGACTGCATCTATATGCCCGTCAACCTTGACGCTCTTCCATCGATAAGCAACTCTGCCTTGAGGATCTATGATGAACGTTGATCTGACTATACCCATGTATTCTTTGCCGTAATTCTTCTTAAGCTGCCAAACACCGAATGCTTCCGACATCTTGTGCTCGACATCAGCAAGAAGAGTTATCTGCAGCTTGTGCTTCTCTGTGAATCGGCAGTGACTCTCCTGACCATCAGGGCTCACACCTATGACCTCAACATCCCTTCCTGTAAACCATCTCAGACTTTCAGTGAAACTAATCGCTTCTCTGGTGCACCCGGGTGTATTATCCTTCGGGTAGAAATAGACGACCATCCATCGTCCTTTGTATTGTGATGATTTGACAATCTGTCCATCCTTATCCGGTAATGCAAATACCGGAGCTTTTTCTCCTGCTTCAACCATTGGTCTCACCTAAAATACGACAAAAAAGTATCCTTTATGAAATTTGTGTTAAGGAAATCATCCAGGTTTTCAGACAGAAGCGCAGGGTACGACAATATAGTCACAACTCCTATTGATGCCAAGGTCTATCTTCAACTCAAAATCATCGGCTATGCTGCTACCTTGCCCAAGGCGAACTCCCAGTACTTTCTGGTCTGCATCGTACCTCATCCTGCCTGCAGCATACATCCAGTCGTCCCTCGTCCATCTCTCAGCTATTATTTTACCGCCATCGGCTTCCTGGACCAGGTAAAACTGAACCCTGTGGTAATCTTGATAATCATTCCAGTCCCATTTGCGCATCTGGTGATGAGATATCTCTACACCGTAAAGTACAAAAGAAGTCTCTTCACCTGTAATCGTGTCCAATTCCCTTGCTATAAGGGTCCAACCAGAATCGCTGGGATCCCAAATAGTAGTTTGGTTACCATACAAAATATCTTGTTCCATGGAGCTCAGATAAATCTCAAGTAATGCTTGACCTTCTTTTGAATCATATTCTGTGATAACAAAGCTATTGCAGCCGGTCAAGAGTAATAGAAGCACCAACCATCTCATCATGTCAACATCATCTTCGCAACTATAATAATCTTAGTATTCCTCACAACTCTGAGTAGTACAAATCTTTATTAACCTCTCATCTGTACATCTCTCTATGCTTATATGCGGAGTAGAAGAAGCTGGGCGTGGTCCGGTCATAGGTCCTATGGTCATGGCAGCTGCCACCATTGAACAGAAAGATGAGCACAAGCTTGTTGAGCTTGGTGCGAAGGACTCAAAACTTCTCTCACCTAAAAAACGTGAGGATCTCTTCGAACAGATTAAATCCCTGGTCGTAGGCTATGAGATCATAATACTCTCACCTGAGATGATTGATGCCGCACTTATAGCCCCTGAACTCAATCTCAATCTCCTAGAAGCAATAACCTCAGCGAATCTCATCAGTAAGCTGGATCCAGATATTGCTTATCTCGATTGTCCATCCACCAATATTAAGGCGTATCGTGACTATGTCTCTGGAAAACTGCTGAATAAAAACGTCGAGATAATTGCTGAACACAAAGCGGATGTCCGCTTCCCTATCGTAAGTGCAGCATCAATCCTTGCGAAAGTCACACGGGACAGGGAGATAGAGAAGCTTAAAGAAAAATACGGTGTCGATTTTGGTTCAGGATATCCGTCTGACCCGAAGACGGTTCGGTTTCTTGCGGAGAACTTTGACAAGTACCCTATCTTTCGCAAGACCTGGGCTTCTTATCAGCGGATAATTCAAAAAGACCAACAGTCAACTCTTGGCAGGTTTTAAGATATCAAGGACCTCTTTTCGAAGGTCATAGGCTTGTGCGATCAGGTGTTTCCTTCTTAGGTCCTCAATCATCAAGTATTTCTCCCTGATCAATCCGGCAAGGACTCCTCTATTCGCTTTCTCGACATGCATATCTATCCAGAAATCGGTAGCTGCGCACAATTCACCCTTAAGTCCATGAAGTTCTTCATAGGTTCCTACAAAATCATTTGGATTGGGGTACATATTCTTAATGCTGGTCATCAAAGCATCCTCCTGGATAGGATATCTACGCGCGTCGCCTTTGTTGATGCATTCCCCTACATAGTCAGTAATACCCTCTGCTATGGCCATGTGCACAGGCTCAAAGTCTTCGTACGGGTACCTTTCTGATAAGGTTGCATAGAATTTATCGATCAGGGTAGTGATGTTCGGTGCTCTTGTAGAATTCTGATACTCTCGTATCCTTTGTCTGGTTCCCTCAGGAAGTGTTCCGGTAGATATGAGTAGGGGCAGGTGCACAATCATATAGCCAAGATTTGTAACACGTTCTGTTTCCATCCTGTATTCACGAAGGATTCTATCCAGATGCTGTCCCCCTGGCACAATACGAAGGCCCATAACAAGAAGCGAGTGATTATGTGATTATAATGATTTTGCAGTAGTGGTACTAAACACAAAAGATAAAAAGAGCAAATTCCGGTTACAGGTACATGTTAGCTTTGGAAAAGTACAAAGAGGTAGACACAAAACTCTCGGCAATATCCAGCAAGCTCAACATGCTCTTTTACCTCTATCCTATCAATGCGGATGAGCAGAAAGACCTGTTCATTAAGGAAGGAAAGGACCCAGTATTTCGATACAGAAAACTCCCGTATGACCTTGAGCAGGCTATCATGGTGCTCAAAAGGATGCGCATGCCTTTGTCCACCCTTGGTGCGCTATACAAAAAAAAGCGAGACCACCTTATCCATGAGGCTACTATCCTGGCGAACCGTGGCAGGGGTTCTATTGTGAGGATGGAATCATCAAAGATTTTTGGACTGCCTGAAGACGATGTCATCGACTATGCCAAACGCATACTCCGTAACTATCCTGAAGATGCGCCTGAACCCAAGGTGCTGGGTGCGACTTCTGTCAAAGAGAAGATGGATGCGGCATTCATGAAGCTCGGTATCAAAGACTGGAGGATAGAGTTCTCTGACAAGTGGTTGACGACCGTCTATCCGACAAGGAAGATAATAGGCATATGCAGAAGGAAGAAATTCTCTCGTATGGATCCTATCAGGCTTACCGTCCATGAAGTCTGTGTACATGCGCTGCGTGCGGAGAACGGTTCTCATCAGGAATTGCCAATGTTCCAGTCAGGCCTTCCCGGCTATCTGGAGACCGAAGAAGGTATGGCACAGTTCTTTGAAGAGTATACCAAGACCCAGAGCACTGACACCCTAAGAGATTATGCTGCAAGAGTTCTAGCAGTTGATGCAGTGTATAAGGGGATGTCCTTTAGACAAACCTATGATAGGCTTATCGCGCACCGCGTGAATCCTGAGCAGGCCTGGAATATCTCAGTAAGGACCCATCGTGGCGGAGGTCTGACTCGCGATCATATTTATCTCCAGGGCTACCTTAAAGTCAAACGTTGGGCAAAAGAGAACGGAGACTTTCGGCTACTCTACATGGGTAAGATGGGGCTTGATGATATCCCTTTTGCCAAAGAGATGCTCAAGAAAGGTATCTTAAAACTACCGCCTTACATACCAAAATTTGCCGTGCGTCACATGGAGAAGAATCCACGCATCCGTCCTGGCCAACTAAAACCCTACCTCGAATCCGTACGTTATCGCGACCGTATGTATATGCGAAATCGAGAGCGCTGACAACCCCAGGATATGTACGGAATAAAGTTCTCAAAAGAGTCCATATGCCTTCTATAGGTAAAATTTACAGATATCCTCTTCCTCTTTTGAGAATCGCATATCCTGGGGTTGTCCATGTAATTCACCTGGATATATACGGTATAAAGTTCTCAAAAGAGTCCTTCTGCCTTCTATAGGTATCACTTACAGATATCCTCTTCCTCTTTTGAGAATCGCATATCCTGGGGTTGTCCATGTAATTCTCCTGGATATGTACGGAAAATAATTCTCAATAGAGTTCCTGCAATGCTCCCATACATTTCCATCTGCAACTCTAATGCTCTATTGAGAAGGAGCTCTGATGCACAATATCATTCGGATTGCGGCAGAGAGGGGTATATCTCCCAAAGAGAGCGCTCAGATGTAATCCTTATAGTACCATCTCAAGGCTTGAGGATTCTCCACAGAAGAAAAAAGAGTTGGTCACTCGTGGAAGCAGCCTCTTGATGCGTTTCAGCTGCTTTTTGGCCTTGGTGATTCGATAAGAACACTTCACTTCATACACATCGTACTTGTTCTCCTTTACTGCCAGGACATCAATCTCGGCGACGCGTCTTCGTTTATTGCGTTTGGAGAAAACAGGGACGTTGGTATAGAGCACATCATATTCCTGTTCTATCTTTGAGCACAGGTCCTCGATATACCGGTCATGTTTCAGTTTTGCGATCTTGTATATCATTATGTATACTAGGATTATATAAGAATTGTGAAACTTCACCACAACAAATCAAGGAATTCACCAAAGATTAGTAGTGCTAAATATAGCGCATCATATCTTTGACGACGGAGTTGCGGATATCAATGGTGAGCTGGCTTCTGCCTTGTTCTGTAAGGTCGCAAAGACGTTGCTGCCAATC